>NZ_CP134876.1:0-302420 GCF_032108445.1 Micromonospora halotolerans | reverse complement strand
CGGCGCTCGCGGCCCTGGCGCTGCGCCAGGGGTGGGACGTCCGCGTGCTGACCGCCGTCGGCGCGGACCAGGGCGGTGAGCCGACGCCGGTGCCCGAGGAGCGGGTGATCCGGGTCGCGCCGTCGCCGAAACTTCCGCGGCTCAACCGACCCGCGGCGCCCGGCGCCGCTGGTGGACCGGCGCGATCAAGCCCGGGGCTCGCCAGGGTCCGCGGCGGCATGAGGCGCCTGGTCGTGAAGGCCGGGATGGAGCTGCTCCTGCCGGACCCTCAGCTCAACTGGATCCGGCCAGCTGTCCGAGGCTTCCGCCACACCGCCGGCGACTGGCGGCCGGACGTCATCCTGGTGTCCGGTCCGCCCTTCTCCGGCTTCGCGGTGGCAGCGTCGCTCGCGCGCCGGCTCCGGGTGCCCTGGGTCGGCGACTACCGTGACCTCTGGTCGGTGGGAAACGAGTACTGGGTACGGTCGGCGCCGCGACTGGCGGTCGACAGGAGGCTGGAACGGCGGGTGCTCCGGTCGGTCGCCGCCTGCGTGACCGTCTCCGAGCCGCTGGCGGAGACCCTGCGGCGAGCGTTCGGTGTGGACACGCACGTGATCATGAACGGCATCGATCGCAGGCCGGTGCCGGCGCCCGCGGGGCCTGCCGACCCCGGTCCGGTCGGCCATGACCTGCCCGCGACCACACTGACCCTGGCCCACACCGGTTATGTCTACCCGGGCAGGCGCGATGCCGGTCCGCTGCTCGACGCAATCGCCCTGCTCGGCCCCGACGCCGCCCGGGTACACGTGATCTTCGCCGGGGAGGACAACGGGATAGTGCGCGCTGCGGTCGAGCGTGCCGGGGTGGCCGACTCCGTCACCCTGCTCGGGCAGGTGTCCCCGGAGAAGTCCTGGCGGATCCAGGCGGACGCGGACGCCCTCGTTCTGCTGATGTGGAACGACCCCAGGGACGTCGGCACGATGACCGGCAAGATCTTCGACTATCTGTACGCGCACCGCCCGATCCTCCTTCTCGGATACGAGAGCGGCGTGGCGGCGAAGCTGCTGCGGGACCGTGGTGCGGGAGTCACCCGCAACGACCCGCACGCCATCGCCGCCCAGTTGCGGGAATGGCTCGCCGTGAAGGAGCGCACCGGCCGGCTCCCGGCTGTGCCGCCCAACGCACTGGAGGGCTTGTTCCGGGAGGACCAGCTCGGCCGCTACCTGGAGATCCTCCGCGAGGTCGCGGGGCGCTGGGCAGCCGCCGGCCGGTAGTCGCCGAAAAGGGGTGTCCCGCGCCGACCGGTGCGGGACGCCCCATCGCTTTCGTGGCCGGGTCAGCGGGAGGGGGACAGAGTCACCGGCGTGCCGGCGTACATCCGCCGCCGCTCGGTGGCTTCGGCGACCGCCCGGTAGTACGCGGCCCGCCGTGCGTCGAGGGTCTCGGCGGAGAAGTCGCGGGCCCGGGCAAGGTTGCGGGCCGAGGCGGCGGCCAGCGCTTCGGGATCGGTCAGGACGCCCGTGACGGCGGCGGCCAGAGCGGCGGGATCGTCGGGCGGAACCAGGTGTTCCGCGGCGAGCAGCTCCGGTATGCCGCCCACGGTGGAGCCGACCGCCGGAAGCGCCCGAGCCATCGCCTCGATGAGCGCTCGCGGCAGGCCCTCGGTGCGCGAGGGCATCACGAAGAGGTCCCCGGCGTCCAGCTGGTGGCGGACCGCCTCGACGGTGGGCAGCGGCCCGATGAACGTCACCCGGTCCGCGACACCCAGCCGGGCGGCGAGCTGTTCAAGGTGGTGACGGTAGGCGCCCACGCCCACGTGCACCAGGCGCGTGTGGAGCCCGGCGGCGGGCATCAGCGCGAGTGCTTCGATCAGCGTGTCGATGCCCTTGTAGAGCTGTTCCAGGGACCCGACCGAGACCAGGGTCGCCTCCCGCAGTGGCGGTCGGACCGCACGGGCCTGCGGCACGAACGCCGGAGGCGGCAGGTCGACGCTGGAGATGCCCGCGGTCGGCGTCGTCGGCAGGGTCGGATACCGGCTCTGCAGGCGCCGCTCCGTCTCGTACGCCACGGCGGCGGCGGCGCGGCACTGCCGGCGGAGCCGCCGGGTCGACGCGACCTGCAGCAGCGGCCGCAGCGGATGCCGGACCACGCCGGGAGCGAGCACGTCGTACGGGTCGCCGATGACCTCCAGGGCGTACGGCAGGCGAGCGCGGTCCCGTGCCGCCGCCAGCAGCGAGCCGATCGGGGAGGGCACCCGGAGGATCACGGCGTCTCGCCGGTCCGCCGCGGCGGTCACCGCCCGGGCGACGGCCCACCGCCGTCGCAGGTACCCGCGGAAGCCGAGGTAGTAGGGCATTGGCCAGACCTCGACCCCGTCTCCATCCACCCGGGCGGCGGCTTCCGGTATCTCCGGCACGTCCCGGACCCGGGCGGCGATCCGCACCTGGTCGAAGGCCACCAGGTAGCGGCGCCAGACCGGGTTGGCCGGGCCGGCCTCCACCCACACCCGCCCGTCCGGCGTGCGACTGAATCGGGACTCCGACGTCACGACGACCCGCATCAGGGCCTCCCGGCGGTGGTCCCGCACGCGGCCTCAACGATGTCGGCGACCCCGACCGCCGTCGTCCGGTTGTCGAAGTGCCGGATGGCGAACCGCTGTGCCCGTTCACCGCGCGTCCGGAGGTCGCCGTCGACGAACTCGCGGTACGCGCTCCGCAACGCAGCACCCAGCGCCGTCGCGTCCCCCCGCGGCACCACCCAGCCGGTCGTCTCGTCCACCGTCTCGGGCAACCCACCGGCATCGCTGACGATGCACGGCACCCCCGACGCGCTGGCCTCGCAGGCTGCGCCGTGCCCCTCAGAGAGCGATGGGCTGACGCTGACATCGGCTGCCCGATAGCAGTCGCGGACGTCCGCGACCGAGGTCAGCCAGGAGACGCTGTCGTCCCGGTCGAGGTGGAACTGCCGAACCAGTTCCTGCCGGTGGGCCTCACCGGCAGGCGAGAATCCGGCGCCCACGAGCAGCAGCCGGGAGCGCGGGTGCAGCTCGTGGAACGCCTGCCACGCCGTAAGCAGCACGTCGTGGCCCTTGATGCCGCGTCCCTGGAAGACCATCTTCCGAGGTGGATAGACGTACGCCACCATGATGACGACGAACACGTCCTCCTCGATGCCGAGTTCCGCGCGGGCCTTGGCGCGGGTCTCCTCCCGACCGGCCGAGCCCTCCAGGGCGGCGAAGTGCGCGGTCCGTGCCCCGTAGGACTTCACCGGTCGCCGGTCCGCCGGGCACCCGAGCGCCCCGTAAAGCCGGGAGGTGTAGCCCGTGCCGCAGATGGTCACGCTGTCCAGCCGCCACAGAAGGCGTTCCGCCGCCCGGATCAGCCGGGACTCCAGGTAGAGCGGTCCGGCCACCATGTGCACCCGCCGCAACGGCAGGCCGACGGTGGCGAAGCGCGCGGCGAGCGCGGACGCGTACAGGTGGTAGTTCAGTACGTCGAGGCGAAGCCGACGGGCGAGCTGCCGGAGCCGCCACAGTCCGCGCACCGTTTCGATCCCGGGCCGGAAGCGGAAGTCGAACGGTGAATCGCGCACCTCGAAGCCACTCCGCCGCAGTTCCTCCGTCAGCCGGCCCGCGCCGGGCGGGAGGATCATCACCACCTCGTGCCCGCGACGGCGGAGTTCCTCCACCTGGGGGATGATCCAGAGCCCGCCCTGGTTGGTCTTCAACAGGACGGCGATTCGCAGTGGTCGCACGCCTACCTCCTCGTCGTCCAGGTCGGGAACGTTCCGCGGCGGCGGTGCCCGTCATCGCCGGCGGTCCAGGAACTCCTCGATGGCGCCGACGACCCGCGCCATCCGGCGGTCGTCCAGGACGGAACCGCTGGGCAGCGTGAGGCCCTGCGCGAACAGGTTCTCCGCAGCTCCGGTGATCACCGCCCGGCAACCCGCGAAGACCGGCTGCAGGTGCATGGGCTTCCACACCGGCCGGGTCTCGATGTCCTGCGCGCCGAGGTGCGTGCCGAGTTCCGCCGCCCGCCACCCCGACCGCTCCGGGTCGACCACGATGCTGGTCAGCCAGCAGTTCGAGCCCTCGTCGCCGTCCGCCAGCAGGCGTACGCCCGGAACGGTGGAGAAGAGCTTGGCGTACCGCTCCCGGACCAGCCGGCGGCGGCGCATCATCCCGTCCAGCCGGTGCAGCTGCGCCCGCCCGAGCGCGGCGAGCAGATTGCTCAGCCGGTAGTTGTAGCCGACGTCCGCGTGCTCGTAGTGGGGCACGGGCTCGCGCGCCTGGGTGGCCAGGTGCCGGCAGCGGGCGAGCAGCGCGGCGTCGTCGGAGACCAGCATGCCGCCGCCGGAGGTAGTGATGATCTTGTTGCCGTTGAACGAGAGGGCGCCGAGCCGGCCGAACGAGGCGGCCGGACGTCCGTGGTACGTCGCACCCAGGGCCTGCGCCGCGTCCTCCACGACCGGCACCCCGGCGGCGGCGCAGACCGGCAGCAGGTCGTCGTACTCGGCGCAACTGCCGAACATGTCCGCGACGAGCACCGCCGCGACCGTCTCGCCCGCCCGGCTCAACCGCTGCAGCATCTCCTCCAGCGCGGCGACGTCCATGTTGCCGTTCGCCTGGTCGCAGTCGACGAAGACGGGCTCGGCACCTGTGTAGACCGCCGCGTTGGCCGTCGCGACGAAGGTCATCGTCGGTGCGACCACCACGGTGCCCGGCCCTGCCCCGAGGGACAGCAGCGCCAGGTGGAGGGCGGACGTGCCGGAGTTGACGGCCAGGGCCTGCCCGGTCCCGACGCGCTCCGCGATCTCCCGCTCGAATGCCTCGACCTCGGGACCGAGGGGGGCGACCCAGCCGGAGCGGAGCGCCTGGAGGACGTAGGACTCCTCCAGAGGCCCCACGTCGGGCGGCGACAGGTAGATACGGCCGCTCATCGGGCCTCCGACCGGGACGGTGGGTAACGGTGATCGCTGCGACTGGTCACGGCCGGTAAAACGGACAACAAGGCACTTAGGTAATGCCGCTCCCTGGCTCTCGTCCCAAACCACCTGATCCGGCCCGGTCTCCGGCGGGACGAGTAGAGTGCGGCGGCCGGCGGTGCTGGGCCGCCGCAACGGCAGGGGGAGGTGGCCGGTGCTGCACCTGAGGGTGATCGCGCCGCCGGGCCAGTCGAGCGCGGTCGTCGACCTGCTGGCGGCCGATCCCGGCGTCACCCACCTCGTGGTGCTCCCCGGGGCAGCCCGCCAGCCGGCCGGCGACTACGTGACCTGCGACGTGGTGCGGGAGAGCGCCGACGGCGTCCTGCGCGGGCTCCAGGAACTGGGCGTCGAGGCGCACGGGGCGATCGCCGCGGACGACGTCGAGCTGACCCTGTCCGCGGCGGCGGACAAGGCCGCCGAGGACGCCCCCGGGCACGGCGAGGACGCCGTGGTCTGGGACGAGATCGCCGCGAAGACCGGTGAGCAGACGGTGCTCACCGGCACCTTCCTCGCGCTGATCATCGTCGCCACCATGATCGCCGGCATCGGCGTGCTGCTCGACCAGCCCATCCTGATCGTCGGCGCCATGGTCGTCGGCCCGGAGTTCGGCCCGCTCGCCGCGCTCTGCGTGGCGCTGCTGCGCCGGCAGCCGCGCATCATCGGCCGGTCGGTGCAGGCGCTGGTGGTCGGCTTCCTCGCCGCCATGCTGGTCACCGTGCTGAGCACCTGGGCACTCACCGCCACCGGGCTGGTCGGTCGGGACATGCTGCTGGCCGACCGGCCGCTCACCGACTTCATCTGGCGCCCGGACGCGCTCTCCTGGGTGGTCGGCCTACTCGCCGGGGTCGCCGGCATGCTCTCGCTGACCTCGAAGAAGTCCGGCTCCCTGGTCGGCGTGCTGATCTCGGTGACCACCGTGCCGGCGGCGGCGAACGTGGCGGTCGCGGCGGCCTACGGGGTCTGGCACGAGGCGGCCGGCTCAGCCCTCCAACTCGTCATCAACTTGGCCGCCATCGTGCTGGCCGGCCTGCTCACCCTGGTCGTGCAACTCTGCTGGTGGCGGCGGGTGCAGCGGCGGTCGGCACGGGGCGTGCCGCGGCAGCGGGCCGATCGGCTGGGCTCGGTCAGCGCCAGTCGTCGCCCGCCTCGAGACGCAGGTTGAGCAGCGTCGCCAGGGGCACCGACTCGCCGTCCCGGCCGCCCCGCCCGACCACCAGCGGCGCCGGGGCGGGCTCGGGGTCCGCCCCGAACAGGCGCGACCGCAGGCTGGGCGGCACGGTGAGCAGGTAGAAGCGGCCCTCGGTGTCCACCGCTCGGCTGCGCGCCCGATCCACGTACCAGCCGGTGATCCGGGTCCGGTAGCGGCCCCGCCCGTCGTAGCCGGCCGCCGTCAGCCGCTCGGTGCGCAGCCCGCGCCGCAGCGCCTCGGCGGCGAACCGGGCCACCAACTCCGCGGCCTGCCCCTGCTCGGCGGCGCGCTGCCGGGCGTCGGCCGCCGCGTGTGCCCGCACCGCGCGGCGCTGCCGCTCCCGCCACTCCAGGCCGTCGTCCCCACCCACGCCCGCGAGGGTACGCGCCGCGCCTCGCCCCGCCATGTCGATGGTCCGAGGGATCCTGGACAGTTGCCGTTCGCCGCGAACGGCAACTGTCCAAGATTGAAAAGCGCCAACCGCTCGCCCGGATCAGCCCCGAGGCGGGTGCGCCGCCGAGCCGGGTCGTTCGTGACGCCAGCTCGACAGCGCGCGCAACCTCAGGCCAGGCCGGCGCGGCGGAGCGCGTCCGCCATGGCGCTGTTCTCCGGTGCCGGAGCCCCTCCGCCGCGCCCCGGCCGCTGCTGCGGCCCGCCACGCGAACCGCCCCGGTCACCCCGAGGGCCACCGCCCTGGCCACCGGCACCCTGGCCACCGCGAGGGCCGCCGCCCTGGCCACCGGCGCCCCGGTCACCGCGAGGACCGCCGCCCTGGCCACGAGCCCCCTGACCGTCGCCGCGCTGGCCGCCCCGATCGTCACGGCCGCCGCGCGGCCCGCCGCCCTGGCCGCCGCGGTCGCGGCGTCCGTCGCCGCCCTGCGGGCGTCCGGCCGGTGCCTCGTCCTCCAGCCGCAGGGTCAGCGAGATCCGCTTGCGGGGCACGTCGACGTCGAGCACCCGGACCCGGACCACGTCGCCGGACTTCACCACGTCGCGCGGGTCCTTGACGAAGGTGTGCGACAGGGCCGAGACGTGTACCAGGCCGTCCTGGTGCACCCCGACGTCGACGAACGCGCCGAACGCGGCCACGTTGGTGACCACGCCCTCCAGCACCATGCCCGGGGTGAGGTCGCTGATCTTCTCCACCCCTTCGGCGAAGGTGGCGGTGCGGAACTCCGGCCGCGGGTCGCGGCCGGGCTTCTCCAGCTCGGCGAGGATGTCGGTGACGGTGGGCAGGCCGAAGGTGTCGTCGACGAACTCGGTCGCCCGGAGCCCGCGCAGGATGGTCGACTTCCCGATCAGCGCGCGCAGGTCCTGGCCGGTGTGGGCGAGGATCCGGCGCACCACCGGGTACGCCTCGGGGTGCACGCTGGAGGAGTCGAGCGGGTCGTCGCCGCCGGGGATGCGCAGGAAGCCGGCGCACTGCTCGAACGCCTTCGGCCCGAGCCGGGGCACCTTCCGCAGCTCGCCGCGGGTGCGGAACGGCCCGTTGGCGTCCCGGTGCAGCACGATGTTCTCGGCCAGCCCGGCGCCGATGCCGGAGACCCGGGTGAGCAGCGGGGCGGAGGCGGTGTTCACGTCGACGCCGACCGCGTTGACGCAGTCCTCGACGACCGCGTCGAGGGAGCGGGACAGCTTCACCTCCGACAGGTCGTGCTGGTACTGCCCGACGCCGATCGAACGCGGGTCGATCTTCACGAGCTCGGCGAGGGGGTCCTGGAGGCGGCGGGCGATGGAGACCGCGCCGCGCAGCGAGACGTCCAGCCCGGGCAGCTCCTGGGAGGCGTACGCGGAGGCGGAGTAGACCGACGCGCCCGCCTCGGAGACCACCACCTTGGTGAGCTTCAGCTCGGGGTGCCGCTTGATCAGGTCGCCGGCGAGCTTGTCCGTCTCCCGGCTGGCCGTGCCGTTGCCGATGGCGACCAGCTCGACGCCGTGCGCGGCGGCCAGGGTCGCCAGCGTGTGCACGGAGGCGTCCCACTGCCGGCGCGGCTCGTGCGGGTAGATGGTGTCCGTGGCGACCACCTTGCCGGTGGCGTCGACCACCGCCACCTTCACGCCGGTGCGCAGGCCCGGGTCGAGGCCCATGGTGGGGCGGGCGCCGGCCGGCGCGGCCAGCAGCAGGTCGCGCAGGTTGGTGGCGAAGACCCGGACGGCCTCCTCCTCGGCCGCCTGCCAGAGCCGCAGCCGCAGGTCGGCGCCGAGGTGGATGAGGATCCGGGTACGCCAGGCCCAGCGCACCGTGTCGGTGAGCCACCGGTCGGCGGGCCGTCCCTGGTCGTTGACCCCGAACCGGCCGGCGATGGCCGCCTCGTAGCGGGTGGGGCCGGTGACCACGGCGTCGGAGTCGCCGTCGGCCTCCGGGTCCATGGTCAGGTCGAGCACGCCCTCCTTCTCGCCGCGGAACATGGCGAGGATCCGGTGCGAGGGCAGCCTGGTGTACGGCTCGGCGAAGTCGAAGTAGTCGGCGAACTTGGCGCCGGCCGTCTCCTGGCCCTCGCGTACCCGGGAGACCAGCCGGCCCCGCGACCACATCTGCTCGCGCAGCGTGCCGATGAGGTCGGCGTCCTCGGCGAACCGCTCGATGAGGATGGCCCGGGCGCCGTCGAGCGCGGCGGCGGCGTCGGCCACCCCCCGGTCGGCGTCGACGAAGTCGGCGGCTGTGGCGCGGGGGTCCCGCGTCGGGTCGGCCAGGAGCGTGTCGGCGAGGGGCTCCAGCCCGGCCTCGCGGGCGATCTGCGCGCGGGTCCGGCGCTTCGGCTTGTAGGGCAGGTAGATGTCCTCCAGCCGGGACTTCGAGTCGGCCGCCATGATCTGCGCTTCCAGGGCCTCGTCGAGCTTGCCCTGCCCGCGGATGGACTCCAGCACCGCGGCGCGCCGCTCGTCCAGCTCCCGCAGGTAGCGCAGCCGCTCCTCCAGGGTGCGCAGTTGCGCGTCGTCGAGCAGGCCGGTGGCCTCCTTGCGGTAGCGGGCGATGAACGGCACGGTGGCGCCGCCGTCGAGCAGCTCCACGGCCGCCCGCACCTGACGTTCGGCGACGCCGAGTTCCTCGGCGATCCGCTGGTGCACAGACTGGGTCACGATCTGATCCGCCTTCTCGGGTGGGTTCGGCAGTCATTGTGCCGGTCGCGTCGCCGCCGGCCGCGCGGCACCCGCCGGACCCCATTCGTCGCAAGGGCCCCAGAGGGTATCCGGCGCATCGCGACCCGCGGTGCCCTGCGCTAGCGTGGCGATCATGGAACAACCTGCGGATCCGCGGGCCCGGCGGCTCTTCGGCGGCAGCGCCCGGGCGCTCGGCGACCTGGCGGCCAGCCCGTTCCGGGCCGACCGGGACCGCATCGTGGGGTCACCCTTCTTCGCCCGGCTGAACGGGGTGACCCAGGTGATCAGCCCGGGCGGGTCGGGGCTGCTCGTGCACAACCGGCTCACCCACAGCCTCAAGGTGGCGCAGGTGGCCCGGGCGGTCGCCGAGCGGCTGACCGCCGACCCGGCGCACCGTGACCTGCTGGAGAAGCTGGGCGGCTGCGACCCGGACGTGGTGGAGGCCGCCGCGCTCGCCCACGACCTCGGGCACCCGCCGTTCGGGCACCTGGGGGAGCGGGTGCTGGACCGGCTGGCCCGGCAGCGGCTGGGGCTGGCCGACGGCTTCGAGGGCAACGCCCAGTCGTACCGGATCGTCACCAGCACCGAGATCCGCGGTGCGGCGACCACCGGCCTGGACCTGACCGCGGCGGTCCGGGCGGCGATGCTGAAGTACCCGTGGACCCGGCTGGACCACCCGGACCCGCACCCGCGGCACCTGGACCCGGCCCCGCGCGGCGCGGCCGGCCCGCCCGACGACCCGGAGAGCGGGTCGGCGAAGTTCGGCGCGTACCGGACCGAGCTGGACGACCTGCGGCAGGCCCGGGAGCCGTTCGCCGGGCGGATCCCGGACTGGCAGCAGACGCCCGAGGCGTCGATCATGGACACCGCCGACGACATCGCGTACGCCATCCACGACGTGGAGGACTTCTACCGGGTCGGGGTGCTCCAGCAGGGCGCGGTGGCCGCCGAGCTGTCGGCCTGGCAGCGCGAGTGCGGGCACTTCCGGGCGATCACCTCCTCGGCGCTGGCCGCGGCGGGCCGGCGCCCGGGTGCGGCCATCGAGCGGCTGCGCCGCCAGTTGCACCGCAAGGACGCCTGGATCGCCGACGACGAGGCGTTCGCCGCCGCCGTGGAGCACGTCCGGGAGGAGCTGGTGGAGGGGCTGCTGGCGCTGCCCTTCGACGGCTCGATCGAGGCCGAGCAGTACGTGGCCCGGTTCTCCGCCCGCTGGTCCACCCGGTTCGTCGACGCCATCACGGTGACCCCGGAGCCGGACGTCCGCTCCGGGTACGTGCTGCTGGCCAAGCCGCAGTGGCACGAGGTGCAGGTGCTCAAGTTCGTGCACCACCGGTTCGTCTTGGCCCGCCCGGACCTGGCCCTGCACCAACGGGGTCAGGCACGGCTGCTCGGCACGCTGGTGGAGGCGCTGTGGGAGTGGCTGCTCGACCCGGAGGAGGAGTCCCGGCTGCCCCGCCGGCTGCACGACCTGGTCGAGCTGGCCGAGGCGGAGCTGCACCCGCGTACGCCGGACCGGATCGGGCGGGCCCGGGGGCGGGCGATCGTCGACTTCGTCGCGCAGCTCACCGACGGGCAGGCGGTGGCGATGCTGGACGCGCTCTCCGGTCGCTCCGGCGCCCTCTGGACGGACGCCTTCGTGCTCTGAGTCAGCGGGCCGGTACGCCCTTGACCACGGTGGCGGGTGGCACGTCCCGCACCACGCAGGCGCCCGCGCCGACCGTCGCGCCGGCGCCGACGCGCAGCCCGGGCAGGACCACGGCGCCCGCGCCGATCAACGCGGCGCTGTCCAGGCGGCAGTCGCCGGAAACGGCCGCGAGCGGGTGCAGCGAGACGTAGTCCCCGACGACGCAGTCGTGCGCCAGGGTGGCGTTCTGGTTCACGTGCAGGTGCCGGCCGGCGACGACGTTGGTGGTGATCCGGCCGCCGGCGAACACCACGAGACCCTCGGCGGCGACCAGGTCGGCGCCGACGGTGGCGTCCGGGTGGACCAGGCTGGCGGGGGGCCTGCCGAGCGCGTCGACCCGCGCGCCGACCACCCGGCGGACCCGGGGGTCGCCCAGACCGAGCACCACGTGGGCCTGCGGGGACAGCTGGCCGAGCGCGGCCAGGGTCCCGAGGTACGGCGTGCCGCCCGCCTCGGCCAGCTTGCAGTTGCGCTCCGACGGGTTGTCGTCGACGAAGCCCACGAGCCGCCAGGGCGGCCGGGCGGCGCTGTCGTTGACCGCCGCCACCAGCTGGGCGATCTCCCGGCCGTGGCCGCCGCAGCCGACGACGACGAGATCGAGCCTCACCGGGCCCCACTCCCGGCGGTCGCCGGAATCGGCTGCTCCGCGGTGAGGCCGCGGAACTCGTGTGCGGTGACGCTGCCGGGCGCGCTGATCCCCTGCCGGCGCAGGACGGCCCTCGCGGTGCGGACCAGAATGCGCAGGTCGAGCAGGAGGCCGTGGTGGTCGACGTACCGGACGTCGTAGGCGAACTTCTCGTCCCAACCGAGTTCGTTGCGCCCGTTGACCTGGGCGAGCCCGGTGAGTCCGGGTCGGACCTCGTGCCGGCGGAACTGCTCGGGGGTGTAGCGGAAGCGGTAGCTGGTGGGCAGCGGACGGGGGCCGACCAGGCTCATGTCGCCCCGGACGATGTTCCAGAGGCTCGGCAGCTCGTCCAGGCTGGTGTCTCGCAGCCAGCGTCCGAGCGGGGTCAGCCGCATGGCGTCGTCGGCGGTGGAGAACCGGTCGGCGCCGGCTGCCATCGACCGGAACTTGAGGATGGTGAACTCCCGGCCGTTCCGCCCGATCCGCGCCTGCCGGAACAGCACGGGGCGGCCCATGGTGAGCAGCACCGCGATCGCCACTGCGGCCAGCACCGGCGCCGCCACCAGCAGCGCGACCAGCGCCACGGTGAGGTCGACCGCCCGCTTCAAGGCCGCGCCGAAGGCGCCGCCGGGCGGGCGGGGGCGGGAGAATGTCGCGGACTCTTCGACGCCTGGGGAGAGGCGGATCTGCATCTTTGTCCTCCGACGGCTGATTCGTCAGCGGACAGAGTAGTCACATATCCCACACAAGAAGGCGTTATCCGATTTTTCGGTGTGGCTCAGGCGACCGCCTGCCACCAGCCGTCCACCGCCGGCGGCTCGTCCACCACCACCCGCTCGCCGGGACGCGGCACGGCCAGCCGGACGTCCCGGGCCTTCGCCTCGGCCCAGAGCCGGTCCACCGGCTCGGACCAGTCGTGCAGGGCCAGGTTGAAGGTGGCCCAGTGCACCGGGACGAACAGCCCGCCACGCAGGTCGAGGTGGGCGGCGACGGCCTCCTCGGGGAACATGTGGATGCTCGGCCAGGCGCGGTCGTACGCGCCGATCTGCATGAGCGTCACGTCGAACGGGCCGTGCTCGGCGCCGATCTCGGCGTAGCCGTCGAAGTAGCCGGAGTCGCCGGTGTAGAAGACCTTCCGCTGCGCGCCGGCCACCACCCAGGAGCTCCAGAGCGTGCCGTCGCGGCGCAGGCCCCGCCCGGAGAAGTGCTGGGCGGCGGTGGCGGTGAGGGTCAGCCCGCCGACGCGGTGGCTCTCCGACCAGTCCAGCTCGACGATCCGGTCCTCCGGCACGCCCCACCGGTCCAGGTGGGCGCCGACGCCGAGCGGCACCAGGAACGGCGCGGACTGGTGGGCGAGCAGCCCGCGGACGGTCGCCAGGTCGAGGTGGTCGTAGTGGTCGTGCGAGATGAGGATGGCGTCGAGCCGGGGCAGCTCCTCGAGGCGGACCGGCGGCTCGTGGATGCGGCGCGGGCCGACCAGCGCCGACGGGGAGCAGCGGTCGCTCCAGACCGGGTCGAGCAGCACCCGGTGCCCCTCGATCTCGACCAGCGTGGAGGCGTGGCCGTACCAGACGATGTTCAGCTCGCGGGCCGGGTCGGCCGGTGCCGGGTCGGCCGGGCGCAGCACCGGCACGGCGCTGCCCGGTCGCCGCTTCTGCTTGCCGAAGATCAGCTCCTTGACCAGGTTGCGACCCGGGTCGGCGACCATGGTGCTGCGGGTGCCCGACGGGTTGTGGAAGGTGCCGTCCCGGAAGCGCGGCGAGCGGGCCGCCCGTTCCGCGCGGGCGCCGGCGAGCCGGCCGCCGAGTTGGGCGGGCACGTCCCGCGCCGCCCAGGCCAGCCCGGCCACCGCGGCCAGCCCGGCCATCCGCCACAGGCGCCCGCCGACCGCCCGGTCCAGTTCCCGGTCCGCTTCCCGCATGTCCCGTCCCTCCGCCGTGTCCCGCAGTACACGGTAGCCATCCGCCCGCCACCCCGCGCGGGCGACGACGCACCCGGCCGGCGCCCCGCTCAGCGCAGCCGGCGCAGCAGCGCCGAGCCGGCCGCCGCGGTCACCCCGCCCACCGACCGGACCGCCCGCGACACGTCGGGCAGCCAGCCGCCCCGGACCGCCTCGCCGGCCGGGTTGGGCGCGAAGACGATGCCCGGGTGCGGCGCGACCGGCTGGTCGCTCAGCCCGGCGAGCCGCATGAGCGGCCCCACCAGCACGTCGTACACGCCGGGGAGCACGGTGAAGCCGAACCGCATGACGACGTTGAGCCGCCCCACCGAGACCTCCCGGCGGGGCCGGTCGACGCAGTCGACCATGGCCCGGGCCACCCGCTCGGGGGTGGTGATCGGCGGCGGCGGGCGCCCGATACGGCCCAGGTAGTTGGCCGCCTGCCGGTAGACCGGCGTGTCGACACTGCCCGGGTTGACCAGGCAGATCCGCACGCCGGGGGTCTCCCGGGCCTCCTGCTGCAACGCCCGGGTGAGCCCCTGCAGGCCCCACTTGGCCGCCACGTAACCGCTCATGTACGGCGCGGTGATGTGCCCGAGGACCGAGCCGGTGAGGACCAGGGTGCCGGCCGAGGCGTCCCTGAAGCGGCGCAGCGCCACCCGGGCCACCTCGGCCGCGGCCAGCAGGTCGGTGCGGATCACCTGGTCGAAGACCTCGGCGGGGGTCTCGTCGAAGCGGCCGTAGGCCATCACAGCGGCGGTGTGCACCCAGACGTCGATCCGGCCGAACTCCGCCTCGGCCCGGTCGGCGAGCGCGGCCACCGCGCCGGGCGCGGTGATGTCCACCGGTACGACCAGGACGTCGACGCCGGCCGCCCGGCACTCGTCGCGTACCTGCGCCAGGGTGGCGGGGGAGCGGGACGCGAGGACCAGCCGGTCCCCGCGGCCGGCGAACTCCCGGGCCGCCGCTCGGCCGACCCCGCTGGTCGCGCCGGTGATCACCACCGTCCGGCTCACGGTTCGAGCACGACCTTGACGCAGCCGTCCTGCTTCTTCTGGAACATCTCGTACGCCTGCGGCGCCCGCGCCAGGGGCAGCCGGTGGGTGCGCAGGTCCTCGACGCCGAGCGGGTCGTCGTCGGCGGCGAGCAGCGGCATGATCTCGTCGACCCAGCGCTTCACGTGGCACTGGCCCAGGCGCAGCTGGACGCCCCGGTCGAACATCTCCATGAGTGGCATGGGGTCCTGCTCGCCGCCGTACACGCCGGAGACGGACACGGTGCCGCCGCGGCGGACCGCCTTGAGCGCGGCGTGCAGCACCACGAGCCGGTCCACGCCGGCCTTGTCGGTCATGGTCTGGGCCAGCTTGTCCGGCAGCAGGCCGGCGGCCGCCTGGGCGACCTTGCCCAGCGGCGCGCCGTGCGCCTCCATGCCCACGGCGTCGATGACCGCGTCCGGGCCGCGCCCGTCGACCAGGTCGATCAGCGCCCCGGGCACGTCGTCCAGTTCGCTGACGTCGAGCACCTCGATGCCGTGCCGGCGGGCCATCTCCAGCCGCTCCGGCACCAGGTCCAGCCCGATCACCCGGTCGGCGCCGAGGTGCCGGCCGATGCGGGCGCAGAACTGCCCGACGGGGCCGAGGCCGAACACGGCCAGGGTGCCGCCGCGCGGGGTGTCGGCGTACTTCACGGCCTGCCAGGCGGTGGGCAGGATGTCGGAGAGGTAGAGCCAGCGCTCGTCGGGCCCGGTCTCCGGGATCCTGATCGGGCCGAACTGGGCCTGCGGCACCCGCAGGTACTCGGCCTGCCCGCCGGGGACCGAGCCGTAGAGCGAGGTGTAGCCGAACAGCGCGGCGCCCTTGCCCTGGCTGGTCACCTGGGTGGTCTCGCACTGGGCGTAGAGCTGGCGGTCGCACATCCAGCACGAGCCACAGGAGATGTTGAACGGGACGACCACGCGGTCGCCGGGCTTGAGCCGGGTGACGCCCGGCCCGACCTCCTCGACGACGCCCATCGGCTCGTGCCCGAGCACGTCGCCGGGCTTCAGGTACGGCCCGAGCACCTCGTACAGGTGCAGGTCGGAGCCGCAGATGGCGGTCGAGGTGACGCGGATGACCGCGTCGGTCGGCTCCTCGATCCGGGGGTCCGGTACGTCCTCGACGCGGACGTCACGCTTGCCGTGCCAGGTCAGTGCCTTCATGCCTGAATGTCCCTCCTCCGTGCCGTCCATCGGACTGCTACCCGCGGGAGAGGGGTTGAACCGGCGGCGGGGCGGCCCGCGTACCCCCGGAAAAGGGCGACCGCCGCGCCCCGGGTGCGGGGCGCGGCGGTCGGGTGGGTCGGACGGCGGGTGGCTCAGGACCCCGGGGTGCCGGCGCGCTTGGCCGTCGCCTTGAGGTAGTCCCGGTTGAGCCGGCCGATGGTGTTCAGCGGGATGCCCTTCGGGCAGGCCGCCGCGCACTCGCCGATGTTGGTGCAGCCGCCGAAGCCGGCCTCGTCGTGCGCGTCCACCATGCCGATCACCCGGGTGTACCGCTCGGGCTGGCCCTGCGGCAGCAGCGAGAGCTGCGTGATCTTGGCGGCGGTGAACAGCATGCCGGAGCCGTTCGGGCAGGCCGCCACGCAGGCGCCGCAGCCGATGCAGGCGGCCGACTCGAAGGCCGCGTCCGCGTTGGCCTTGGCCACCGGCGTGGAGTGCGCCTCCGGGGCGCTGCCGGTCGGCGCCGTGACGTACCCGCCGGCGGCGATGATCTGGTCGAAGGCGTTGCGGTTGACCACGAGGTCCTTGACGACCGGGAAGGCCCGGGCCCGCCACGGCTCGATGTCGATCGTGTCCCCGTCGGAGAACTGCCGCATGTGCAGCTGGCAGGCGGTGGTGCCGCGCTGCGGGCCGTGCGCCTCACCGTTGATCATGAGGCTGCACATGCCGCAGATGCCCTCGCGGCAGTCGTGGTCGAACGCGACCGGCTCCTCGCCGTCGAGGATCAGCCGCTCGTTGAGCACGTCGAGCATCTCCAGGAAGGACATGTCCGGGGACACGTCCTGCACCGGGTAGGTCACCATCTGACCCTTGTCCTCGGGGCCCTTCTGGCGCCAGATGCGCAGGGTCAGGTTCACTTGTAGCTCCGCTGCGTGGGGTGGACGTATTCGAAGGTCAGGTCTTCCTTGTGCAGCACGGGCTGACCGGTGCCGGTGTACTCCCAGGCGGCCACGTAGGAGAACCGGTCGTCGTCGCGCTGCGCCTCACCGTCGGGGGTCTGGTGCTCGGCCCGGAAGTGGCCGCCGCAGGACTCCTCGCGGTGCAGGGCGTCGATGCACATGAGCTCGGCCAGCTCGAAGAAGTCGGCCACCCGGCCGGCCTTCTCCAGCGACTGGTTGAGCCCCTCGCCGTCGCCCGGGACGCGGACCCGCTGCCAGAACTCGTCGCGCAGGGTGCGGATCTCGTCGATCGCCTTGCGCAGCCCGGCCTCGGAGCGCTCCATGCCGCAGTGCTCCCACATGATCTGGCCCAGCTCCCGGTGGAACGAGTCCACCGTGCGGTCGCCGTTGATCGCCAGCAGCCGCTGGAGCCGCTCCTCGACCTCGGTCCGCGCGGCCACCGCCTCGGGGTGGCTGGCGTCGACCTTCTCCAGCCCGCCGGACGCCAGGTAGTTCGCGATGGTGTTCGGCAGCACGAAGTAGCCGTCGGCCAGGCCCTGCATGAGCGCCGAGGCGCCGAGCCGGTTCGCGCCGTGGTCGGAGAAGTTCGCCTCGCCGATCACGAACAGGCCCGGGATGGTCGACTGGAGGTCGTAGTCGACCCAGAGGCCGCCCATCGTGTAGTGCACGGCGGGGTAGATCCGCATGGGGACCTCGTACGGGTCCTCGCCGGTGATCCGCTCGTACATCTCGAAGAGGTTGCCGTACTTCGCCTCGATGGCCTTGCGGCCGAGCCGGTTGATCGCGTCGGCGAAGTCGAGGTAGACGCCGAGCCCGCCGGGGCCGACACCGCGCCCCTCGTCGCAGACGTTCTTGGCGGCGCGGGAGGCGATGTCCCGGGGGACCAGGTTGCCGAAGGAGGGGTAGATCCGCTCCAGGTAGTAGTCCCGCTCGTCCTCTCCGATGTCCTTCGGGCTGCGGGTGTCGCCCTTGGCCTTGGGCACCCACACCCGGCCGTCGTTGCGCAGCGACTCGCTCATCAGGGTCAGCTTCGACTGGTGGTCGCCGGAGACCGGGATGCAGGTCGGGTGGATCTGCGTGTAGCAGGGGTTGGCGAAGTACGCGCCCTTGCGGTGCGCCCGCCAGGAGGCGGTGACGTTGCAGCCCTTGGCGTTGGTGGAGAGGTAGAAGACGTTGCCGTAGCCGCCGGAGGCGAGCACGACCGCGTCGGCCATCTCGGTGCTGATCTCGCCGGTGACCAGGTCGCGGACCACGATGCCGCGGGCCTTGCCGTCGACGACGACCAGTTCGAGCATCTCGTGCCGGGCGTTCATCTCCACGTTGCCCAGGCCGATCTGCCGTTCGAGGGCCTGGTACGCCCCGAGCAGCAGCTGCTGACCCGTCTGGCCCCGGGCGTAGAAGGTGCGCTGCACCTGCGCGCCGCCGAAGGAGCGGGTGTCGAGCAGGCCGCCGTACTCGCGGGCGAACGGGACGCCCTGGGCGACGCACTGGTCGATGATGTTGACCGAGACCTCGGCCAGCCGGTGCACGTTCGACTCGCGGGAGCGGAAGTCGCCGCCCTTGACGGTGTCGTAGAAGAGCCGGTGCACCGAGTCGCCGTCGTTGCGGTAGTTCTTGGCGGCGTTGATGCCGCCCTGCGCGGCGATGGAGTGGGCCCGGCGCGGGCTGTCCTGGTAGCAGTAGGACTTCACGTGATAGCCCTGCTCGGCCAGGGTCGCCGCGGCGGAGCCGCCGGCCAGGCCGGTGCCGACCACGATCACGGTCAGCTTCCGCCGGTTGGCCGGGTTGACCAGCTTCATCTCGAACCGGTGGCGGTCCCAGCGGGTCTCGATGGGGCCGTCGGGTGCCTTGGTGTCGGCGATCGGGTCGCCGGTGGTGAAGAGATCCATGTCAGGCCACCAATCCGGTGAGTACGGCGAACGGGACCACGAGGTAGCCGACGCAGAGGGCGACGGCGAAGACGAGGGCCGCGGCGCGCGCCCGGCGCTCGCCCTTCGGGGTCTGCTGGCCGAGGCTGCGGAACGCGCTGAACGCGCCGTGCCGCAGGTGGAAGCCGAGCGTGACGATCGCCAGGGTGTAGAAGAGCGTGACGTACCAGCGGTCCGCCGCGAAGTCCTGGACCACGTTGCCGTAGGGGTTGGCCGGGTCGCCCTGCGGGTTCAGGTGACCGGTCGTCAGGTCCAGGATGTGGTAGATCACGAAGAGCAGGATGATCACACCACCCCAGCGCATCGTGCGGGCCGCGTAGTTCACGTGGATCTTCCTGCGGTGCGCGTACGCCACCGGGCGGGCGGCCCGGGCGCGCATCGCGAGCACGGTGGCCGAGACGATGTGCGCCACCACCGCCACGGTGAGCACGGTGCGCTGGATCCACAGGTACCAGGTCGACGGCAGCAGCGGCGTTCCGATCTCGCGGAGCCAGTGCGCGTAGTGGTCGAACGAGGTCTCGCCCGTGAAGATCTTCAGGTTGCCGAGCATGTGCGCGATCAGGAACAGCACGAGGATGATGCCCGTCACCGCCATGACGGCCTTGAGGCCGACGTTCGAGCGGATGGGCGACCGAGTTTTCGTGATTACCACGTGACCGACGCTAGGAGCAGTTTGATCAGTCGTCCAATGCATCGACCTCGCAGTCTTGATAGCCATAAGCTATACAGATGCAGCTCCATCAGCTCCGGTACTTCGTCGCGGTCGCAGAAGTACGACATTTCACCCAAGCTGCCGATCTGGTGGGCATCACACAGCCCTCGCTGAGTAAGCAAATTCACGCCCTGGAGACCGACCTGGGGGCCCCGCTCTTCGAGCGGGTAAGGGGCAACATCGCCCTCACCGCGGCGGGCGAGGTGCTGCTCCCGTTGGCCAAGCGGATCCTCGCCGACGTCGACACCGCCACCCGGGAGGTGCAGGAGCTGGTCGGGCTGCGCCGGGGCCGGGTCCGGCTCGGCGCCACCCCGAGTCTGGCCACCTCGCTGGCGCCCCCGGTGCTGCGCCGGTTCCGCGACGCCCACCCCACGGTGGACCTCCGGGTGGAGGAGGGCGGCTCGCAGGACCTGGTCCGCGACCTGCTCCGCGGCGACCTCGACCTGGCGCTGATCATCATGCCGTCCGCCGGCACCGACCCGGGGCTGCGCGCCGACCCGATCCTGCGCGAGAGCCTCGTGGTCGCCTCGGTCGACCCGCTGCCGGCCGCCTCCGACCGGGGCGAGGTGCGCATCACCGACCTGCGCGATCAGCCGCTGGTGATGTTCCGCCAGGGCTACGACCTGCGCGACGCCACGCTCCAGGCGTGCCGGGCGGCCGGCTTCGAGCCGACCCTGTCGGTGGACGGCGGCGAGCTGGACGCCGTGCTCAGCTTCGTCGAGGCCGGCCTCGGCGCCGCGCTGGTGCCCGGCATCGCGGTCGCCCGCCGGCCGGGCATCCGGGTCACCCGGCTCGCCCCGCCCGGCGTCCGCCGGACCATCGCGGTGGCCCGACGCCGCGACGTGGTGCCCACCCACGCCGGCCGCGAGCTGCGCCGCATCCTCCTGGAGTACGTGCACGACGCCACCGCCGCCGACCAGCTCCCGGCCGGCGTGGAGCCGCTCTAGCGGCCCTCGGCGTCGTCCATGGCGCGGTAGATGCGCTGCTCGGAGACCGGGTACGGGGTGCCGAGCGCCTGGGCGAAGACGTTCACCCGCAGCTCCTCGATCATCCAGCGGATCTGCCGGACCGCGGCGGACTGCCGCTTCGACGGGGGCAGCGCGGCGAGCAGGTCCTGGTACTCCTTCTGCACCACGGCGATCCGGTCCTGCTGCTGTTTGTCCCGCTGCGGGTTGCCGGCCAGCCGGTCCAGCCGGCGCTCGATCGCGGTCAGGTAGCGCAGCAGGTCGGGCAGGCGGGCGTACCCGGCCTCGGTGATGAAGCCCTTGTGCACGAGGCCGCCGAGCTGGTTGCGGATGTCGGCCAGCGCGGCCACGACGGCCAGGTTCCGGGTGGCGCCCAGTCGCTGCTCCACCGCGTACGCGGCGGCCAGCACCTGCCGGACCCGGCCCATCACCTCGACCACCGTGTCGACCAGGTCGGCGCGGACCCGCTCCCGCAGGGCGGCGAAGCCCTCGGCCTCCCAGGCCGGGCCGCCCGCGTCGGCCATCAGCTTGTCGATGGCCGCGCCGGCCGCGTCCTCGATCAGCGCCGGCACCCCGCCGTGCGGGTTGCGGGACAGCGCCAGCTTGGCCTCGTTGCTCAGCCGCCCCTGCAGGAACTTCGCCGGGGAGGGCACGGTCAGGCGGAGCAGCCGCCGGGTGCCGGCCCAGTGCGCGGCCTCCTGCTCGGCGGGGGAGTCGAACACCTTCACCCCGACCGTCGTGCCCTCGTCGACCAGGGCCGGGTACGCGGTCACCGCGTAGCCCGCGCGGACCTGCTCGATGGTGCGCGGCAGGGTGCCGATGGACCACTCCGTCAGGCCGGTGCGGGCCACGTCCGGCGCGGCGGCGGCGACGAGCTGGCGTACCTCCTGGCGCAGCTCGCGTTGCAGGGCCGGCAGGTCCTTGCCCTCGGCGACCGGCTTGTCGTCCTCGCCGAGCACCCGGAAGGTGACCCGCAGGTGCGGCGGCAGCCTGCCCGGGTCCCAGGCGTCCGGCGGGACGGTCACCCCGGTCATCCGGCGCAGCTGCCGGGTGAGCCCGGCGAGCAGCGGCTCCTCGCCGGGCGTGATCGCGGCGAGGGCCGCCCGGGCGTAGTCGGGCACCGGGACGAAGTTGCGCCGGATCGCCTTGGGCAGCGACCGGATCAGCGCGATGACGAGTTCCTCGCGCAGGCCGGGCACCTGCCAGTCGAAGCTCTCCGCCGGCACCTGGTTGAGCAGCGGCAGCGGGATGTCCACGGTGACGCCGTCGGTGGGGGTGCCCGGGTCGAAGGTGTACGTCAGCGGCAGGGCGACCCCGTCGGCCCGCCACTCGTCCGGGTAGTCGGACTCGTCCACCCCGCCCCGCCCGGAGTTGACCAGCAGCTCGCGGGTGAAGGTGAGCAGGTCCGGCTGCTCCCGGCGGGTCTTCTTCCACCAGGTGTCGAAGTGCCGGCCGGACACCACGTCGGCGGGGATCCGCTGGTCGTAGAAGTGGTAGATGGTCTCGTCGTCGACCAGGATGTCCCGGCGGCGGGCCCGGTTCTCCAGCTCCTCCACCTCGGCCAGCAGCCGCTGGTTGTCCGCCCAGAACTGGTGGTGGGTCTGCCAGTCGCCCTCCACGAGGGCGTGCCGGAGGAACAGCTCCCGGCTCAGCACCGGGTCGATCCGGCCGAAGTTGACCTTGCGGGAGGTGACCAGCGGGATGCCGTAGAGGGTGACCTTCTCGTAGGCCATCACGGCGGCCTGCTTCTTCTCCCAGTGCGGCTCGCTGTAGCTGCGCTTCACGAGGTGCTGGGCGAGCGGCTCGACCCACTCCGGCTCGACCCGGCCGGCCACCCGGCCCCAGAGCCGGGAGGTCTCGACCAGCTCGGCGGCCATCACCCAGCGCGGCGGCTTCTTGAACAGCGCCGAGCCGGGGAAGATCGCGAACTTCGCCCCGCGCGCCCCCAGGTACTCGTGCTTCTGCGCGTCCTTGAGCCCGAGGTGGGAGAGCAGGCCGGGCAGCAGCGACTGGTGCACCTTCGGGGTGTCGATCTCCTCGGGCAGGTCCGCGCCGGCCCCGCGCCGGCCGTCACCCTTGTCCGAGGTACGCAGAACCTGGCGCAGCTGGCTGACGATGTCCTGCCATTCGCGCACCCGCAGGTAGTTCAGGTATTCCGCCTTGCACATCCGCCGGAACGCGCTGGAGGACAGGGCCCGCTGCTGCTCGCGCAGGTAGCGCCACAGGTTCAGGTACGCGACGAAGTCCGACTCCTTGTCGGCGAACCGGGCGTGCGCCTGGTCGGCCTGGGCCTGCTTGTCGGCGGGCCGCTCGCGCGGGTCCTGGATGGACAGCGCCGCCGCGATCACGACGACCTCGGTGGCGCAGCCGTTGCGCTCGCCCTCCAGGACCATCCGGGCCAGCCGCGGGTCGACCGGGAGCTGGGCCAGCCGCCGGCCCAGCGGGGTGAGCCGCTTCGCCGGGTCGGTCTCGGCCGGGTCCAGCGCGCCCAGCTCGTGCAGCAGGTTCACGCCGTCGGTGACGTTGCGCCGGTCCGGCGGGTCGATGAACGGGAAGGCGGCGATGTCGCCCAGCCCGATGGAGGTCATCTGGAGGATGACCGAGGCCAGGTTGGTGCGCAGGATCTCCGGGTCGGTGAACTCGGGCCGGGAGGTGAGGTCCGACTCGTCGTAGAGGCGGATGCAGATGCCGTCCGAGGTGCGCCCGCAGCGCCCCTTGCGCTGGTTGGCCGAGGCCTGGGAGACCGGCTCGATGGGCAGCCGCTGCACCTTGAGCCGGCTGGAGTAGCGGGAGATCCGGGCCGTGCCGGGGTCCACCACGTACTTGATGCCGGGGACGGTCAGCGAGGTCTCCGCGACGTTGGTGGCGAGCACCACCCGGCGCCCGGCGTGCGGGGCGAAGACCCGGTGCTGCTCGGCCGTGGAGAGCCGGGCGTAGAGGGGGAGGATCTCGGTGCCGAGCAGCGAGCGCTTCTTCTGCACCAGCTTGCCGAGCGCGTCGGCGGTGTCCCGGATCTCCCGCTCGCCGCTGAGGAAGACCAGGATGTCGCCGGGCCCCTCGGCGGCCAGTTCCTCGACCGCGTCGCCGATGGCCTGGATCTGGTCCCGGACGTTCTCCTCGTCCCCGTCGTCCTCCTCCTCGCCCTCGACGACCTCGACCAGCGGGCGGTAGCGCACCTCCACCGGGTAGGTCCGGCCGGACACCTCGACGACCGGCGCGGGGTTGCCCTCGGCGTCGGCGAAGTGCTTCGCGAACCGGTCGGTCTCGATGGTCGCCGAGGTGATGACCACCTTGAGGTCGGGGCGGCGGGGCAGCAGCTGGCGGAGGTAGCCGAGGATGAAGTCGATGTTGAGGCTGCGCTCGTGCGCCTCGTCGATGATCAACGTGTCGTACTGGCGCAGCATCCGGTCGGTCTGCAACTCGGCCAGCAGGATGCCGTCGGTCATGAGCTTGACCAGGCTGTTGTCGCCGACCTGGTCGGTGAAGCGCACCTTGTAGCCGACCACGTCGCCCAGCTCGGTGCCGAGCTCCTCGGCGATCCGGTCCGCCACGGTCCGGGCGGCGAGCCGGCGCGGCTGGGTGTGGCCGATCAGCCCGGTGACGCCGCGGCCCAGCTCCAGGCAGATCTTGGGCAGCTGGGTGGTCTTGCCGGAGCCCGTCTCGCCGGCCACGATCACCACCTGGTGGTCGCGGATGGCGGCGGCGATGTCGTCCTTGCGCTCGCTGACCGGCAGCTGCGCCGGATAGGTGATCGTCGGCACGGCGGCCCGCCGGGCGGTCAGCCGCGCCTCGGCCCGGGCCACGTCGGCCGCGATCTCGGCCAGCGCCGATTCCCGCCGCTGCGGGTCGCGCAGCTTCCGCACCCCGTCGAGCCGCCGCTGGAGCCGGCGCTGGTCGCGGAACATCAGGGCGGGGAGGCGGCGGTGCAGGTCGCGGGCGGTCTCGGGTACGGCGGGTGCGGCTGGATTCTGCATGACGTCGCCAAGGATAGGCAGGCGTGCGGCGGAACGCCCCCGGGTTACCGGCGACCGCGGCCCCCCGCGCGCCCTCCCAGGTGGCAGCGGGTGGCCGGGCTAGAGTTTCCGCCGAGGCGAGGTCGACGACGGGACAGGATGATCATGCGGGACACCGACCGGGCGCTGGTGCAGGCCGCGATGGCCGTCGCCAAGCTGCGCTGCCGCAGCGACAACCACACCGTCGCGGCGGCCGCGCGGACCACGGACGGCCGGGTCTTCAGCGGCGTGAACGTCTACCACTTCACCGGCGGCCCGTGCGCCGAGGTGGTGGCCATCGGCGCCGCCGCCACGCAGGGCGCGGGGGACCTGGAGACCATCGTCGCGGTGGGGGACCGGGGCCGGGGCGTCATCCCGCCGTGCGGCCGGTGCCGGCAGGTGCTCCTCGACTACTTCCCGTCGATCCGGGTGATCGTCGGCCCGCCGGACGCGCTGCGCGCGGTCCCGGTGACCGACCTGCTGCCGGAGACGTACGTCTGGTCGGACCACCAGGTGGAGGTGCCGGTCGGGCCGCCGCGCACCGGGGTGTGGCCGATGCCGGTGGTGCCGGGCAGCCGCCAGGCCGCCGAGGACTGAGCCCGCTCACAGGAGCGCCGTCGGCCGGTCTTGCGGGGCTTCTACAACGTTGTAATACTCGGGGCGTCCCCGTGACGAGGAGGCCCGATGACATCGCAGCTGATCGAGGACGAGACCCCCGTCGAGGCCCTCGGTGACCTCTACCGCGACGGCATCACCGCGTGCCGCGGCGCCTTCGGAGTCGACTGGGTCGCGCGGGTCGACGAGGACATCCACGCCGCGTTCCGGGAGGCCCGGGCCCGCCCCGGCGGCGCGGTCGGCCGAGGTCCGGAGCGCTGGTACGTCGAGATCCACCCGGAGCAGCTGCGCGGCTTCGTCGACCTGGTCACCCACCCGTGGGTGGTGTCGGTGTGCCGCGCGGTGCTCGGCCCCGACTACGAGATCGTCGAGCTGGGGTTCGACATCCCGTTCCCCGGCGCGAAGACGCAGCCGTGGCACCGGGACTTCCCGATGCCCGAGGAGACCCGCCTGCGACGCCGGCTCACCTCGCTGGCGTTCAACCTGACCACGGTGGACACCGTGGAGGAGATGGGGCCGTTCGAGATCGCTCCGGGCACCCAGTGGGACGACGGCCGCGACTTCGACCACGAGATGTTCCCGTCGAAGGACCGGTACCCCCGCTACGAGGCCCGCGCGGTCCGCAAGTACCCGAAGCGCGGCGACATCTCGGCGCGCTCCGCGCTGACCATCCACCGGGGCACCCCGAACGTCAGCCGGCTGGCCCGGCCCGTGCTGGTGCTCGGCGTCGACGCGCCGGGCGCGGGTAACGCCGCCCACCACGACATGGCGGTCACCCGGGACTACTGGGCCGGCCTGCCGGAACCGGTCCGGGCGCACCTGCACTGTCCCGTGGTCGACACCCTCGTGCCGATCCGCCAGAAGCACACCATCGAGGGGCTGGTGATGGGCGCCGAGTGAGGGCGCCCGCGGCGGGCGGTCAGTCGCCGGCCGCCGCCTCCAGCATCGAGCGGGGCACCGGCACCTGCTCGAAGCGGACGTTGCCCTCCGGCACCATCCAACTCAGCACCTGCGCCTCCAGCCGCCCGGCGCGGACGGCCGGGTCGTTGGCGTAGAGGTCGCGGGCCATCTGCGGGTCGACCGAGAGCACGGCGATCCCGCGGATCCGCTCGTCGTCACCACCGAGGAAGGGGCCGGCCGCGAGCACCGCCCCCTGCTCCACGAGCCCGGCCTGGTGGGCCAGGTGCGCGTCCTGGAGCCGGTCGAGCGCGTCCTGAGGCAGGTCGGGCGCGTCGTCCGGCCGGACCAGGAGCACCACGGTGTGCTGGTCGAATCGCATGCCCTCAGGGTAGGGGCTGCCGGGCCCGCAGCGCCCGGATCGACCAGTCGAGCACCGGGGTCAGGCTCTCCACCGGCGGCCAGCCGTTGACCACCGAGAGCAGGCGCAGGTACCGCTCCCGGCGCGGGTCGCCGGCCGCCTCCAGCCGGTCCAGCAGCCGCCGCCGCAGGTCGGCGCCGTCCGGTTGGCCGCACAGCCGCGCGTACCGGCTCGCGGCCGCGGCGACGACCGGGTCGGCTTCGGCCGAGTCCGGGTCGACGCCGGCGGCCAGCGCCGGGGTGACCTCCTCCCGGACCAGGGCCACCGCGTCCCGGCGGACCCCCGGCGCGCCGGCCCGGTCGGCCGCGTGCTGCTCCGCCAGCCGCCGCAGCCCGGCCCGGAAGCCCGGGTCCAGGGCCAGCTCCGCCAGCTCCACCCACGCCTCGACCTGCTCGCCGGTGGGGTCGTCGGGCAGCTCGGGGGTGAGCGAGCGGCGGATCCCCGCGAATCCCGGCTCGGTCAGGCCGGCGAAGGCGGCGTCGAGGAACTCGTCGACCAGCCGCCGCCGTTCCGCCGCCGCCAGCCCGCCCAGCCGGTGCAGGAGTTCCGCCTGGGCGGCGGTGGACCCGCGCCGGGCGACCACGGTGAGCACCGCGCGGCGCAGCCGCAGCACCCGGATCTGGGTGGCCAGGGCGTCGGCGTGCGCCGCGGCGACCTCGGCCAGCCCGACCTCCCGCTCCACCACCCGGCGCACCGTCGGCAGGTCCACGCCCAGCTCACGCAGCGTCCGGACCAGTTCCAGGCGGGCCAGGGCCTCCCCGCCGTAGCGGCGGTGACCGGTCGGGCCGCGGTCGGTCGGCGGCACGATCCCGCGGTCGGACCAGAAGCGGATGGTCTTCACCGGCAACCCGGTCCGCCGGGCCAGGTCGCCGATCGAATAGCGCGTCACACCGTCCATGCCGCCCACCCTGCCGCCTCCCCCCGGTGGAGGCGCAACCGCGCATCGACGACACCGAGTTAGGCCTGCCTAACCAGCTCGGTTAAGGTAAGGCGTACCTAATCCGAGAGGCGAGCACCCCCTGTGACCACCGTCGCCGTCCGGTCCGCCCGGGCCGACGCCCCCACCCGCCGCGGCACACCCCGCCGCCTCGCGGTCACCGTGGCGGCGGCCCTCCTGCTCGTCGTCGCGCTGCTGGCCAGCCTGGCGCTCGGCAGCCGCCACCTCCCCGTCGACCAGGTGTGGCACGCCCTGGTCGCCCCGGACGGCGGCGACGCCACCACCGTGGTCCGCGAGCTGCGGCTGCCGCGGACCGCCCTGGGGCTGGTCGTCGGGCTCGCCCTGGCCCTGGCCGGGGTGCTCTTCCAGGCCGTCACCCGCAACCCCCTCGCCGAGCCGCGCATCCTCGGGGTCAGTGCGGGCGCGTCGTTCGGGGTGGTGCTGGCCATCGCCGTCTTCGGCGTGAGCACGCTCACCGGGTACGTCTGGTTCGGCATCGCCGGCGCGCTGCTCGCCGGGCTGCTGGTCTTCGCCGTCGCCAACCGCACCCGCGAGGGCGCCAGCCCGGTCACCCTCGCGCTGGTCGGCGCGGCGCTCGACGCCGGTCTCGGCGCCGTCGTGTACGCGCTGCTCAGCATCGACGCCCGCACCTTCGAGGAGTACCGGTTCTGGGTGGTCGGCGGCCTCACCGGCCGGGACGTCGGCGTCGCCGGGCAGGTGCTCCCGTTCGTCCTGGCCGGCACGGTCCTCGCGGCGCTGGCCGCCCGCGGGCTGGACGCGCTGGCCCTCGGCGACGACGTCGCCCGCGGCCTCGGCCACCGGATCGCCCTGGTCCGCCTCGCCGCCGGGGTCGGCGGGGTGCTGCTCACCGGCGCCGCGGTGGCCGCCGCCGGGCCGATCGCCTTCGTCGGGCTGGCCGTGCCGCACCTGGCCCGGGCCCTGGTCGGCGCCGACCACCGGTGGACCCTGCTGGTCGCCGCGCTGCTCGGGCCGACCCTCGTGCTCGGGGCCGATGTGGCCGGCCGGCTCGTCGCCCCGCCCGGCGAGGTCCCGGCCGGGATCATCACGGCGCTGGTCGGCGCGCCGCTGCTCGCCTTCCTGGTCCGCCGCGCCAAGGTCGTGACGGCATGAGCGCGCCGGGTCTGCGCGCCCCGCAGCCGCGAACGAGGGAAGCGCTGAGTACGTCCAGCGCCCTGGCGGGGCGGTCGCTGCTGCGGGTCGGTCCGGTGGCCGTCCCGGTGCGCCGCCGGCCGGTGCTGGTCGCCGTCACGCTCGTCCTGCTGCTCGCCGCCGCCGTGGTGCTCAGCCTCTCGCTCGGCACCCCGTACGTGGCCCCGGCCGACGTGGTGCGCGCGCTCTCCGGCGCCGGCACCCCGTACGACCTCGTGGTGCTCGACCTGCGGCTGCCCCGCGCGGTGCTCGCGGCGCTGGCCGGGGCGGCGTTCGGCGTGGCGGGCACCCTGATCCAGAGTGTGGCCCGCAACCCCCTGGCCAGCCCCGACGTCATCGGGGTGACCCAGGGCGCCGGCCTGGCCGCCACGGTGGCGCTGACCAGCGGCGCCGCGGCGGTCCTGGTGGCGCCGGCCGCGCTGGTCGGCGGCCTGGTGGCGGCCGTCCTGGTGTTCGCCCTCGGCGCGCGGCACGGCCTGGCCGCGCAGCGCTTCGTGCTGGCCGGCGTGGCGGTGGCGTTCGCGCTCCGGGCGCTGACCGAGGTGGTGATGCTCTCGGCCGACCCGATCGACGGGCTGCGCGCCCAGCTCTGGCTGATCGGCACGTTGGCCGGCAAGGGCTGGACCGAGGCGGCCTGGATCGCCGGCACGCTCGCCGCGCTGCTGCCCGTCCTGCTCTGGGCGGGGTGGGCCCTGCGCAGCACCGCCCTGGACGACGACACGGCCCGGGGGATCGGGCTGCGTCCGGTGGCCCGCCGGGTCGGGCTGGCCGCCACCGGTGTGCTGGCCGCCGCCACCGTCACGGCCCAGGTCGGCGCGGTGGACTTCGTGGCGCTGGTCGCCCCGCAGGTGGCCCGGCGGCTGGTGCGGGCGGAGCGACCGCCGCTGCTCTGCTCCGCCCTGCTCGGCGCGCTGCTGCTGGTGCTGGCCGACCTGGCGGGCCGCCGGCTGTTCGCCCCCACCCAGCTTCCGGGCGGCGTGCTCACCGCGGCGATCGGCGGCCCGTACCTGATCTTCCTGCTGCTGCGGACCCGAGGGAGGCGGTCGTGACCGCGCTGCTGTCCACCCGCGACCTGGTCGTCGGCTACGAGACCCGGACCGTGCTCGACGGGCTGGACCTCGACCTGCCCGCCGACGCGTTCACGGTGATCGTCGGGCCGAACGCCTGCGGCAAGTCCACCCTGCTGCGCACCATGGCCCGGCTGCTCACCCCGCGCCGCGGCGCGGTGCTGCTGGACGGCACGGCGATCCGTGACGTGCCCACCCGCGAGGTGGCCCGGCGGCTCGGCGTGCTGCCGCAGAGCCCGCTGGTGCCCGAGGGGATCACCGTCGCCGACCTGGTCGGCCGGGGCCGCCAGCCCTACCAGCGGTGGTGGCGGCAGTGGTCCGCGGAGGACGGCCGGGCCGTCGACGAGGCCATGGCCATGGCCGATGTCGCCGAGCTGGCCGACCGGCCGGTGGACACCCTCTCCGGCGGCCAGCGGCAGCGGGTCTGGATCGCCATGACCCTGGCCCAGGACACCGACGCGCTGCTGCTGGACGAGCCGACCACCTTCCTCGACCTGGCCCACCAGGTGGAGGTGCTGGACCTGCTGCACCGGCTGCGCGCCGAGCGGGGCCGGACGGTGGTCGCCGTGCTGCACGACCTCAACCAGGCCGCCCGCTACGCCGACCACCTGGTCGCCATGCGGGCCGGCGCGGTGGTCGCCGCCGGGCCGCCGCGCGAGATCCTCACGGCCGACCTGGTCCGCGACGTCTTCGGGCTCGACTGCGTGGTCGTGCCCTGCCCGGTCACCGGCGCCCCGCTCGTGGTGCCGGCCCTGACGCACACCTCGGCCGCTCCGGCCGCCACGCCGGCCCCGGCCGGCGCCTCCGCCGGCGACGCGTGACCGCGCGCCGGCCCGTACCCGTCATGAAAGGACCCTTGATGCGCCGTCTCGCCGTCGCTCTCACCGCGGCCCTCGCCCTCGGCGTGGGCCTCACCGCCTGCGGGGAGAGCGATCCCGTCTCCGGCACCAGCGCCGGGGAGACCCGGGAGATCACCCACGCCATGGGGACCACCAAGGTGCCCGCCGAGCCGAAGCGCGTCGTGGTGCTCGACACCGACAAGATCGACACGGCGCTCTCGCTGGGCGTCACCCCGGTCGGCGCGGCCACCGCCGGCGAGGCGAAGAGCTGGCCCACCTACTTCGGCGCGGACAAGCTGGCCGGCATCAAGGAGGTCGGGGTGCTCACCGAGCCCGACCTGGAGGCGATCAACGCGCTCAAGCCGGACCTGATCCTCGGCAGCAAGTTCCGCCAGGAGAAGTTCTACGACGAGCTGTCCGCGATCGCCCCGACGGTGTTCACCGAGAAGGTGGGCATCACCTGGAAGGAGAACTTCCTCCTCGACGGCAAGGCGCTCGGCAAGGAGCAGCAGGCCAAGGACCAGCTCGCCGCGTACGAGAAGCGGGCCAGGGACTTCGGCGCGAAGCTCGGCGACGCCTCGTCGCGGAAGATTTCCATCGTGCGGTTCATCCCGGGCAACATCCGGGTCTACGGCCCGGACTCGTTCTCCGGCATCGTGGTCGGTGACACCGGCCTGGGCCGCCCTGCGCGGCAGCTGCTGGAGGGCAAGGAGGACAAGCGCTTCGACCTGGTCAGCCCCGAGCGGGTCAACGAGGTCGACGGCGACGTGGTCTTCGTGACCGCGTACGGCGAGAAGGCCGCCGCGGAGCAGACGAAGGTCACGGCCGGCAGCCTGTGGCAGGGCCTGTCCGCGGTGAAGGCGGGCAAGGCGCACGTGGTCTCCGACGAGGTCTGGATGACCGGCATCGGTGTCGGCGCCGCCAACAAGATCCTGGACGACCTGGAGAAGTACCTGGCCGCCTGAGCCACCGACGACCGTCCGCGCCCGCCCGGCCCCGTGCCGGGCGGGCGCTGTCGTCGTCAGGCCGGGAGCGGGTGGTCGGCCTCGAACCGGTCCCGGGTGAGGAAGGCGAGCTGGGCCCGCTTGTCCGGCATGTCGATCTCGGCGTCGAAGGTGAAGCCCTCCCGTTCCAGCCGGCGCAGCGCGCGCTCGTTGCGCACGTCCGGCTCGACGACGATGCGCTGCCGCGTCGGGTCGCTGAAGAGGAAGCGGGCCAGGGCCGGCCCGACCGCCGAGGTGAGGCCGGGGAGCTGCCGGCCGGGCACGAGCAGCAGGTGCATCCCGATGTCGCCGGTGCGGACCGGGTAGCGCTCGCCGACCGGGTCGGCCTCGGGCCGGTAGGTCTGGAACAGGCCGACCGGCGTCCCGTCCAGCGTGATCAGGTACGCGTGGTGCGTGGCCAGCCCGTCGAGGAACGCGTAGACCTCCCGCACCTCCGCCTCGGTGTGCTCGCCCATGCCCCAGAACCGGGCCCACGGCTGGGTCACCCAGCCGTGCAGCAGCGCCGCGTCGGTCGCCGGCTCGACCGGGACGAGCCGCAGCTCGCCGAGGCCGGGCAGCTTCTCCTGGTACGTCATGACGGGTCTCCTTCTCGCGTGAGGTCCGCGTCGGGCACCGGGATCAGCTCGCCGGCCGCCCAGCGCGGCAGTTGGTCGTCGAAGTGCGGGTCGCCGGCACGGCCGGAGGCGCCGAACGGCACCACCCAGCGGCTGCGCGAACGGTCGGTGAGGTCCCAGACGTAGCGGGCCACCGGGCCGCGCCAGCACGCGTCGGAGACCCCGGGGACGCTGGAGGTGGCGAGCACGCAGTCGGTGTCGCCGCCGAGGGTCACCCGCTCGCGCATCACCGCCACGGCGGCGTCGACCTCGGGGGCCGCGCCGAGGTGCACGGGGTGCAGGCGGTGCCGCGCGCCCCACGCCGGGGCCGGGCCGGCGGCCGCCACCTCGGCCAGCGCCGCCGCGGCGACCGCGCCGACGTCCACCCCGAGCCGGTCCGCCCCGGCGACCAGGCCGTCGAGGGCGTGCCCGAGCCGGGCGAGGGGGTCGGTCCACGGCGCGAACAGCGCGTCGTACCGGGCCGGGGTGCGCAGCGGGCGCAGCCGGGGATGCTCGTGCAGCCGGCGGACCAGCGCGCTCCGCCAGGCCGCCCAGGCGCCGGCGTCGGTGCTGTCGGCGGCCATCCGGCCGTCCCAGGCGCGCAGCCGGTCCCGCAGCGTCCGCGCGGCCGGGTCGAGGGCCGCCGGGTCGAGCCGGTCGAGCACCGCCCGCAGCGGGCCGGCCGCCAGCCGGCTGTCCACGTGCACGGCGTCGGAGGGTACGTCCGCGGCGAGCAGGTCCCGGATCCGCGCGGCGCGGTGCGGGGGCGCGAAGTCGATCCCGAGGTCGGCCACGTCGTCGCGGCGGTCGTTGGCGCAGACCGCCACGCCGGCCACCTCGACCGGCTTGGCCTCGGCGTACCGGCCGGACCACCGGTAGCGCGGTTCCCAGCCGGGCACCGGCACCCACCGGCAGCGGTCGTCGCGCAGCGGCACCAGTCCCGCGACGAGCTGCCGCACGCCGCCGTGCCGGTCGGCCACCAGCACGCTGTTGACCGGCTCGACCCAGCCGCGCAGCGCCTCGGTGACGTCGTCCACGGTCCGCGCCCGCAGCAGCGGCAGCAGCGCGTCGAAGCCGAGGTCCGCCTCGACCCGGGCCGGGACCCGCAGGCTGAGCCCCTCGCCGGTGTGCCGGTCGTGGTCGATCACCGGGCCGCGCGGGGTCTCGATCACCTCGACCGGCTCCGGGGCGGCGCCGCGGACCCGGATCCGCTCGACGTGGTGGCGGGCCGGCAGCCAGCCGTCGGCGTCCCGGACCAGCACCCGCCCGCCCTCGCGGCGCAATCGCTCGCGGTAGACGTCCTGGTAGTCGGCCATCGCGTTGGTGACCGCCCAGGCCACCTCGCCGGCGTGGCCGAAGTGCGGCAGTCCCGGCACGCCGGGGAAGGCGAACCCGAGCACGTCGAACTCGGGGCAGGCCAGCCGGACCTGCTGGTAGATCCCGGGCAGCTCCAGCACCCGGTGCGGGTCGCCGGCCAGCACCGGCCCCCGGCCGGCGGCCGGGTCGCCGGGCAGCACCCAGGCGTTGCTGCCCGACCCGCCCGGTCCCTCGACCGCGAACAGGCCGGTCGCCGCCGGGCCGAGGGTGGCCTCCACGTGGGCCCGCCAGAGCTTGTTGGGGAAGGTGCCGAAGAGGACGTGCTGGACCAGGAAGACGCCGAGCGGGGACCACGGCCGCCACCGGCCGGGGGCGCAGCCGGTCGCCGCGAACTCGGGGGCACCGGCCGCGCCCTCGGCGAGCCCGGCGTTCACCCCGTCGACGTACGCGGTGACCCAGCGGCGGGTGGCGGGGGAGAGCCGCCGGAAGCAGCGGGCGGCGGTGTCGGCGAGGCGGGCCCGCCGGGCGAACCGGTCCCAGCCCAGTTCGGCGGGGCCGAGGTGTTCGGCCAGCCGGCCCTCGGCGCGCCACCGTTCGACCTCGATCTGCCAGGCCCGGTCGAGCGCGGCCGCGCGGCCCTGGAGCCGGGCCAGCTCCTCGACGGTGTCTCCCCACAGCTGCGGCACGCCCCAGGCGTCACGCCGGATGCCGGTCACGGGCCGGCCGTCGCGGACACGTCACCGGCCGGCCACATCGTGAACATCAACTTAGGTTACCCTCCCCTAACTAAGGCAGACCTTACTGGAGGCGTCACGTGAAGCGGAACTGGGAAGCGCTCGTGCTGCGCGCCATGGGCGGGCGGAACTTCCGGCTCACCGTGCTCGACACCGAGCCGGTCGGCGACCGGTACCGGCGGCTGCTGATGGACGGCGGCGACCTGCTGGACGCCTGCAGCGTGCACCCCACCATGTGGATCCGGCTCTGGTTCGACAACGACGGCAAGCCGCACCAGCGGGCGTACACCCTGGTCGATCCCGACCCGGCCACCGGCCGGTTCCACCTGGAGTTCGCCCTCCACGACGGGTGCGCCGCCCGCTGGGCGGAGACCGCGGCCGCCGGCGACACCATCGAGGCCACCGTCCAGGGCAGCGCCTTCGCCCTGCCCGAGCCGGCCCCGCGCCACCTCTACCTGGTCGGCGACGCCGCCTCGCTGCCGGCGGTGAACAGCCTGCTCGACGCCGCCGCCGACGTGCCGGCCACGGTCTGGCTCGAGTACGCCCACGATGGCGAGCGGGCGCTGGAGCCGCGCGCCCGCGAGCACCACGAGGTCACCTGGATCCCGCGCGGCGCCGACGGCGAGGGCCTCGTGAAGACCGTCCGGGACGCGCTGCCGGCCGCCGACGACGCGCACTACTGGGTGGCCGCCGAGGCGGCCAGCACCCGGGACATCACCCGGCACCTGCGCCGCACCCTCGGCGTCGGGAAGCACCAGGTGACCTCGCTGGGCTACTGGAGCGTCCGGTGACCGGCCGCCTGGGCACGCTGACCACGCTCTACGTCACCCAGTACCTCGGGGTGGGCTTCATCACCGTCGGGCTGACCGCGATCCTGCGCGACGGCGGCACCTCGCTGGAGACCCTCGCGCTGCTGCAGATCGTCGGTCTCGTGTGGCCGGTCAAGTTCCTCTGGGCCCCGATCCTCGACCGGTACGGCTCGCGCGACCGCGGCCACTACCGCTCCTGGCTGCTGGTGCTCCAGACCGGGCTGGTGCTGGCGCTGGCCGCGCTGCTGCCCTTCGACCGCCCCGCCGACCAGCTCGGCCCGGTCGTCGCGGTCTGCCTCGCGTACGTGCTGCTCTCCGCCACCCAGGACATCGCGGTGGACGCCGTGGCCGTGCGGCTGCTCCCGGCCGGCGCCCGGGGCACCGGCAACGGCATCCAGGTCGCCGCGAGCTACCTGGGCAACCTGCTCGGCGGCGGCGCCTGCGTGGTGGTCTACGACCGGTACGGCTGGCGGCCGGCGATCCTGCTGCTGGCCGCCCTGACCGCGGTCGGCCTGCTGGTGGTGTGGCGGTTCCGCGAGCCGCCCCGGACCGACCGGGTGCTCTCCACGGCGCACGCGTACCGGGCGCTGCTGTCCGTGTTCGCCCAGCCGGGCTGCCGGTGGTGGACCTTCGGCGTGGTGCCGCTGCTCTATGTCGGGGCCGGTGCGGCGTACGCGCTGGTCAGCCCGGCGCTGGTGGACGCCGGCTGGTCGCTTCAGCGGATCGGTGTGGTCACCGGCGTGGTGACCAGCGTGCCCGCGATCGCGGCCGGCCTGCTGGCCGGGCTGGGCATCGGCCGGTACGGCCGCGCCCGCGTGCTGGTGGTGGCCGGCGCCTCGCTGGTGGTGTCCACGCTGCTGTTGCTGCCGCTGCTCACCGGCCGCGCGCCGCTGGCCGGGACGGTGGTCGCGCTCGGCCTGTTCCTGGCGGCGTACACGGTGGCCAACGTGGTGCTCTACACGGTCAACATGGGCTACTCCCGGCCGGACACCGGCGGCACCGACTTCACGGTGCTCTCCTCGTTCGGGCTGGTCTGCTCGTTCGTGGCCGCCTCGGCCGGCCTGGCGGCGGCCGACCGGCTGGGATATCCGGCGGTCGCCCTCGGCTGCGTCGTGCTGGTCGGCCTCGCCGTGGTGGCCGGCGTGGTCCACCAGCGACGCTTCCCGGCCGGGCCGGGACCGGCAGAGGTGACCCGCGCCGGCGTGTCGTCATCCGATCTCTTGACCCCCGCGAGTTAGGTTAGGGTAACCTAACTTCGCGATCACTTCCGGACCGTGCGGGATCGCGGAGGCGCCGTCGCGCCGTCGCCGCCGTGTCCGATTCCGACCACTGAGGACTGCCCATGAGTCTGTCCGGAGCAACGGTTCCGGCCCCCTCGGCCGGCGCCGGCCCGGCCGCCGCCCGGGACCACCTGTTCACCGCCCGCTCGCTGGACCGCTACCGGGGTGTGCTGGCCGAGGGGATCGAGCGGGTGGCCCGCCGGGTGGCGAGCGCCGACCGGCCGTTCACCGGGGTCGGCCCGGACGACCTGGCCCCGCGCGTCGCGGCCGTCGACCTCGACCGGCCGCTCGGCGACACCGGCGCGGCCCTCGACGAACTGCACGACGTCTACCTGCGCGACGCCGTGTTCTTCCACCACCCCCGGTACCTGGCCCACCTGAACTGCCCGGTGGTGATCCCGGCGCTGCTCGGCGAGGCGGTGCTCAGCGCGGTCAACTCCTCACTGGACACCTGGGACCAGAGCGCCGGCGGCACCCTCATCGAGCGCCGCCTGATCGACTGGACGGCCGAGCGGATCGGCCTCGGGCCCGCCGCCGACGGGGTGTTCACCAGCGGCGGCACCCACTCCAACCTCCAGGCGCTGCTGCTGGCCCGGGAGGAGACGCGGGCACGGGCCGGGCTGCGGCCCGGACCGGAGGCGCTGTCCCGGCTGCGGGTGCTCACCTCCGCCGCCGGCCACTTCAGCGTGCAGAAGGCGGCCCGGCTGCTCGGTCTCGGCCCGGACGCGGTCCGCACCGTCGACACCGACGCGCAGCGGCGGATGCGTCCCGACGCGCTGGCCCGGGAGATCGCCCGCTGCCGGGCGGACGGGCAGCTGGTCATGGCCGTCGTGGCCACCGCCGGCACCACCGACTTCGGCAGCATCGACCCGCTGCCGCAGGTCGCCGACATCTGCGCGGCCGCCGGCGTGTGGCTGCACGTCGACGCCGCGTACGGCTGCGGGCTGCTGGTCTCGCCGACCCGCCGGCACCTGCTCGACGGCATCGAGCGGGCCGACTCGGTGGCCGTCGACTACCACAAGTCCTTCTTCCAGCCGGTCAGCTCCAGCGCCGTGCTGGTGCGCGACCGCCGGACGCTGCGGCACGCCACCTGGCACGCCGACTACCTCAACCCGGCGCGCGCCGTCGAGCAGCGCATCCCCAACCAGGTCGACAAGAGCCTCCAGACCACCCGCCGCTTCGACGCGCTCAAGCTCTGGCTCACCCTGCGGATCATGGGCGCCGACGCGGTCGGCGCGCTCTTCGACGAGGTGGTGGACCGGGCCGACGAGGCCTGGCGCCTGCTCGACGCCGACCCCCGCTTCGAGGTGGTGACCCGGCCGACGCTGAGCACCCTGGTGTTCCGCTGGCGGCCCGCCGGACTGGCCGCCGACCTCGTCGACGACGCCAACCTGTACGCCCGCGAGGCGCTCGCCGCCTCCGGCGCCGCGCTCGTCGCGGGCACCCGGGTCGACGGCGCCCACCACCTGAAGTTCACCCTGCTCAACCCCGAGACCACCGGGGAGGACGTCGCCGCGGTGCTCGACCTGATCGCCGAACACGCCGGCTGGTACGCCCGCACCCGCACCGCCGACGAGCTGTCCTGCCCGGTCGGCTGACCGGCCCCGCCCTGGAGAACCCCATGTCGACCCACGACTTCATCGCCGTCGGGCTGGGCCCGTACAACCTCGGCCTGGCCTGCCTGACCGCCCCGATCGCCGACCTCGACGGCCTCTTCCTGGAGGCCCGCGGCGACGTCGACTGGCATCCCGGCATGCTGCTGGAGAGCGCCCACCTGCAGACCCCGTTCCTCGCCGACCTCGTCACGCTCGCCGACCCGACCTCCCCGTTCTCCTTCCTCAGCTACCTCAAGGAGACCGGCCGGCTCTACCCGTTCTACATCCGGGAGAACTTCTTCCCGCTGCGCAGCGAGTTCGACGCGTACTGCCGGTGGGCCGCCGCGAAGCTGCCCGGCGTCCGGTTCGGCCACGAGGTCACCGCCATCGAGTACGACCCGACGGACGACCGGTACGTGGTGCACGTCCGGGTGGACGGCCGCGAGGTCACCCACCGGGCGCGGCGGCTGGTGCTCGGCACCGGAACCCCGCCGCACGTGCCGCCCGCGTGCGCGCGGCTGGGCGGCGACGTGATCCACAACTCGCGGTACCGGGAGCACCGGACGGCACTGCGCGGCAAGCGGAGCATCACCGTGGTCGGCAGCGGGCAGAGCGCGGCCGAGATCTACCACGACCTGCTCGCCGACATCGACACCCACGGCTACCAGCTGAACTGGGTCACCCGCTCGCCGCGCTTCTTCCCCCTCGAATACACCAAGCTCACCCTGGAGATGACCTCCCCGGACTACGTGGACTACTTCCACGCCCTGCCCGAGCCGACCCGCTACCGCCTCGAAGCGGAGCAGAAGGGCCTGTTCAAGGGCATCGACGCCGAGCTGATCAACGCGATCTTCGACCTGCTCTACGTGAAGAGCGTGGGCGGCCCGGTGCCCACCCGGCTGCTCACCAACACCGAGCTGACCGACGCCGCCCACGACCCGGCGCTGGGGACGTACACGCTGGGGCTGCACCACGTCGAGCAGGGGCGCGACTTCACCCTGGAGACCGAGGGGCTGGTGCTGGCCACCGGCTACCGCTACCGGGTGCCCGCGTTCCTCGACCCGATCCGGGACCGGCTCCGCTTTGACGGACACGGCCGCTTCGACGTGGCCCGCAACTACAGCATCGACCACACCGGACGCGGCGTCTTCCTGCAGAACGCCGGCACCCACACGCACAGCGTCACCTCGCCGGACCTGGGCATGGGCGCCTACCGCAACTCCTGGATCATCCGGGAGCTGACCGGCCGCGAGCACTACCCGATCGAGAAGAGCATCGCGTTCCAGGAGTTCGGCGCACCGGCCGGGGTGGCCTCATGACCGTGGCCATCCACCGCCGGCAGGACCCGCGCCTCGGCGAGTTCGGCCTCCGCCCGCTCGACCCGGACGTCGACGCCGCGCTGCTGCACGGCTGGGTCACCCACCCCAAGGCGGTGTTCTGGATGATGCAGGACGCCGACGTCGCCCGGGTGGCCGCGGAGTACCGACGGATCGCCGCGCACCCGCACCACGACGCGTACCTCGGGTTCTGGCAGGGCCGGCCGGCTTTCCTCGCCGAGCGCTACGACCCCGCCGAGGTCGAGCTGGTCGGCCTCTACGACCCGGTCGAGGGCGACGTCGGGATGCACTTCCTCTGCGCGCCCGCCGAGGCGCCGGTGCACGGCTTCACCCTCGCCGTGCTCACCACGGTGCTGGACTGGCTCTTCGCCGATCCGGCCACCCGCCGGGTGGTGGTCGAGCCCGACGTGCGCAACACCGCCGTGCACGCGTTGAACGCGGCCGTCGGCTTCACCGTCGTCGGCCCGATCGCCAAGCCCGAGAAGACCGCCCTGCTGAGCGTCTGCACCCGCGCGCAGTTCCTGGCCGCCACCCGTTGAGAGGTACCCGCGTGACCACCCCCTCCGCCGCCGTCGACCACCTCACCCCCGAGCTGTGGGCCGCCGCCAACCGCCACCTGGTCCGCAAGGCCCTGGCCGAGTTCGCCCACGAACGGCTCGTCACCCCCGAGCCCCAGGGCTCCGGCCACTACCGGGTACGCAGCGACGACGGCAGCGCCCAGTACCGCTTCGCGGCCCGGCAGCTCGCCCTGAACCACTGGTGGATCGACCCGGCCGGCCTGACCCGGCACGTCGACGGGCGGGAGGCCCCGCTCGACGCGGTCGACCTCTGCCTGGAGCTGCGCGGCGCGCTCGGCCTCACCGACGCCGTCCTGCCCGTCTACCTCGAGGAGATCACCTCCACCCTGGCCGGGCTGGCCTACAAGCTGGCCCGGCCCGAGCTGACGGTGGCCGAGCTGGTCGAGGCGGACTTCCAGCGGATCGAGACCGCGATGACCGAGGGTCACCCGTGCTTCGTGGCCAACAGCGGCCGGATCGGCTGGGGGGTGCACGACCACCACCGGTACGCCCCGGAGGCCGGGCAGCCGGTCCGCCTGCTCTGGCTCGCCGCCCACCGCGACCACACCACCTTCACCTGCGCCGCCGACCTGGACTACGACACCCACGTCCGGGCCGAACTCGGCGAGGAGACCCTCGCGGCATTCGCCCGTACCCTCACCGGGCTCGGCCTCGACCCGGCCGACTACCTGCTGCTGCCGGTGCACCCCTGGCAGTGGTGGAACAAGCTGGCCGTCACCTTCGCCGGCGAGGTGGCCCGGCGCCACCTGGTGCCGCTGGGGGAGGGACCGGACGAGCACCTGGCGCAGCAGTCGGTGCGTACCTTCTTCAACGTCACCGACCCGAACCGGCACTACGTGAAGACCGCGCTCTCGGTGCTCAACATGGGCTTCATGCGCGGGCTGTCCGCCGCCTACATGGAGCACACCCCGGCCATCAACGACTGGCTGGCCGGCCTGATCGCCGCCGATCCGGTGTTCGCGCGGGCCGGGCTGTCGATCATCCGGGAGCGGGCCGCGATCGGCTACCGGCACCGGCAGTTCGAGGCGGCCACCGACCGGTACTCGCCGTACCGGAAGATGCTCGCCGCCCTCTGGCGGGAGAGCCCGGTGCCCGGGCTGGAGCCCGGCCGGCGCCTGGCCACCATGGCGTCGCTGCTGCACGTCGACCGGGCCGGCCGCTCGTTCGCCGGTGCGCTGATCGCCGGCTCCGGGCTGGCCCCCGCGGACTGGCTGCGCCGCTACCTGGACGCCTACCTCGTGCCGGTGCTGCACGCGCTGCACGCGTACGACCTGGCGTTCATGCCGCACGGCGAGAACGTCATCCTGGTGCTCCGCGACGACGTGGTCGAGCGGGTGGTCTTCAAGGACATCGCCGAGGAGATCGTGGTGATGGACCCGGCGGCCGACCTGCCCGAGGCGGTGAGCCGGATCCGGGCCGCCGTGCCCGAGGACGAGAAGGTGCTCGCCGTCTTCACCGACGTGTTCGACTCGTTCCTGCGCCACCTCAACGCCATCCTGACCACCGAGGGGATCCTCGACGAGGAGGACTTCTGGCGGACCGTGGCCGAGTGCGTCCGGGCGTACACGGAGTCGGTGCCGCACCTGGCCGACCGGCACGACCTGTTCGCCCCGGAGTTCGCGCTGTCCTGTCTGAACCGGCTGCAACTGCGCAACAACCAGCAGATGGTCGACCTGGCGGACCCTTCGGCGGCGCTCCAGTTCGTCGGGACGCTGGCCAACCCCCTCGCCCCGTACGCCCCGCGGCCGTGAGTGCCCTCGCCGCACCGGCCGCCCCGGTCGGGCCGGCGGTTCTCCGGCACCGCTGGTGGATCCTGGCCGTGCTCTGCCTGGCCCAGGTGACCGTGGTGCTGGACAACACCGTGCTCACCGTGGCGGTGCCGGTGCTCACCACCGAGCTGGGCGCCAGCACCAGCGACATCCAGTGGATCATCAACGCGTACGCCCTGGTCCTGTCCGGCCGGCTGATCAGCGCGGGCAGCGCGGCCGACCGGTACGGCCGGCGGCGGATGCTGCTGGCCGGGCTGGTGCTGTTCGGGGCCGGCTCGCTGGCCGCCGGGCTGGCCACCACGACCGGCCAGCTCATCGCGGCCCGGGCCGCGATGGGCGTCGGCGGCGCACTGCTGGTCACCGCCACCCTCGCGGTGGCCGTGCAGGTCTTCGAGGGGCCCGCGCGGCAGCGGGCCATCGGGGTCTGGGCGGCGACCAGCGCCCTGGGCTTCGCCGTGGGACCGCCGGTCGGCGGGACGATCCTCGCCCACCTGCCCTGGCAGGCCATCTTCCTGGTGAACGTGCCGGTGGTGCTGGTCTGCCTGGTGGCCGTCCGGCTGCTCGTGCCGGAGTCCCGCAAGGCGGTCACCGGCCGCCTCGACGTGCCCGGCGTGCTGCTCTCCACGGCCGGGCTCACCGGCGTGGTCTGGGCCATCACGGCCGGGCCGGAGGAGGGCTGGGCCGCTCCGGCGGTGCTCGCCGCGGCCGTGGCCGGCGTGCTGCTGCTCGGCCTCTTCGTCGCCTGGGAACACCGGGTCGCCGACCCGATGCTGGACATGGGGCTGTTCCGCGACCCCCGCTTCACCGGCGCGGTCTCCGGGGTCGTGCTGATCACCTTCGGCGCGACCGGCGCGCTGTTCCTGCTCACCCAGCACCTGCAGTTCGTCCGCGGCTACCCGGCCTGGGAGGCCGGGCTGCGGATGGCGCCGTTCGCGCTCTCCATCGTGGTGCTCAACCTCACCGGGGTGGCCGCCGCGCTGATCCGCCGCATGGGCCGGCCGGCCGCGGTCGCCGTCGGCATGGCGCTGCTCGCCGTCGGGCTGCTGGCCGTCACGTACACCCCGGGCGACGGCTATCCGGTGCTGCTCGGCGGCCTGCTGCTGATGGGCGCCGGCTGCGCGCTGGCCAACCCGGCGATCGTCGAGGCGGTGGTGAGCGCGCTGCCGCCGGAGCGGGCTGGCGCCGGGGCGGGTGTCGACGGCACCATGACCGAGGTCGGCGGCAGCCTGGGCGTGGCCGTGCTCGGCGCGGTGCTCAACGCGCGGTTCGCCGCCCTGCTGCCCGCCGCGCTGGCCGGGGCCGGCTCGTTCCCGGCCGCGCTGGCCGCCGCCGGCACCGACGGCGAGCGCGTCCTGGTCCGGGACGCCTTCCGGGTGGCGCTGGAGACCGGGCAGACGGCCGGGGCGGCGGCCGTGCTGGCCGGTGGCCTGGTCACCGCGTACCTGGCTGCACCGGGCGGCCCGGCACCGGTGACGGCGCCGGGCCCGGCCCGGCCGGTCAGGCGACCAGCTGCCAGAGCAGGAACAGGTTGAGCGCCACCACGAGCGCGGTGATCACCGACGCGACGGCGGTCGTGGCCGGGCGGTTGACCAGGCTCCCCATGAGGTCCCGGCGGCGGGTGAAGGCCACCACCGGGATCAGCGCGAACGGGATGCCGAAGCTCAGCACCACCTGCGACAGCACGAGGGCCCGGGTCGGGTCGACGCCGACGGCGAGCACCAGCAGCGCGGGCACCAGGGTGACCAGCCGGCGCACCACCAGCGGTACGCGGCGGCGCAGGAAGCCCTGCATGATGACCTCGCCGGCGTAGGTGCCGACGCTGGTCGAGGCCAGCCCGGACAGCAGCAGCGCCACCGCGAAGCCGAGCGCCGCCACCGCGCCGAGGCTGCCGGCAAGACCGGCGTGGACGCCCTCCAGGGTGTCGGTGCCGGGGATCCCGCTGCCGTGGAAGGTGGACGCCGCGACGAGCAGCATGGCCAGGTTGACCGCGCCGGCGGCGCTCAGGGCGAGCAGCACGTCGGTGCGCAGGCCCTTCGCCACGATCCGCCGCTCGGTCTCGTCGGCCGCGGGGATGCGGTTCGGGGTCAGCGCGGAGTGCACGTAGATGACGTGTGGCATCACCGTCGCGCCGAGGATGCCGGCGGCCAGCATCATGCTGTCGGTGCCCTGCATCCGGGGCAGCAGCCCGCCGGCCGCGGCGGACACGTCGGGCCGCGCGCTGAGCAGGTTCACGGCGAAGGCCAGGACGATCACGCCGAGCAGCACGGCGATCGCGATCTCGAACGCCCGGAAACCCCGCGCGCGCAACGCGAGGACGGCGAACGCGGCCGCGCCGACGATCAGGCCGCCGGCCAGCAGCGGGATGCCGAAGAGCAGGTAGAGGGCGACGGCGCCGCCGATCACCTCGGCCAGGTCGGTGGCCATGGCCACCAGTTCGGCCTGGACCCACATGACCCGGTTGACCGGCCGAGGCAGGTGCTCGCGGCACAGCTCGGGCAGGCTGCGGCCGGTCGCCAGGCCGAGCTTGGCGGTGAGCGTCTGCACCAGCATGGCGGCCAGGTTCGCCGCCACGACGACCCAGACCAGCAGGTAGCCGTAGCGCGCGCCGGCGGTGGAGTTCGTGGCGAAGTTGCCCGGGTCGACGTAGGCGACCGCGGCGACGAAGGCCGGCCCGAGCAGGATGAGGCGGCCGCGTACCCGGCCCCGCGCACGGGCGGTCTGCAGCGGTGACGCGATGGTGAGGTCGTTCGTGACCACGGTGTGCTCCTCGGCGGGGCGGACGGATCAGACGGGTTCGCGCTCGGGCGCCGGCCGGCGGTCCGGCCGTGCCGCGGGCTTCCGGTCCAGCGCGTCGGCGACCGGGATGAGCGCCGTGACGGCGGCCAGCGCGAGGACCGCCGGCGCGGCCGTGCCGGCGCTCGCCGCGCCGACCGTGAGCAGGGCGAAGACGGCCAGCTTGGTGCGGTTGGCGGTGGACATGTCACCTCCCGGATCAGGCGACGCCGGGCCGGCCGCCCGACCGGCCCGGCGCCGGTGGCGTCAGGTGACCTTGCTCTTGACCTTGGTGGCGACCTTGCCGGCCATGCCCGGGTTGGTGCCGTACAGGCGGGGGTCGCCCGGCGGCAGGACCGGCTCGGGGGCGTGCGCCCGCGGGCTGTGGTCGTAGCGGAACTCGCCCTTGCCGTCGGGGGAGGGGCCGGAGGCCCACCGGCCCTCGGCCGCGTCCTGCCCCGGTGAGAAGTCCAGGTACGTGTAGCTGAACTCCTCGGTGAACTCCTTCGAGTCGGTGAAGGCGTCCGGCACCGGCATCTCCTCCAGGCCGTCCTCCTTGAGCTGCTCGATGGCCGCCATCCACATGTTCTGGTGCATGGTGTCGCGGGCCAGCAGGAAGCGGAGCATCTGCTTGACGCCCGGGTCGTCGGTCATGTTGAACAGGCGGGAGACCTGGAGCCGGCCCTGGGCCTCGGCGGTGACGTTGAGCTGGAAGTCGGCCATCAGGTTGCCGCTGGCGGTGATGAAGTTGCCGTTCCACGGCACGCCGGAGCTGTCGACCGGCAGGGCGCCGCCACCACCGTGGATGAAGTGCGCCGGGTTCGAGCCGCCGTAGATGGCGCCGACCATCGGGTTGTCCTCGGCCGCCTCGGAGAGCGACAGCGGCGCCTTCTCCAGCAGCCGGGTGATCATCGTGGCGATCATCTCGACGTGGCCCATCTCCTCGGTGCCGACGTCGAGCAGCAGGTCCTTGTACTTTCCGGGCAGCCGGCAGTTCCAGCCCTGGTACAGGTACTGGTTGGCCACGGTCATCTCGCCCCACTTGCCGCCCAGGATCTCCTGCAGCCGGCGGGCGAACGCGGCGTCCGGCCCGTCCGGCTTCGCCTCGAACTGCAGGTCCTTCATGTGCGTGAACATCACGTCTCCTCGGATTCACGGGTGCCGTTGCCAGTGGGTTCCCGGTCCGGCGGCTCGCCGGGGCGTCAGCGGGCCCTGCCGGCATGCGGCGGGCACACGCTGAGGAACTCTCACGAGTTCAGCTTCCCGACATCAGCTCGCATACGTCCCGCATCTCCCCGAAAGAGAGAGAAACAGTTGGAGACGGGATCATCCGGGCTGCCCGTGCCGGGTGACCACCCGCGGACACGGACGAGCGGCCGCCCGGGAAGGGGCGGCCGCTCGTCGGGGCGGGCCGGGTCAGGCGGCGGTGGACCAGATGGCGCGGAACGCCGCGGCCTCGCCCGCCAGCCACTGCTCGACCTGCTCCGGCTTGACGTCGGTCGGCATCCGGTAGGACTCGCCGCGCCGGACGTCGACCAGCACCGGCTCGGCGTGCGGCAGGACCGCGTCCATGTGCCGGGCCATCAGGTGCAGGGTCGCCAGGGTGGTCTCCTCGCTCGGCGGGGCCTCGTCGAAGTGCAGCCGGATCGCCTCGGCGCGACCGTCGGCGTAGCGCACCCCGAACTGCGGGTTGATCTTCACGGGCAGGTCACCCAGCATGGCCAGCGCGTCGCGGGTCTGGGCCAGGTCGACGCCGGCCGGTTCGCCGAGCGAGTGCAGCCAGGTGGTCGCCCCCGGCACCAGCGCCTCGTAGAGCGGGCGCCAGCGCGGCTTGACCAGGTCGGCCACCTGGGCCAGGTGGGTGCCGCCGGTGTGGAAGGCGACGTCGGCCTTGAGCGCCTTGACGAACTGGCCGTGCGGGTTGAACCCGTGCCGGCTCGCCCGCTGCTTGCGCAGGCCGCCCACGAAGGTGGCCTTGGTGGGCCCGGTGCGGTCCACGTAGCGGGTGAACCCGAGGAGGGTGGCGTAGGGGGTGACAGGGGCGGCGGAGGTGGGCGCAGTCACGAGCATCCTCCCAGGTCAAAAGCTCGATTAGTACATACATTCTAATCGACGGGTCTGACATCGCCCAGGGGCGGAAGCCGGCGAACTGAGGGCAGCGGAAAACGGGCCAGCGCGACTCCGGCGAGCACGGCGAGCAGGCCGCACACCCCCAGCCAGCCGACGTGGGTGTACGCCTGGACGCCCAGCCAGGACCCGGCACTTCCGCCCAGGTAGGCGCAGGTCATGTAGGCGGTGTTGACCCTGCTGCGGGCATCCGCGCGCAGGGCGTAGTTGCGTACCTGGTTGGCGACCATCCCCGACTGCATGGCCACGTCGAGCAGCAGTGTCCCCACCACCAGCGCCACCAGCCCTGCCGCGCCGCCCAGCCGGGCGAACGCGAGCAGCGCGGCCGCCGCGTCGACCCCGAGGATGCACACCAGGTTGACCGCGTCGCTGCCGTGCCGGTCCACCAGCCGTCCGGCCAGCGGCGTGCAGACCATGGTCGCCGCGTTGACCAGGGCCAGCAGCCCGACCGCCGGGGCTCCCAGCCCGTAGATCGGACCGGTCAGCAGCAGCGCCAGGGCGGTCCAGACCGCGGAGAAACCGGCGAAGATCGTCGCCTGGTACCAGCAGGATCGGCGCAGCTCGGGCTCCCGGCGCAGGAGGCGCAGCGACTCGGCCAGCAGGGCCGGGTAGGGGTGCGCCGACGCCGGTCGCGTCGCCGGCAGTACGCGGGCCATGACGACCGCGATGAGCAGCACGGACGCCGCCGCGGTGAGGTAGGGCGCCCGCCAGCCCCACCAGTCGCCGATGGTTCCGGCAACCGTGCGGGACAGCAGCATGCCACCGATCGAGCCGCTCAGGAGCGTGCCGCTGACCGCCCCGCGCCGGTCCGCGGGGACCAGGCCGGCCGCCATCGGCCCGATGATCGGCGCGACCACGGTGGTGATCCCGACGAGGGCGTTCGCGGACACGAGGAGCGGATGCGCCGGGGCGACGGTGGCAGCGAGCAGTCCCAGCCCGGTCAGGCCGAGCAGGGTGACGACGAGCGGCCGGTGCGGGAGCCGGTCGCCGAGCGGCACCAGAAGGAAGATCCCCGCCGCGTACCCGAGCTGCACGGCCGTCACCACCAGCGCGGCCGAGTCCGGGGAGACGTGCCGTTCGGCGGCGATCAGTGGGGCGACGGTCTGCGGGAAGTAGATGTTCCCGACGGCCACCCCGCAGGCGAGGGTGAGGAGTGCCAGCAGTCGGCGGCTCATCGGCCGACGTCCGGCCCGGAATCGTCGGCCACGTCAGTCCACCGGCCCGCCTGCGACGTAGATGACCTGGCCGGAGACGAAGCCCGCCCCCTCGCTCACCAGGTACGACGCGGTGTGTGCGATGTCCTCGGGCTGGCCGACCCGGCCGACCGGAATCGTCTCCGCCACGATCCGCTGGTGCTCCTCGAAGCTGCGGCCGCGCCGCTGGGCCGCGACCCTGGTCATGTCGCTCACCACGAAGCCCGGGCCGATGGCGTTGGCGGTCACGCCGTGCCGTCCCAGCCGGAGCGCGAGCGACTTGGTGAAACCGATCAGACCCGCCTTGGCGGCCGCGTAGTCGACGCGCCCGGAATCGCCGAGCGCGGAGATGCTCGACATGTTGACGATCCGTCCCCAGCCTGCCGCCATCATGTGCGGAGCCACGGCCCGGGTGAGGAAGAACGCGCCCCGCAGGCTCACTCCGGTGACCGCGTCCCACTGCTCGGTGCTCGTCTCCTCGACGCCGGCATTGGGCCCGCCGATGCCGGCGTTGTTGACCAGCACCGTCGGCGCTCCCAGCGCGGTAGCGATCCGGGCGACGGCAGTGGCCACCGCGGTCTCGTCGTTGACGTCGGCGGCGAACGCCGCGGCCGTCCCCCCGTCGCGGGTGATGGCTGCCACGGTGGCGGCGCAGTCCTCCTCCCTCAGGTCCAGCACCGCGACCGCGAGGCCGTCGCGCGCCAGCCGCTTGGCAACCCCGGCGCCGATGCCGCCTGCCGCACCCGTGACGATCGCCGTGCGTTGCAGGTTCCCGTGGTCCGTCGTGTTGATCTGCGGTGTCATGCCCGGAAGTCCACCGCACACGTCGACCACGGCCCAGAGATGTAGCATATCGCTTAATGATCAGCTTTGAGCTCGGCGTCGAGGACCTCGCCGACACCCGGTTCGGGATCTCACCGATCCACGAGACCGTCCTCAGCCTCCGGGTGCTGCGCGAGCCGGGCCTGTACGCGCTGCACCTGCCATGGCGCCGGTCGGTGCTCGGCCGGCTCGACGGGCTCGACACCGCCCTGCTGATGTCGCTGGTCGGGCCGGACCGCGCGGTGCCGGACTTCCTCACCCCCCGGCCGGCGAGCTTCGCCCCGACCTTCGACGAGGAACTGGCCCGGGTACGCCGGACGCCGCCGGACGTGGTGCGGCGCGACCTGCTGGCCGTCTACGGGCGGCGCCGGCTGCCCGACGTCCTGAGCGAGGTCACCACGGGCGGCGATGCGGACATCGTGCGGCTCCGTGAGGCCGTCTGCAGCCTCCTGGCGGCCTACTGGGAGATCGCCGTGAGGCCGACCTGGCCCCAGATGCGACTCGTGCTGGAAGCCGACATGACCTACCGCGCCCGGCAGTTGGCCGTCGGCGGCGCCCGCCTGCTCTTCGCCGACATGCACCCCAACGTGCGGTGGCACGACGGCGTGCTGCACATCGACAGGATGATCGGCCGGCACCGGGTCGCGGCCGCCGGCCGGGGGCTGCTGCTGGTGCCGTCCGTCTTCGCCCACAAGCCCGCCCCGCCGGTCAGCGCGGAGGAACCACCGCTGCTGGCCTACCCCTGTCGCGGGGTGGCCACGCTGTGGCTCCCGGCGCCCACCACGGACGCCGGGGCCCTCACCGCGTTGCTCGGCGCGCCCAGAGCGGGACTGCTGGGCCTCCTCGACGAGCCCCTGGCGACGGTGGAGATCGCCCGCCGGCTCACCGTGACGCCCAGCGCCGTGTCCCAACACCTGCGCGTCCTCCACGCGACCGGGTTGGTCACCCGCGCCCGGGACGGACGGCACGTGCTGTATCGCCGCAGCCCGCTCGGTGACCAACTGGCCGGTGGGGGAGAAGCGATCTAGAGCTGCCCGACGTCGGTGATCCGGACGACCGCGGCGCCCGCCTCGTCGGAGGCGGACAGGTCGATCTCGGCGCTGATGCCCCAGTCGTGGTCGCCCTCCGGGTCGTCCAGGATCTGGCGTACGGTCCACCGCTCCCGACCCTGCTCGATCATGAGCAGCGCCGGCCCGCGCGCGTCCGGCCCCACCCCGATCGAGTCGTACGCCTCGAAGTACGGCTCCAGCGCGTCCGCCCACGCGTCCGCGTGCCAGCCGTGCTCGGCGTCCAGCTCGCCGAGCAGGTCCCAGCGGCGCAGCGCGGCCAGCTCGACCCGGCGGAACAGCGCGTTGCGCACCAGCACCCGGAACGCCCGGGCGTTGCGGGTGACCGCCGGCGGCCGGTCGTCCAGCGAGGCGGCCACCTCCGCCACGTCGGACGGGTTGCGCAGCCGCTCCCACTCGTCGATGAGGCTGGAGTCGACCTGGCGGACCAGCTCGCCCAGCCACTCGATGAGGTCGACCAGCTCCTCGGTCTTGGCGTCCTCGGGGACGGTCTGCCGCAGCGTCTTGTACGCGTCCGCGAGGTAGCGCAGCACCAGGCCCTCGGAGCGGGACAGGCCGTAGAACTGGACGTACTCGGTGAAGGTCATGGCCCGCTCGTACATGTCCCGGACCACGGACTTGGGGGAGAGCTGGTGGTCGGCGACCCACGGGTGGCCCTGCCGGTACATCTCGTACGCCGACTCGAGCAGCTCGGCGAGGGGCTTCGGCCAGGTCACCTCGTCGAGGAGTTCCAGCCGGGCCTCGTACTCGATGCCCTCGGCCTTCATGGCGGCGACCGCCTCGCCGCGGGCCTTGAACTGCTGCGCGGAGAGCACCTGGCGCGGGTCGTCCAGGATCGACTCGATCACGCTGAGCACGTCCAGCGCGTACGACGGGGACTCCCGGTCGAGCAGTTCGACGGTGGCCAGGGCGAGCGGGGAGAGCGGCTGGTTGAGCGCGAAGTCGAGCTGGAGGTCGACGGTCAGCCGCACCCGGCGGCCCTGCTCGTCGGGCTCGGGCAGCTCCTCGACCACGCCGCCGGCCCGCAGCGCCCGGTAGATGGCGATGGCCCGGCGGATGTGCCGGCGCTGGGCGGCCGGGTCCTCGTGGTTGTCGGTGAGCAGGTGCCGCATCGAGGCGAACGCGTCGCCGGGGCGGCCGATGACGTTGAGCAGCATCGAGTGGCTGACCTGGAAGCTGGAGGTCAGCGGCTCCGGCTCGGCCTCGACCAGGCGCTGGAAGGTCGGCTCGCCCCAGCCGATGGAGCCCTCCGGCGGCTTCTTCTTCACCACCTTGCGGCGCTTCTTCGGGTCGTCGCCCGCCTTGGCGAGGGCCTTCTCGTTCTCGATGACGTGCTCGGGAGCCTGCACCACGACCCGGCCGAGGGTGTCGAAGCCGGCCCGGCCGGCCCGGCCGGCGATCTGGTGGAACTCGCGGGCCTTGAGCAGCCGGGTCCGGGTGCCGTCGTACTTCGACAGGCCGGTGAAGAGCACCGTGCGGATCGGCACGTTGATGCCGACGCCGAGGGTGTCGGTGCCGCAGATGACCTTGAGCAGCCCGGCCTGGGCCAGCGTCTCCACGAGGCGGCGGTACTTGGGCAGCATGCCGGCGTGGTGCACGCCGATGCCGTGGCGGACGAGCCGGGACAGCGTCTTGCCGAAGCCCGAGGTGAACCGGAAGTTCCCGATCGCCTGCGCGATCATGTCCTTCTCCGCGCGGGTGCAGACGTTGACGCTCATCAGCGCCTGGGCGCGTTCCAGCGCGGCGGCCTGGGTGAAGTGCACGACGTAGACCGGGGCCTGCTTGGTCGCCAGCAGCTCCTCCAGGGTCTCGTGCAGCGGCGTCATCGCGTACGAGAAGAGGAGCGGGACCGGCCGCTCGGCCGAGCGGACGACGGCGGTCGGCCGCCCGGTGCGCCGGGTCAGGTCGTCCACGAAGCGGGTGGTGTCGCCGAGTGTCGCGGACATCAGGACGAACTGGGCCTGCGGCAGCTCGATGATCGGCACCTGCCAGGCCCAGCCCCGGTCCGGCTCGGCGTAGAAGTGGAACTCGTCCATGACCACCTGGCCGACGTCGGCGCGGGCGCCCTCGCGCAGCGCCAGGTTGGCCAGGATCTCCGCCGTGCAGCAGATGATCGGGGCGTCGGCGTTGACGCTGGCGTCGCCGGTGAGCATGCCGACGTTCTCGGCGCCGAAGACCTCGCAGAGGGCGAAGAACTTCTCCGAGACCAGCGCCTTGATCGGCGCCGTGTAGAAGGTGGTCCGGTCGTCGGCCAGCGCGGCGAAGTGCGCCGCGATCGCCACCAGGCTCTTGCCCGAGCCGGTCGGCGTATTCATGATCACGTTCGCGCCGGAGACGATCTCGATGACCGCCTCCTCCTGGTGGGGGTAGAGGTCGAGACCGCGCTCGGACGCCCAGCCGGCGAACGCGTCGTAGAGGGTGTCGGGGTCGGCGCTCTTCGGCAGCGCGGCGGTGAGAGTCATGGCGGCTCCCATCGTGCCTGGATCATGGGCCGCCGCGCCAACCGGGTTCAGCGCCGCCGGTGGATCAGGTCGAAGATCTCCCGCCCGGCGGTCAGCGCCCGGCGCTCGAACTTGGTCACCGGCCGGTGCGTCGGGCGGGGCGCGAAGCCGCCGTGCACGTCGACCAGCTCCGGGTCGGCGGTCAGCGTCTCCCGCATCGACTCGGCGTACTCGGCCCAGTCGGTCGCGCAGTGCAGCGTCCCGCCGGGGACCAGCCGGGAGCGCAGCAGCGCCACGTGGCCCGGCTGGATGATCCGCCGCTTGTGGTGCCGGGCCTTCGGCCACGGGTCGGGGAAGAAGACGTGCACCGCGTCCAGGCAGCCCTCCGGCATGACCCGCACCAGGTCCAGCGCGTCGCCCTTGGCCACCCGCACGTTGCCCAGCCCGTGCCGTTCGACCAGGTCGAGCAGGTTGGCGATTCCGGGCGTGTGCACCTCAACCGCCAGATAGTGTCGGTCCGGGTCGGCGGCCGCCATCGCCGCGGTGGCGTCGCCCATGCCGGAACCGATCTCCAGCACCAGCGGCGCCCGCCGTCCGAACAGCGCCGCCGGATCGCACGGCCCGTCCAGGTCGTCGATCTCCAGGCCGTACGCGGGCCAGAGCCGGGCCAGCGCGTCGCGCTGCCGGTCGCTCATCCGCCCGCGACGCGGGTGGAAGGTGCGGATACGGGCGGCGTGGGCCGGCGGCGCGGCGCTGAAGTCGGTGGAGGTCACAGCGATCCGAGCGTACGCGACCGCCGGAGCGGATCGGATGTGGTGGGCGGCCCGGGGTGAGAGGATTCATCCCGTACGGCAGGACGGGTGGCCCGCCGCCCGACCCCGACGCCGGGAGGGGGCATGGTGTCAGTCACGGGACGTGCGGCGCTGCTGGTCGCGGCCGCCGCGTGCACCGCCCCGCTGGTCGGCGCGCTGCCCGCCCAGGCCGCCCCGGGGTCGGCCGCGGCGACGGTGCGAGCGGCCGCCCCCGCCGCCGAGCCGGTGCCCGGCCAGCCCGGCACGCAACCCCCGACCGACCTGATCTTCGTCGAGGTCACGCCGAGCACCGTCGAGGCCGGCTTCCTGGTCGGCATCCGGGCGAGCTGCCGGGACAATTCGGTGCCGGCCACCGTGGTGTCCGACGCGTTCGGCCGGGTCCAGGTGCAGCCGCAGCGCGGCCTGCTCACCGCCTCGCCGATGGTCCGGGACCGCACCCGCCCCGGCAACTACCGGGTGAAACTGGAGTGCCCCAGCGGGCAGACGGCGTCCACCATGCTCCAGGTCGTCAAGCGGGTGCAGCCCAGCCGGGGGCCGGCGACCGGCTTCGGCGGCACGGCCGGCGGCGGGCTCGGCGGTGGGCTGCTCGTGCCGGTCGGGCTGGCGCTGACCGTGGCCGGCGCGGTGGTCGGCGTGGCCGCGTCCCGCCGGCAGCCCCGTACCCTCCGTGGCGCCGCCCGGCGCTGAGCCCCGCCATGGCCGCGAACCCCACCCCCCAGCCCAGCCCCCGGGCCACCGGCCGGAGCCCGTGGTCGGTGCCGCTCGCCGTGCTGCTGGTGCTGGTCGGGGTCTTCGCCACCGGCGCCGGGCTGGGCCGGACCGCCGGGCCGTTCGACTGGGCCGACGCGGCGACCGGGTCGAGCCACCGCACCGCCGAGCCGACCCGGGCGCGGGAGCCGACCAGCCTTCCGGTCCGCCTCGCCGTGCCGGCCATCAAGATCACCGCCCCGGTCACCCCGGTCGGTCAGGCCCGGGACGGCTCGATCGCGGTCCCGCCGCTGACCCAGCACCACCAGACCGGCTGGTACGACCGCGGAGCCGTGCCCGGCGACCCGGGCCGGGCGATCATCGTCGGGCACGTGGACACCAAGAGCGGGCCGGCGGTCTTCTACCGGCTGCACGACCTGAAGCCGGGGGACCGGATCGAGGTGACCCGGGCGGACCACAGCGTGGTGACCTTCAAGGTCGACACCGTCGAGTACTTCGACAAGGCCAACCTCCCCGCCGACCGGGTGTACGGCGACGCCGGGCCGGCCGAGCTGCGGCTGATCACCTGCGGCGGCGAGTGGGTGGGCGGCCACACCGGCTACCAGGACAACGTGATCGCGTTCGCCTCCCTCCTCGACACCGGCAACCCCTGAAGACCGCGGGTCTCGCGCGCCGGGCACCCGCGACGGCGGCGCCGTGGACGGGTCGGCGGTGGTCCACGAGCCGCTAGGAACTTGATGACGTAGATGAGTCACTCGTGGCGGCAGCGGCGCCGGGGTGATTCACCTGCGGCATCAAGTTCGTAGGGGCTGGAGAGGGGGCGGCGAGCGACGCGTGCATCGCGGACGCCCTGGGTGCTGACGTCAGCAACGACTCAAGCCAGGAGTGTTCGGCTACTCCGCCTCGGCGACGAAGACGCCCTGGCCCTGCTGGCCGTAGACGAGATTGCGCGCGTGCAGCTCCTTGACGGCCCGGTAGGCCGTCGACCTGGCGACGTTGTAGATCTCGCCGATCTCCGACACGGACGGCAGTTGCTGCCCAGGCCCGTATTCGCCGGCACGGATCTTGGCTTCGATGTCGTCGGCGACGCGTCGGTAGGCGTCGGCCATGCCGATGGATGACGGCGACATCACGCCCGCCGACGAGTTGTTCGCGATGATGCGGATCATCGACACGCACTGGACCGGGGCCCTCGACCAGCCCTGGCGGGCCGGCGGCTGCCTGGAGTGCCGCGATCAGGACACCTGCCCGCAGCTCGACTGGGCCCTCAAGCTCATGGCCGACGTGGCGTCGACCATCTCGGAAGTAGGAGGGTTCAGCCCTTGGCGGGGACCTGCTGGACGACCTCGAACTCCAGCAGCGTGGCGCCGGTGGACACCGGCTTGCGCGGCTCGCCGCCCTGGCCGCCGGCGTGCGCGGCCCGGGACGGCCCCTGCGCCCACGCCTGGTAGGCCTCCTCGGTCTCCCAGCGGGTGTAGACGAAGTAGCGGCTCTCCCCGCCGACCGGGCGGAGCAGTTCGAAGCCGAGGAAGCCGGGGGAGTTCTCCACCGCGCCGGCCCGGGCCGCGAACCGCTTCTCCAGCTCCTCGCCGGCGCCCGGCGGGACGTCGATCGCGTTGATCTTCACGACTGCCATGGCTCCACCCTAACGAGCCGGGTCAGAACGACTCGACGGCCGGCACCAGGTCGGCGTCGACCACGATCGGGGCGTGGTCGGAGGGGCCCTTGCCCTTGCGGGCCTCCCGGTCCACGTACGCGGAGGTGACCGCGCGGGCGAACGGCGCCGTGGCGTAGACCAGGTCGATCCGCATGCCCTTGTTCTGGTGGAACATGCCGGCCCGGTAGTCCCAGTAGGTGTAGGGGTGCGGCCCCTTCATGGGTGTCGGCACCACGTCGCTGAGGCCGAGGTCGCGCAGCGCGGCCAGGGCGGCCCGCTCCGCCGGGGTGACGTGGGTGGAGGTGACGAAGAGCTTCGGGTCCCAGACGTCGGCGTCGGTCGGGGCGACGTTGAAGTCCCCGCAGACGGCAACGGGCAGCCCGCCGGCCACCTCCGGCTCCAGGGCGTCGCGCAGCGCGGCGAACCAGGCCAGCTTGTACGCGTAGTGCGGGTCGTCGGGGGAGCGGCCGTTCGGCACGTACACCGACCAGACCCGCAGGCCGGCGCAGGTGGCCGAGATGGCCCGGGCCTCGGGCAGGGGGAAGCCCGGCTCGCCGGGGAAGCCGACCGCCACGTCGGCCAGCCCCACGCGGGACAGGACGGCCACCCCGTTCCACCGGCCGTCGCTGTGGCTGGCCGCCTCGTAGCCCAGCTCGCCCACCTCGGCGACCGGGAAGGCCCCGTCGGGGCACTTGGTCTCCTGCAGGCAGACGACGTCGGGCTTCGTGGTGGCCAGCCAATCGAGCAGGCGGGGGAGGCGGGCCTTCACCGAGTTGACGTTCCAGGTCGCCAGGCGCATGTCTCCAGCCTGCCGCATCGGCGGTCACCCCGCCGGGTCAGCCCGCGGGGTGTCGCGCCGTCGCTTCCCGGGTGCCGCGCCGGCCCGGCCGCCGGTCAGCGTTCCGGGGTGTCCCCGGGCCGGGTCTGCTCGGCGAGGAAGCGTTCCAGTTCGGCGCCCAGCTCGTCGGCGGTGGGCAGCGGGCCGGTCTCCGGGGCGAGCAGGCTCTTCTCGCCGCGCCCGCGGGCGAACGCGTCGTACTGCTCCTCCAGGGCCTGGACCAGGGTGGCCGCCTCCTCGGTCTGGGCGACCTGGCGGTCGATCTCCACCCGCACCACCTCGGCGGCGGCGCGCAGGCCGTCGCGGGGCAGCAGCAGCCCGGTGCTGCGGGACACCGCGGCGAGCAGCGCCTCGGCGGCGGCCGGGTACTCGGTCTGGGCGACGTAGTGCGGCACATGCGCGGCGAAGCCGAGGGCGTCGCGACCCCGCTCGCCGAGGCGATATTCCAGCAGGTGGCCCACGCCGGCGGGTACCTGGACCTTCTGGAGCCAGGGCTCGTACCCGGAGATCAGCTCGCGCCGGGTGGCGTGCGCGGTGACGCCGGTGGGCCGGGTGTGCGGGACGGCCATCGGGATCGAGTTGAGCCCGACGGTGAGCCGGACCTCGAGCCGCGCGGAGAGCGCGGCCACGGCGGCCACGAAACGTTCCCACTGGACGTCCGGCTCGGGGCCGGTGAACAGCAGGAACGGGGTCTCGTCGTCGTCGTGCAGCAGGTGCAGCTCCAGCGCGGGGGCGTCGTAGTCGGCCCAGTGGTCCTCGACGAAGGTCATCACCGGCCGGCGGGAGCGGTAGTCGAAGAGCTGGTCGACGTCGAAGCGGGCGATGGGCCGCGCCTCCAGGGAGGTGAGCAGCTGCTCCCGGGCCAGCCGGGTGGCGCTGCCGGCGTCGACGAAACCGGTGAGGGCCTGGATCAGCACCGGTTGGCCGAGATCGGGCAGATCGTCGCTGAGTTCGTAGAGCTCGTGTGGGTCGAGCACCGGTTCGGACCTTCCTGTCGACGCGTACGGGGCGGGCCGCGCGCACGGGGCACCCCGTTCGGCCAACGTACCGGCCGCCGTGGTCCATTCCGTTACGGGCCGACCGATGATCACAATTCGGCGACGGCCCGGGATCGCTCCTCCTCCCGGTCCGGGTGCGGGTCCACCGAAAGGACGAGTTAGTCGATCACTGGGCGGGCCCGGGAAGGCTGCGAGGTTCCTGCCCGGGCCGGTGCGACCCGGGCCACACCGGAGGTTTTCCCGGGTCGCGAGGTCCGTCACCGGCCGGCCCGGGGCGGCGACGGCTGTCCGGTTCTGCGGGCGCAGACTGTGGCGAGGACCACCCCATGGGCCTGGGTGATCCCGGTTTGCCCTGTCTAGCCTCGTCGAATGCGTGACGACGGCACCCTCGACGACCAGTACGGCCTCGACGGCTCGGCTGACCGTTCGGACGATACCCCCTCGACCGATCAGTTGACCGCTTGCGCGGAGGCATCCACTGCCCGCGGTTCCCTGCGTACCCGCCTCACCGCCCTGCTGAACCCCCTCGCCGCCCGGCCCGGCCGGACGAAGATGGCCGTGGCCACCGGCGCGGTCTGCTGCCTCGGCCTGGTCGGCGGCTTCAGCCAGATCGGCGCCCGCCCCGCCGGTGACACCCCGAACCCCGCCGCCTCGGCCGAGGTCGCCCAGCGCGCGGCCGTCGACGCCGCCTCCCGCGGCCTGACCCGGGAGACCACCGCACCGGCCACCCCCGGCGCCGCCCCCTCGGCCAGCCCGTCGGCGACCACCAAGCCGAAGCCGAAGGCCAAGCCCAAGCCGCGCCGGATCGTCCCGGTCGCCGGCCTGGACCAGACCCAGATGAACAACGCCAAGAAGATCGTGCAGGCCGGCCGGGAGATGGGTGTGCCGCGCCGCGGCCTGGTCATCGCCGTGGCCACCGCCATGCAGGAGAGCACCCTGCTCAACTACGCCAGCGCCGTGCTGCCCGAGTCGCAGAACTACCCGCACCAGGCCATCGGCTGGGACCACGACTCGGTCGGGCTGTTCCAGCAGCGGCCGAGCAGCGGCTGGGGCACGGTCGAGGAGCTGATGGACCCGGAGTACGCCACCAAGGCGTTCCTCTCCGCCCTGGAGGAGATCCCCGGCTGGCAGGACCTGCCGCTCACCGTCGCGGCCCAGGCCGTCCAGGTCTCCGCGTTCCCCGACGCGTACGCCCAGCACGAGTGGCGCGCCAACACGGTGGTCAAGGAGATCCTGGGCTGACGCCCGGCCGGGGTTGCCGCCGGGCCGGGCCGGGTACCAGGGACTTGCCGGTCCCGGGTACAACATGAGGGGGGCCGCGGACAGGAGGACGTCATGGCGCTGATGCAACGACTCACCGCCTTCCTGCGATCGCCCCGCGGTCAGCAGCTGGTCGACCGCGGCCGGCGCGAGCTGGCCAAGCCGGAGAACCAGGCGAGGCTCAAGCAGCTCGCCACCCGGCTGTTGTCCCGCCGACGCTGACCGCTCCGCCCCCGCAGCAACGACCCCCGGGAGCCCCCTCGTGACCGACTCCGCCCCCGTCGACGGCGAACCCACCCACCCCCCGAAGCCGACCGCGCCGGTGGAGGCGCCGGAGGGGCCCCCGGCCCGGCTCTGGGACCGGATGCGGGACGACCCGCAGTACGCGCCGGAGCACCTGGCCCTGGAGGCGGTGCGCCGGCTCGGGGCGGAGGCGGCGCAGTGGGCCGAGCGGGAGCGGGCGCAGCATCCGGACGTCCCCGCCGACGAGCTGGCCGACCAGGCGGTGCGCAAGTTCGTCAACCACGCCCGGCTCTCCGGCGCGGTCTCCGGCGCGGCCGGGCTGCCCGGCGCGGTGATCGACGTGGGCGTGCTCGCGTGGACCCAGGCCCGGCTCGTGCTGCACGTGGCCGCCGCGTACGGGGTCGACGCGGTCCACCCCGACCGGGCCACCGACCTGCTCGTGCTTCAGCGGGTGCACAAGGTCGCCGAGAGCGCCCGGCTCGCCCTCGGGGTGGCCGCCGGTCGGGAGCGGGCCGGCGCGCTGTTCGGCATGGGCGGGCAGCGCCCGCTCGGCCGGGTGATGCTCCAGCTCGGCGTCCGGCTGGCCCGGATGGCCGGGGTGCGGGCCGCCAAGCGGATGTTCGCCAAGGTGATCCCCGGCGCCGCGATCATCCTGGGCACCTGGGCCAACTCGTCGGCCACCCGGGACCTCGCCGACCGGGCCCGCGCCCTCTACCGGGGCGGCCCGCGCCAGCTCCCCGGCCCGCGCCGGCCCTGACCGCCGCGGGCGGGCGCCGGCCTGCGGTGGTCAGCGCGGTGCCATCGGCCGGCCCCCGGGTCAGCCGGCCCAGCCGGCGGCGTCCCAGGTGACGTCGGCGAGGCGATCCTGGCCGGCGGCGTTCGGGTGGAACCAGTCCAGCGCGTTCACCTCGTCCAGGCCGAACCGGGTCCGGTGCACCGCGCCGCCGTCCCACCGGCAGCGCGACCCGTACGCGCGGCAGGCGGCGCGCAGCTGCGCGTCGTAGGCGTCGATCCGCTCCCGGAACCGGACCCGGCGGGCCACCGCGGCCGGCGCGGTCGACGTGGCGTCGGCCAGCAGGGCCGGGCAGACGCCACGTGACCAGGCCCGCACCGCGCGGGGCTCGGTGTGCCCGAGCTCCCAGAGCCGGTGCAGGTCGGGCAGGCTGACCACCAGCACCCGGGCCTTCGGCCGGCCCCTGCGCAGCACCGCCAGCGCCGCGTCGACCTGTCTCCGGAAGGTGGCCGGCGCGGTCATGTCGTCGATGTCGTTCCGGCAGGCGTCGTTCGCCCCGATCAGCACCGTGACCAGGTCGGCCCGGTCGCGTACCGCCGCACGGGCCTGGTCGGTGAGGCCGGCCGCGCGGGCGCCCGGCACCGCCCGGTTGTGGGCCCGCAGCGCCGGGTCGTCCTCGTGCAGCCGCCGGTAGAGGCTGCGCACCCGCAGGCCGTCCCCGCTGGACCAGGAGTTGCGCTCGCAGGTCACCAGCACCAGGCAGGAGCCGAAGCCGCTGGTGATCGAGTCGCCGAGCGCGGTCAGCACCGTCGCCGTGCCCGGGGGCGCGGAGCCCGACGGGCGGGGCGACGCCGAGCCCGAGCCGTCGCAGGCGAGCGCGACCAGCGCCGCGAGGCAGGCCAGCGCGGCGATCCAACGTCGAGGCATACCGTCCCCCGTCCGGCGGCAGAAGCGGCGCGTCGACCCTATGCGCCCCGGCCGTCCGGACGGGGGCACTGTCGCCTTTTCGGCATCGACAACCGTCGTTCACATCCCCGTGTTACGACCGGGGGGACCTGGTTAGGCCGGGCCGTGCCGGGGTAGCCCGGGGGAATGACGCGATCACAGCCCCGCCGTGCCCGCGGCACGGTCGGCCACGCGTACAGCGCGCTGAACCTGCGGCTCGCCCTCGCCCTCTTCGGCCTCGTCGTCATGACCGTCTTCGCGGTGCTCGCGTTCGCCGCCGGCGTGACCTGGCTGGGCGTCGTCTGCGCGATCCTCGCCGTGGTGGCCGTGGTCGACCTCGTCGTCATCCAGCGCCGCCGCGCCGCGCGCCGCCGCGAGGAGCCGGGCGTGCGGCACTCGCTGTTCGAGTGACAGGAGTACGACATGTCCATCGCCACCACCAATCCCGCCACCGGACAGGTGCTCAAGACGTACGACCCCATGTCGGACGAGCAGATCGACGCGGCGATCGAGCGGGCCGACCTGGCCTTCCACCAGCTGCACGGGACCACGATCGCCGAGCGCGGCCGGTGGATGATCGCCGCCGCCGACCTGCTGGAGGCCGAGCGGGACGAGACCGCCCGGCTGATGACCACCGAGATGGGCAAGACCTACGCCGCGGCGAAGGCCGAGGTGACCAAGTGCGCCACGGCCTGCCGCTTCTACGCCGCCAACGCCCCGAAGATGCTCGCCGACGAGCCCGCCGACGCCGCCGCGGTCAAGGCCAAGCGGGCGTACGTCCGCCACCAGCCGCTCGGCCCGGTGCTGGCCGTGATGCCGTGGAACTTCCCGCTCTGGCAGGTGATGCGGTTCGCCGCACCGGCCCTCATGGCCGGCAACACCGGCCTGCTCAAGCACGCCTCCAACGTCCCGCAGACCGCCCTCTACCTGGAGGAGCTGTTCCGCCGGGCCGGCTTCCCGGAGGGCGCCTTCACCACCCTGCTGGTCGGCTCCGAGAAGGTGGACCGCATCCTCAGCGACCCCCGGGTCCGGGCCGCCACGCTCACCGGCAGCGAGCGGGCCGGCCGCTCGATCGCCCAGATCGCCGGCCGGGAGCTCAAGAAGACCGTGCTGGAGCTCGGCGGCAGCGACCCGTTCGTGGTGATGCCCTCGGCCGACCTGGACAAGGCGGCGGAGGTGGCCACCACGGCCCGCTGCCAGAACAACGGCCAGTCCTGCATCGCCGCCAAGCGGTTCATCGTGCACACCGACGTCTTCGACGCCTTCGCCGAGAAGTTCGCCGCCCGGATGTCGGCGCTGCGGGTCGGCGACCCGATGGACGAGAACACCGACGTGGGCCCACTGGCCAGCGAGAGCGGCCGGGACGAGATCCACGCCCAGGTGCAGGACGCGGTCGACAACGGCGCCACCGTGCTGTGCGGCGGGGAGAAGCCGTCCGGCGACGGCTGGTACTACCCGCCGACCGTGGTCACCGACCTGCGGCCGGGGATGCGGATGTGGTCCGAGGAGGTGTTCGGGCCGGTCGCCGGCCTCTACCGGGCCGACTCCTACGAGGAGGCCATCGAGATCGCGAACGGCACCAACTTCGGCCTCGGCTCCAACGCGTGGACCGAGGACCCGGCCGAGCAGGAGCGTTTCGCCGTCGACCTGGACGCCGGCAACGTCTTCATCAACGGCATGACCACGTCGTACCCGGAGCTGCCCTTCGGCGGGGTGCGGAACTCCGGGTACGGGCGCGAGCTGTCCGCCGTGGGCATGCGGGAGTTCTGCAACACCAAGACCGTCTGGGTCGGCGAGGGGGAGGCCGGCGCCGGGGCCGGGGCGCACTCGGAGTAGTCGCGATTGACCGGACGCCGTCATGGGTAGGAGGTGCGCCCATGACGGTGTTCGGCTTCCACGCGTCCCACGAGCAGATCCACCCGGCCCAACTGCTGGCGGCGGTGATCCACGCCGAGCGGGCCGGCTTCGACGCCGCCATGTCCTCGGACCACTTCTCGCCGTGGAGCGCCCGGCAGGGCCACTCCGGCTTCGCCTGGTCCTGGCTCGGCGCCGCGCTCCAGGCCACCAACCTGCCGTTCGGCGTGGTCAACGCGCCCGGCCAGCGCTACCACCCGGCCGTCGTCGCGCAGGCCATCGGCACCCTGGCCGCCATGTACCCGGGCCGGTTCTGGGCCGCGCTTGGCACGGGCGAGGCGAGCAACGAGCACATCACCGGCACCGGCTGGCCGCGCAAGGACGTCCGCGCCGCCCGGCTGCGCGAGTGCGTGGACGTGATCCGGGCGCTCCTCTCCGGCGAGGAGGTCAGCCACGACGGCCTGGTCACCGTGGACCGGGCGAAGCTGTGGACCCGGCCCGAGCAGCCGCCCGCGCTCATCGGCGCGGCGGTCAGCGTCGAGACCGCCCGCTGGTGCGCCGAGTGGGCCGACGGGCTGATCACCGTCAACGCGCCGGTGGCGCACCTGCGGCGCATGATCGACGCCTACCGGGACGCCGGCGGGCGCGGGCCTTTGCACCTGCAGGTGCACGTGAGCTGGGCGCCCGAGCAGGCCGAGGCCGAGGCCGTCGCGTACGACCAGTGGCGCAGCAACGTCTTCGCCCCGCCGGTCTGCTGGGATCTGGAACTGGCCGAGCACTTCGACGCGGTCAGCGAGAACGTGCCGATGGAGCGCGTCACCTCGGTGGTCAACGTCTCCGCCGACCTGGGCCGGCACGTCGGCTGGCTGGAGGAGTACCTCGCCCTGGGCTTCGACCAGATCGCCCTGCACCACGTCGGGCAGGAGCAGCGCGCCTTCATCGACACCTTCGGGGCCGAGGTGCTGCCGAAGCTCCGTACCGCCTCGTGATCACGTCGGGGCCGCCGGCCGCCTAGGCTCGTACTCCATGGAAGCTCTGATCGAGGTCGTGGCCTTTCTCGCGATCGCGACCTTCGGCGCGGCGCTGGCCCGGCGACTCGGCCTGCTGGCGCCGATCCTGCTGGTCGTGCTCGGCCTCGTGCTGTCCTTCGTGCCGGGCTTCCCCCAGGTCCGCCTCGACCCGGAACTGGTGCTGGTGGGCATCCTGCCGCCGCTGCTCTACGTGGCCGCGCTGAAGACGTCGGTGCCGGCGTTCCGGCTCAACCTCCGGCCGATCCTGCTGCTCGCCGTCGGGCTGGTGCTCTTCACCGCGTTCGTGGTGGGCACCGTCGTCCACCTGATCCTGCCCGGCGTCCCGTACGCGATCTGCCTGGCGCTCGGCGCGGTCGTGGCGCCGCCCGACGCGGTCGCCGCCACCGCGGTGGCCCGGCGGGTGGGCCTGCCCCGGCGGATCGTGACGATCCTGGAGGGGGAGAGCCTGGTCAACGACGCCACGGCGCTGGTGCTGCTGCGGGTGGCGGTGGCCGCCGCCACCGCGGCCGGCGGTCACGTCGGGGTCGGCGCGGTGGCCTGGGAGGTGCTGGTGTCCGCCGGCGGCGGCGTCCTCGTCGGGCTGCTCGGCGTGGTGCTCTTCGGCTCCCTGCACAAGCGCATCACCGACCCGGTGCTGGACAACGCGCTGTCGCTGATCGTGCCGTTCGCGGTGGTCTTCGCCGCCGAGGAGATCCACGCCTCCGGGGTGGTCGCCGTGGTGGTCACCGGGCTGGGCATCGGGCACAAGCAGCCGCTGCTGATGTCCGCCGCGTCCCGGCTCCAGGTGGGTGCGTTCTGGCGGCTGATCCAGTTCCTGCTGGAGGGGCTGGTCTTCCTGCTGGTCGGCCTGCAGTTGCCCGAGGTGGTCCGGGACCTGGACGAGCCGGTCGGCCGGCTGGTCGGGGTCACCGCCGCGGTGCTGGCCGCCGTCGTGCTGGCCCGGTTCGTCTGGCTCGTCCCCGCCACCTACCTGGCCCGGCTGGTGCCGCAGGCCCGCCGCCGGGAGGCGCCGACCCCGGTGCAGGTCCCGTTCGTCATCGGCTGGGCCGGGATGCGCGGCGTGGTCACCCTCGCCGCCGCGCTCGCGCTGCCGCTCACCCTGGCCAACGACCGGGCGTACCCGCGGCAGCTGTTCATCTGGCTCGCGTTCGCGGTGATCGTGGTGACGCTGGTCGGGCAGGGCGCCACCCTGCCGGCCGTGGCGCGGGCGGCGAAACTGCCGCCGGACGACCCGGTGCAGGACGCGCTCTCCGCCGCCGCCGTGCAGCAGCAGGCCGGCCGGGCCGCCCGGGAACGGCTGGAGGAGCTGGCGGGCGGGGCGCCGGACGCTGTCGTGGAACGGCTGCGCGGGCTGGTGCAGAGCCGCACCAACCTGGCGTGGGAACGGCTCGGGGGTGAGGAGCGGGAGACCCCCTCGCGGGCGTACGGTCGACTGCGGCAGGAGATGATCGACGCGGAGCGGGAGGTGTTCCGGGCCGCCCGTGACTCCGGGAAGATCCCGGAGGAGGTGCTGGTCCGCGCCTACCGCGACCTGGACCTGGAGGAGTCGTTGCTGCGACAGGAGACCGACGAGTGAGCTGCCAGCACCTGACCGAGGCGGGCGACGCCGAGCCGACGACCACGACCGAGTGCCCCGACTGCGTGGCCATCGGCAACGACGACTGGGTGCACCTGCGGGCCTGCCTGACCTGCGGGCACGTGGGCTGTTGCGACTCCTCGCCCTACCAGCACGCCACGAAGCACTTCGAGTCGAGCGGGCACCCGGTGATGCGCTCGGTCCAGCCCGGCGAGACCTGGCGCTGGTGCTTCGTCGACGAGGAGATCGGCTGACCGCTCAGCCCAGGCGGCGTTCCAGCACCTGCCCGGGCCACGGCGGCCGGCCCGGGCGCTCGACGGTGAACCGGTCGGTGGCCGTGAAGCCGCAGCCCTCGTAGAACCGGACCAGCGCCCGGTCGTCCCCGCCGTAGCAGTCCACCCGGAGCAGCCCCAGGCCACGGTCCCGGGCCAGCTCCGCGGCGTACGCGAGCAGCCGCGCCCCGATCCCGTGGCCCGCGTACGCCCGGTCGGTGACGAGCAGGTTGACGAACAGCTCCGGTTCGGTGGCCGGCGGCACGTACGCGGTGGCCGATCCCACCACGAGGGCGCCCACCGTGGCCTCGCCGAGCCGGGCCAGGTACAGCCCGCCGCCGCCCGCCCACGCGTCGGCCTGCGCGATCCGGCGCGGGTCGGTCGAGGCCGGCTCGGTGCCCCACTGGCCGGTCCGGCCGCGCGCCGCCAGCCACGCGGTGGCGCTGTCGAGCAGCCGCAGCACGGTGGCGGCGTCGTCCGGCCCGCCGGGGCGGATCGCGATGGTCTGCTGGTCCGTCATGCCGCCATGCTGCTACACGGGCGCGGCCGGACGATCGCCGGCCAGCGGCGGGGCCGGCTCCCGGTTCGCCAGCGCCCACCGGGTCAGCGCCGGGGCGGCCAGGCCGACGCCGGCGAAGAGCGCGCCGAGCGCCAGCCAGCCCGGCACCCCGCCGTCGAGCACCAGCAGGGTGAGCAGGGCCGGGCCGACCGCCCGGGCCAGTCCGGCGAGCAGCCCGTCGGCCCCCTGGTAGGCGCCGATGGCGTCCGGCGGGGCCAGGTCGTAGGCGAGCCCCGCCCCGGCGGCGCCGTGCCACAGGTCACCGAACGTCCAGACCGCCGTGGCGAACAGCAGCAGCACGACCGCCGGGACGGTGGGCAGGCCCGCGGTGGCCGCGTAGAGCGGCGTCGCCGCCGCCAGCACGAGGCCGGCCCGGCGCAGCTTCCGGGCGGCGGGAGCGGCGGTGTCCGCGCCCCGGCTCAGCCGGACCGCCAGCAGCACGGTGAGCACCGTGTTGGTCAGCAGCACCGCCGACACCACCGGCGGCGGCGCGCCGGCCCGGGTGACCGTCCAGAGCGGCACCACGAGCGTGAGCACGGTCAGGTGCAGGGCCAGCACCGCCGACGCGCCGCTCACGGCGAGGAACCTTCCGTCCCGCAGCGCCCGCGCCCGTCGCGGTCGGCCGGCCGTGGGAGCGCGGGGCGCCGGCCGGTGGGCCGGGAGTCGCATCAGCAGCACCGCCGACAGCAGGTAGGTGGCCGCGTTCCCGACCACCAGCACCTGGTACGCCCGGTGGGTGTCCACGGCCAGGGCGAACCCGGCCAGCGCGGCGCCGACCGCGATGCCCAGGTTGGCCACCGCGCGCAGGGTGGCGAAGGCGTGCACCCGGCCCCGCGGGCCGGCGACCGCGGCGACGAGCGTGGCGCGGACCGCCAGGTTGCCGGAGGCCAGCAGGGTTTCGAGGATCGCGACCGCGAGGAACACCGGCATCGACCCCACCAGCAGGTACGCCGCCGCCGCGACCGCCTGGCCCAGCTGGATGGCGGCGCGGAGGCTCCGCGGGTCACGTCGGTCGGCCAGCGCGCCGAGTGGCACGCTGGCGGAGAGCCCGACCAGCCAGGCGACGGTGAGGCCGGCGCCGACCGCGGCGGGGGAGAGCCCGACGTCACGGGTCAGGTAGAGGGCGCCGCCGGCCAGCCAGAGCCCGGAGCCCACCGTGTTGGCCAGGGTGGCCAGGGAGAGGGTGCGCAGCGCGCCCGGCGGCGGGATCCGCGAGATCCGACCCATCAGCGGTGTGCGGGCAGGACCGCGGAGACCTCGGTGATCAGCTCGGCGACGCGGTCGCCCCAGTGGGAGGCGATGACCAGCTCGCGGGCAGGGTCGACCCAGAGCAGGTGGCGGCCGCCGTTACCCCGCGCGCAGCGGCCCGTCGGGGGCGCGCCCGGCTGCACCCGACCCGAGTCGTTGCGCCACCAGAGGTAGCCGTAGTCGGGGTTGAGCGGGCACGGCGCCCACGTGCGGCGGATCCACTCCGCGCTGAGCAGCCGCCGGCCGCGCCAGGCCCCGCCGCCCCGGTAGACCTCGCCCAACAGCGCCAGATCGGTGGCCGGAATCCAGAGCCCTCCACCCCAGTGCGCGCCGCCGCTGACCACTGGCACCCGGATCCCGTCGAGCTCGACCAGCGAGTCCGCGTACCCGTGCCAGGACCAGGAAGAGGAGGCACCGAGGGGACCCAGCACGGCCTCGTGGAGCACGTCGCCGAGCGGCCGGCGGAACAGCAGGGTCAGCGCCAGGCAGAGCAGGTTCACCCGGACGTCGTTGTAGGCCCACCCGGTGCCGGGCGCGCCCTCCCGCTCGAAGCCCTCGCGGCGGCTCTGCGCGTCCACCCCGGTGGGCTTGCCCCAGAGCTCGCCGTTCCAGCCGCTGGTCTGCTGGAGCAGGTGCTCCCAGGTGATCCCCTCGACCGCGAGGCCGGCGAGGAACGGGTGTTCGACGGTGTCGAGCACCCGCGCCGCCGGGTCGAGCAGGCCCCGGTCGAAGGCCACCCCGGCAACCGTGGCGACGACGGCCTTCGTGCCGCTGAACAGCATCTCCGGCGTCGCCGGGTCGCCCCAGGTGTCGATCACCTCGCCCCGGTGGCGGATCACGCCGCTCGCCCCGGCGCCCGCCAGCAACGGCCCGGTCACCTCGCGGTGCGACTCGTCAGCCACCTGCGCCGCAAGGTAGCGGTCCATGTCGGCGATACCCTCGGTCACCCGCGCGGCCTGTCGGGCGACGGCGGCGCGCACCGCGCCGAGGTCGACGCTGACGTCGTCGTTGACGGTCATGACCTCGACCCTAGGGTTGGCGCCGCGGGGTGGACGGCCCCGTGCCACGCGACCCCGGTCACACCGCCGCCGAGCCGACCGGCACCGGGTCGGGGAGGTAGCGACGCGAAACCGGCTCGCGGGCCCGGGTGCCGCTCTGTCAGGCTCGGGGCCGTGGAGCGCAGCAGGACCGCCCGGGCCGACGAGGTGACCGAGGTGCAGCGGATCGAGGTGGCCTCCGGCATCCCGTTCCGGGAGATCGGCATGACCGACGTGGCCGACATGCCACCGCTGCCACTGGACGTGCTGGCCGCCGCCCAGGGGGCTGGCCGGCTCCGGGTCGCGGTCGACGCCGCGGACCGGCCCGTGGCCTTCGCCGTGGTCGACCTGGTCGACGGCTGCGCGCACGTCCAGCAGCTCAGCGTCGACCCGGCGTACGCCCGGCGGGGGATCGGCCGGGGGTTGCTCGACGAGGTGGCCGGGTGGGCCGCCGGGGCGGGACTGCCGGCCCTGACCCTGACCACGTTCCGCAGCGTGCCGTGGAACGGGCCGTACTACGCGCGTTGCGGGTTCCAGGAGCTGACCGGCGCCGAGGTGACCCCGGGGCTGGCCGCGCTGCTGGCCGCCGAGGCGGCGCTCGGGCTCGACCCCGCCGACCGGATCGCCATGCGGCGGCCGGTGTCCTGACGCCGGCTCAGCGGCGGCCGTGACGCGGGCCGCCGTAGAGGTGCACCCGCTCGTCCCGGTCCCGTGACCAGCGAGCCTCCCGGAACGGGTCGGCGTGGGCCGGGGCGTGGGCGACGTGCACCGTCCACTGCTCGTACCACCAGCGGGCGGAGCACTGGCAGCCGGTGAAACGGAAGTTCGCCCGCCACCGTCCGAGCTGGCCCGGGGCGAGGGTGAAGAGGCGGGCGTCGGCCCGCCGCACCGGAAACGAGGCATGGCTCGGCAGCCGGTCGACCAGCGCCACGCCGTCGCGCCATTCGATCCAGAGCCCCGCCTCGCGGGCCCCGGCCTCGCCCTCCCGTACCTCCTCCATCGGCCGGTAGCCGGCGGCCTCGTCCCGCAGCACCTCGTGCATGGTGAGCCCGCCGGCCGGCAGGGGCGGCAGGGCGTACGCCTGAGGGAGCCGGCCCCGGACGGTGGCCGCGGCGGCGTCCCGGCTGGTCCAGCGGATCCGGATCCGCTGGACCACGAGACCGTTCACGGCCGCACCAGGCGCTCGGTAGCCAGGCAGGAGATCAGCGCCGCCCACACCCGACGCTCCGCGCCGGATAGTCCATCCCCGTCCATGGCCGCCACCCTCGCGGACGCGCGCCGCGGGCGTCCACCGGGTTCGGTGTCAGTGCGTGCCGCCGAGATTCAGCACGACCACTCCGGCGATCACCAGGCCCGCGCCGATCACCTTGGCGACGCTGAGCGGTTCACCCAGGAAGGCCGCCCCGATCGCCATGATGGCGGCGGTGCCGAGCCCGGACCAGACCGCGTACGCGACGCCGACCGGGATGTCCCTGACCGTCAGGGAGAGCAGCCCGAACGACGACAGGTACGCGATCGCGACGCCGAGCGTGGGCCAGAGCCGGGTGAAGCCGTCGGTCGCCTTGAGCAGGCTGGTGCCGATCACCTCGGCGGTGATCGCGCCGAGCAGGAAGAGGTAGGCCATGCCTCCATGATCGCCCGTCCGGCGGCGGTGGCCTCCCGTCGAACCGGGAGGCCACCGCACCGGTCAGGAGATGGTGCAGGCGGTGCCGTTGAGGGTGATCAGGTTCGGGTTGGGGTTCGGGCCGCCGGACGTGGAGCCGTTCAACCCGAAGGTGACCGTGCCGCCGGGGGCGATCCTCGCGTTCCACGACTCGTTCTTCGCGGTGACCGTGGCGCCGGACTGGGTGACCTTCGCCGACCAGTAGCCGCTCACCTTCTGGTCGCCGGTGAACGCCCACCGGAGGCTCCATCCGTTCACCGCCGAGCTGCCGGTGTTCTTCACGGTGACCTGGGTGGTGAAGCCGTCCGGCCAGCTGCCGTGGGTGGTGTACGTGACCGCGCAGGCCGGCGCCGGCACGGCCGCCGCGTCGCCCTGGTCGGCGAGGAACGACGCCAGCCACGCCAGCGCGGAGTTCCAGTTGATCGCCACCTCGTTGGTCGCGTACGAGTTGATGTCGTCGACGTAGCAGAGCATCGGCGCGCAGTCGGCGAGCAGGTTGGCCGCGTACGGGTCCTGGAGGGCGGCGTTGGGGCCGCCGGCCAGCGAACCGGCCGGCGGGTTCGGCAGGTCGGGGTCGAGCTGGTGGGCGAAGATCCGGCTGTGCTGGTTGCGCGCGTGCTGCTCGCCCCAGCCGGTCACGTAGGACATGTTCAGCGCGTTGCGGCCGAGCAGGTAGTCAGCGCTCTGCACGGCCCCGTCCCGGTACTTCGCGTCCCGGCTCAGGTCGAACGCGGTGGCCAGCACGACCGCGTTGTTGACGAGGTTGCTGTTGCTGCCCCAGACGTAGGCGTCGGCGGCGCCGGGCAGCGGCAGCCCGTACGCCTGGTCCCGCACGGTGGCCAGGTAGCGGTCGGCCGCCGCGGTGACCGAGGCGCGGATCCGGGTCCGCTCGGCGGCCGGCAGGCCGTTGGGCACGGTGGCCAGGTCGAGCCGGCCCAGCGCGGCCACGCTCTGCCAGCCGAACGCCCCGCCGGCGGCGAAGACGTCGGCGGTGTGCAGCGGCGAGGCGGTGAGGTCGGTCAGGTACGCCGCCTCGCCGGTGGTCAGCCACAGCTCGACGGCCGCCCAGTAGAACTCGTCGGTCACGTTCGTGTCGTCGTAGGCGCCGCCGCCGGTGCCGTCGGACGCCGAGGCGTAGACCGCCGGGTGGGCCTTGGCCGCCGCGTACGCGGTCCTGGCGGCGGCGCCGCAGCGGGCCGCGAACGCGGCGTCGTACGGGGCGTAGAGGCGGGCGCACTGGGCGGCCACGGCGGCCAGGTTGAGCGTGGCGGCGGTGGACGGCGGGTGCAGCTCGCGGGGCTGCGGGTCGTCCTGCGGGGCGAGCGGCAACCCGGTCCAGTTCCGGTCGTGGATCTTGTGGTGGACCATCCCGGCCAGCGGTTGACCGGCCGGCACCTGCATGCGCAGCAGGAACTCCAGCTCCCAGCGGGCCTCGTCGAGGATGTCCGGGACCTGGTTGCCCCGCTCGGGCACCCGCAGGGTGGCGTCGCCCAGCGCCGTCCCGCCGCCGGCGCTCTCGGCGGTCCTGGTGCGTTCGAAGGCGTTGAGCAGCTGGTAGGTGGCGATGCCGCCGTTGACCACGTACTTGCCGTGGTCGCCGGCGTCGTACCAGCCGCCGCGCACGTCGAGGGAGTAGTCGCAGACGCCGGGTTGGCAGGGCACGTCGGTGTCGCCCTGGTTGGGCGCCACGCCGAGGTGGCCGGCCGGGCGGGTGTAGCCGGCGCCGATCAGGTCGCCGTCGATCGGGGCGCCGCTGCGCTGGGCGTAGAAGAACTGGAGCGAGTCGGCGCGCAGCCGGTCGTAGAGGGTGCCGGTGATGTCGAACGGGTGGCTGGTCTCCCCGTCGACGACAAGCGTGTAGCCGGTGCCCGGGGTGCGGTACGCGGAGAAGTCGACGGTCTGCACCCGCTGCCCCGACGCCGGGTCGACGCCGCGCGGGGTGGCGGTCCCGTCGGCCACCACGGTCCCGGCGGCCGAGCGGAGCTGCCAGGGCAGCGCCTCGGCGGCGTCGGTGACCACGGTGGCGTTCTTCGGCCCGCCGGGCAGGTAGCCCACCTGGTTGACCCGCACCCGCGGCCCGGTGTCCGGCTCGTACGGCGGGGCCGCCTCGCCGCCGCGCAGCGAGACGTCGTCCAGGCAGAACGTCTGCGCCTCGACGCTCCCACCGACCTGGAAGATCAGTTGGGCTCCGGCGTTGTCGGCCGGTGCGGTGAACGTCGTGGTGACGTGGCGGGCGGCGGCGCTCGCGGTGGCGTCGACGCTCGCGTAGGTCGTGTAGGGGGCGCTGCCGAGCTGGAGCACCGCCCGGACGGCGGCCCCGGGGGTGGCGGAGACGTCGAAGGAGAGCTCGTACTCGGCGCCGGCGATCAGCGGCACGGCGTCCTGCCCGATGCCGGCGTCCCAGGGGTTCGCCAGGCCGCCGGGGACGGTCGTGCAGAGCCGGCCGTCGGTCACCCCGAGGTCGCCGGTGCCGTAGGAGAACCAGGGGGACGTGCCGGCGCTGAAGTCGCCGTTGCGCAGTTGTTCGGGGGCGTCCGGCGGCACCTCGGCGCGGGCCGGGCCGGCGGTGCCGCCGGTGAGCGCCAGGGTGGTGGCCGCGGCGAGGGCGGCGAGCCGACGTCGGGGTGGGGTCACGGAGGTTCCTTCCGTGCGCAGGGGGACGGGTCGGAGCTGGGAGCGCTCCCAATACCAGGCCGATGTTTCCAGCGCGTTCCCCCGCTGTCAATCGATCCGGTCCGATGGGCCGCGCGCCGCCGCCGACAGTGAGATTCGCCGCGCCACGTAGCATGGTCCTGATCTCCTAGAGACAACCGAGCCCTACAACTGGCAGGCTGCGTCCCATGACCCTGAAGCTTCGTTCCGTCGGGGCGAGCGACCGTGGGCTGATCCGCAGTGGCAACCAGGACGCCCAGCACGCCGGCAACTGGCTGGTCGCCGTCGCCGACGGCATGGGCGGCATGGCCGCCGGTGACCTGGCCAGCCGCATCGCGATGGACGCGTTCGCGCCGCTGGACGTGGAGACACCGGAGGACGCGCTGGTCGCCGCCCTCCAGGGCAGCATCGAGCTGGCCACCGCGCGGATCTGGCAGGCGGTCGAGGAGGACCCGGAACGCCAGGGCATGGGCACGACCCTCACGGCGCTGCTGTTCGCCCGCACCGGCAGCTGCCTGGCGCTGGCCCACGTCGGCGACTCCCGGGCCTACCTGTTCCGGGAGGGCGTGCTGAAGCAGGTCACCCGGGACGACACCTTCGTGCAGATGCTGGTCGACCAGGGCGTGATCACCGCCGAGCAGGCGAGCAGCCACCCCCGCCGGGCCGTGGTCACCCAGGCGTTGCAGGGCGACGAGGTCTCCCCGACCTACGCGACGATGGTGCCCTGGGCCGGCGACCGCTGGTTGCTGTGCAGCGACGGGCTCTCCAACGTGGTCCGCCCCGACACCCTCGCGGAGGTGCTCGGCGGCTACCCGGAGCGGGAGGCGTGCGCGGCCAAGCTGATCGACCTGGCGCTGCGGGCCGGCGGCCCGGACAACGTCACCGTGGTGATCGCCGACGTCGTCGAGGAGTAGCCGGGGTCAGCGCCGGCGGGGGCTGGCGCGGCGGGTGGGCTCGGCGCTGGTCGGGTCGTCCGGCCACGGGTGGCGGGGATAGCGCCCGCGCAGCTCCGCCCGCACCTGCGGGTAGCCGGTCCGCCAGAACGAGGCCAGGTCGGCGGTGACCGCCACCGGCCGGCCGGCGGGGGAGAGCAGGTGCAGCAGCACCGGCACCCGGCCGTCGGCGATCCGGGGCGCGGCCGCCCAGCCGAACGTCTCCTGGAGCTTCACCGCCAGCACCGGGGCGGCCGGGTCGGCGTAGTCCAGCCGGATCCGCGAACCGCTCGGCACCGGGAGCCGCTCGGGTGCCACCTCGTCCAGCCGGGCCGCCTGCCGCCAGTCCAGCAGCCGGCGCAGCGCCGCTGCCACGTCGATCCGGGCCAGGTCGGCCCGGCGGCGGGCGCGGGACAGCTCCGGGCCCAGCCAGGCCGGTGCGGCGGCGAGCAGCGCGGCGTCGGAGACGTCCGGCCAGTCGTCGCCGAGCGCCTGCCGGCAGAAGGCCAGCCGCCGGCGCAGGGCCGTGGCCTCGGGCGTCCAGGTGAGCAGGGTCAGGCCGTCCTGGCGCAGCCCGGCGAGCACCGCCTCGGTGAGCCGCGCCGGCTCGGGCGCGGCGAGGGGCCGGTCGACCAGCTCGATCGCGCCGAGCCGGACCACCTCCCGCGCCACCACGTCCCCGCCGGACCAGCCGACCTCGCGGTCGGCCCGCAGCAGCGGCCCGCCGGCCTCCCGGGCGGTCGCCTCGTCGACCGGGGTGGCCAGCCGGACCCGGGCGGTCGGCGCGCCGGGGGAGCGGTCGGCCACCGCGATCGCCAGCCACGCCGAGCCCGCCAGCCCCGACCCGGCGGCCAGCTCCGCGGCGGTCCCGCCGGCCATCAGGTACGCGGACCCGCCGGCCCGCCGCACCCGCGCCAACCGCTCCGGGTACGCCAGCCCCACCAGCAGCCCCGCGGCCAGGTCATCGGGCAGGCGGTCCTGTCCGGAGCGCCCCGGAGCCCGGTCGGCGGGCAGGTCGGGTGCGGCGCGCCCGGAGGTCCGGTCGCCGGGCCGGCGGTCCCGCCCGGAGCGCCCGGAGCCCGGACCGCCGGGCAGGGCGGTGCGCAGGCGGCGTACCTCGGTCCGCCAGCGGGCGGTCGCCGCCGGGTCGGCGCCGGTGCGCAGCCGGCGCCACAGCGCCGTGAGGTCGTCCCCGGCGCCGCCGAGTGTCTCCTCGGCGAGCAGTGCCACCACCTCGGCGGCCCGGTCGGCGCCGACCCGCTCCGCGCCGTCGAGCAGCGCGCGGGCCAGCCGGGGATGGGCTCCGGCGGCCGCGATGGCCCGCCCGCGCGCGGTGATCCGGCCGTCCCCGTCGACCGCGCCGAGCGTGGTCAGCGTGTCCCGGGCGACCGCCAGCGCGGCGGGCGGCGGGGGATCGGGCAGCGCCAGGCCGGCACCGTCCGGGGTGCCCCAGGCGGCCAGCTCCAGCGCGAACCCGGTCAGGTCGGCGGAGGCGATCTCCGGCTCGGGCTGCGGAGCCAGCCGGGCGTGGGTCGCCTCCGACCAGCACCGGTAGACCGCACCCGGCGCCTCCCGCCCGGCCCGGCCGGCCCGCTGGGTGGCGGCCGCCCGGGACACCGGCACGGTGACCAGGGCGCCCAGCCCACGGGCCAGGTCGGTGCGGGCCACCCGGCTCAGCCCGGCGTCCACCACGACGCGGACCCCGGGCACGGTCAGGCTGCTCTCCGCCACGGCGGTGGCCAGCACCACCCGGCGCCGACCGGGCAGCGGCGCGAGCGCGGCGTCCTGCGCGGCGCCGGGGAGCCGGCCGTGCAGGGGCAGCACGGCGACCGCGTCCCGCAGGTCGGCCAGGCGGCCCGCGACGGCGGCAATCTCGCCGGCACCGGGCAGGAAGACCAGCACGTCCCCGGCCCGCTCGCGCAGCGCGCGGCGCACCGTCGCCGCCACGTGGTCCAGCAGCGCCGGGTCGACCCGGCCCGCGCCGGGGGCGGCGACCGGGCGGGACGGTGGCGTCCAGATCCGCTCCACCGGGTGCAGGGCGGCCTCGGCCCGGATCACCGGCGCGGGAGCGGCCCCGCCGAGCAGCGCGGCGAACCGGTCCGCCCGCGGGGTGGCCGACATGGCCAGCAGCCGCAGGTCGGGCCGGAGCGTGCCACGGGCCTCCACTGTGAACGCCAGCGCCAGGTCGGCGTCGAGCTGCCGCTCGTGGCACTCGTCGAGCAGCACGGCGTCGACGCCGGGCAGCTCCGGGTCGTGGTGCAGCCGGCGGACCAGCAGGCCGGTGGTGACCACCTCGACCCGGGTCCGCGGACCGACCCGGCGCTCGCCGCGCACCGCGTACCCGATCCGGTCGCCGACCCGCTCGCCGAGCACGGCGGCCATCCGGTGCGCGGCGGCCCGGGCGGCCACCCGGCGGGGCTGGGCGATCACCACCCGGCCGGGAACCTCGTCGGCCACCGCGAGCGGCGCCAGGGTGGTCTTGCCGGTGCCGGGAGGCGCCACCAGGACCGCCGCGCCGGCCGCGTCCAGCGCCTCGACCAGCGCCGCCAGGACCGGCCGGACCGGCAGGTCCAGGGAGACGTCGGAGAGCACGGACCCACTCTCGCACCCCCGGCCCGGCCGACGGCGCGGGGCCCTGTTCGACATCTCACATTGACCGTGACCGCTTCCTCGCGTGGAGTGACGGTCATGGCGATGATGGCGTACGACGAGGCCTCGGCGGCCGCCTTCGCGGCCACCCGGCACCTGCCGGCCGACGGCCTGGCGAGCTGGCGCGCCGCGGTGTCCCGGCATCTGCCCGTCGGGCCCGGCGACCGGGTGCTCGACGTGGGGGCGGGCACCGGCACGTGGGCCGCCGCCTTCCGGGCCTGGTACGGGGTGGACGTGGTGGCGGTCGAGCCGGCGGCGGCGATGCGGGCCCGCTCGGCGTACCCGGGGATGGTGGCCGGACGGGCGGAGGCACTGCCGCTCGCGGCGGCCGGCCTGGACGGCGCGTGGCTCTCCACGGTGGTGCACCACCTGCCCGACCTGCCGGTCGTCGCCGCCGAGCTGCGCCGCGTGCTGCGCCCCGGCGCGCCGGTGCTGATCCGGTCGGTCTTCGCCGGCCGGGGCGGCGGCGTCTCGCTGTTCCGCTGGTTCCCGGAGGCGTTGCGGGTGGTGGAGGGCTATCCCTCGGTGGCCGAGGTGTGTGCGGCGTTCGAGCCGGCCGGGTTCGCCCCGGTCGCGTTGGAGCCGGTGCCGCAGGTCAGCGCCCGCTCGCTGCGGGTGGCGGCCGACGGGCTGCGGCGCGCCGCGCACACCCCGCTGGCGCTGCTCGACGACGCCGACTACGAGCGGGGGGTGCGCCGGCTGCGCGCGGCGGCGCGGCGGACCCCGCACGCCCCGGTGGTCGACGCGCTGGACCTGCTGGTGCTGCGCTGAACACGGAACGGCCCGGCCGGCGCACCGCCGGCCGGGCCCGAGTGGTCGTCAACGGTGACCGGGCCCGCCGACCCGGTCACCGCCGCCACCCCCTAGTACGTTCCGTCGAGCTGCCCGCGCAGCTTCGTGAGCGCCCGGGCCAGCAGCCGGGACACGTGCATCTGCGAGACGCCGATCTGCTCGGCGATCTGCGACTGGGTCAGGTTGCCGTAGAAGCGCAGGGTGAGGATCTTCTGCTCGCGCTCGTCGAGCGTGGCCAGCGCCGGCCCGAGGGCGACTCGCAGCTCGGCCAGCTCGAACTCGCCGTCCTCGCCGCCGAGCATGTCGCCCAGCTCGGTGGCGCGGTCGCCGTCGCCGGTCGGGGTGGACAGCGACACCGCGTTGTAGGCGCGGGCGCCCTTCAGGCCCTCCAGGACCTCTTCCTCGGTGAGGTTGAGGTGGGTGGCGATGTCGGCGACCGTCGGGGAGCGGCCCAGGGTCTGGAGCAGCGTGCTGTTGGCGTCGGAGATGGCCAGCCGCAGTTCCTGGAGGCGGCGCGGCACCCGGATGTCCCAGGTCCGGTCGCGGAAGTGGCGCTTCAGCTCGCCGATGATGGTCGGGATGGCGTAGCCGGCGAAGTCGACGCCGCGGGACGGGTCGAACTTGTCGATCGCCTTGATCAGGCCGACCGCGGCGGTCTGGGCCAAGTCGTCGGTGGGCTCGCCCCGGCCGCTGTAACGGTGGGCGAGGTGGTTGGCGAGAGGCAGCCAGGCCTCGATCGCCCGGTCGCGCAGGGCGGCGCGCGACGGGTGGTGGGCGGGGAGCGCCGCCATCGCGTTGAGCAGGTCCGCGGCGCTGTCGGTGAGCGCCCGCGGGTCGAGCTTCTCGGAGGTGGACGGTGTTGTCGTCGCCGGCTCGCTGATCGTGTGCGCGGTCATGGGTGGTCCTCCCTGCACCTCGTCCGCGAAACAAAAAGACGTGACGCTTCGGTTTAGCTTCAGTTAAGCCGTTCGGAAGTCACCTTAGCCTGATCAGCCGGAGGAAATCTAGCCGAAAGTACGATGTACTTATGCCGTGTCCCGGCATGAAGGGCTTGAACCGGGGCAGAAACCCTCGGATGGCCGGCGGTGCGGTGGAACGAGGCGGCCGGACCCGACTGACCGGACGGCCGATGTCCGAGGCCGACCGGTCAACGTGAAACCCGACAGTTGGCTCACACTGTCGCCTTTCCGTCGTTGTCCCGCAGACGGGACCGCCCGTAGCGTCCAGGGTGTACACGTCTACGGAGGCACCGTGCTGGATCCCGCCGCTCCGCAACTCGTCGTCAACGCCCGGACCCTGCTGTTCAGCTGGCTCCCGGCGGACCCCGACGCGGTCGCGGCGCTCGTCCCGGCCGGTCTCCGCCCGCGTCCCGACCGCCAGGTGTTCCTCTGCCAGTACGTGGTGGACGACGAGACCCAGACCTCCGGGTTCGGCGCGTACTCGCTCACCTTCCTCGGTGTCTCACTCGCGGACATGGGCCCGCCCGACGGCGGGACGCCCGGTGGCTGGTGGACGCACTACCTCGCCTCCAGCCCGCGGGTCCGGCAGTACGCCTCCGCCCGGGGCGCCCCGGCCACGTCCGGAGAGACCCTGCTCGACGTGCGGGGCGGGCGGCTCGCCGCCGAGACCTGGGCCGACGGGCGGCCGCTCATCCAGGTGACCGCCGGGGTCGGGCACACCGGCACCGAGGCGCACAGCGGCCACCACCGCTACCTCACGGCCCGAGACGGCGAGCTGATCGTCGCGGACTACCCGTACGTGGCCGAGCCGGTGTCGCCGTTCGAGGTCGAGTCCGTGGAGTTCCTCGCCCCGGAGCACCCGGTCTACGCGCTCCGGCCGGCCAACCCGCTACAGGTCTGCTGGGGCTTCTACTCGCCCCGGGTGTCGTTCGCGTACCCGGCCCGGCCGAACGCGCTGGACGAGCCGCTGCCCGGCGGCGACCCGGTCGCGGCGGCTCACCAGGTGCCGGCGCGCCGGGCCCGCAGCGGCCTGCCGTCCGGGTCGTAGACCAGCCGGTACGCCGGCAGCGCCCACAGCCGGGTCCGCCAGGGCAGCCGCTCCGGCCGGTGCGGCCGCAACCGCCCCGGCGGGCGGGGCCCGGTGCGCCCGGAGTCGTGCCACCGTTCCAGCTCCGCCGCCGCCGAGGTGATCGTCGCGACCGCGTCCGCCGGGTCGAGCAGGTCGTGGTCATCCCCGCCGTCCGGGTCCCGGTCCAGGTGCTCCCGCCACAGCCGCAGGCGCAGGTCCCGGGCGAACACCCGCGCCCCGTCACCCAGCCCCGCCGGGTCGGTCGGGGCCCGCTCGTCCCGGGTGTCGTCCAGCACCGCGCAGGACAGCTCGCTGTCGTGGGTCCAGGAGCGGCGGTTGAAGTTGTCGCTGCCCACGCTGGCCCAGACGTCGTCCACCACGCAGACCTTCGCGTGCACGTAGACCGGGGTGCCCTCGTGGTTCTCCACGTCGAAGACGTGCACCCGGTCCGGGGCGGCCCGGTGGCAGAGTTCGAGGGCCTGCGCGCGGCCGACCATGTTCGGTGGCAGCGCCAACCGGCCGTCCACGTCCGGGTGCCGGGGCACCACGGCCACCAGATGCAGCTCCGGCTGCTCGCGCAGCGCCCGGGCGAAGAGGTCGGCCACCTCGGTCGACCAGAGGTACTGGTCCTCCAGGTAGATCAGCCGGCGGGCCCGGTGGACCGCCTTGGTGTAGCCCCGGGCCACCGTCCGCTCGCCGTCCGGGGCGAACGAGTAGCGCGGGCGTACCGCCGGGTAGGTGCGCAGCACCTGGACGTGGTGCGGCCCGCACGGCGGCGGGTCGGCGGGCTGGTCGGGCAGCGGGTCCGGGCTCAGGTCCGAGCCGCGCAGCCGGTCCCGCAGGTAGGCCATCGGGTTCTCCGAGTCCAGCGGCATCGGGTCGGTCCACCGCTCCCGGAAGGTGGTGTCCAGCGCGCCGACGACCGGGCCGCGGAGCGCGACCTGGACGTCGTGCCAGGGCGGGTGCGGGCCGTACCGCGGGGACATGGCGACCGGCTGCGGGTCGCCGCCGTGCGTCGCGTCGTCCCGCCGGCTGTGGCAGAGGTCGATCCCGCCGGCGAAGGCGATGTCCCGTTCCGGGTCGCCGGGGCGGCGCAGCACGACCAGCTTCTGGTGGTGTGAGCCGCCGCGGCGGACCCGCTGGTCGAGCAGCACCTCCCCGCCGGCGGCGCAGATCGCCTCGCTGAGGTCGCGGTTCTCCTCCTCGCTGTAGGAGAGCGCGTCGAGGTGGGAGCGCCAGATGAGCCCCTTGACGACCACCCCGCGCTGGGCGGCCCGGGCGAACAGCTGCACGACGGTCGGCCCGTCCGGCCGCATCCGCTCGTCCGGGTCGCCGCGCCAGTCGGTGAAGAAGAGGTGGTCACCGGCCCGGAGGTGTTCCACCTCACTGACCAGCCGGTCGAAGTACGCGCTGCCGTGAATCAACGGCTCGACGAGGTTTCCGCTCGTCCAGACGGGTAACTCTGACCGTGGGTTGGCGCGTTCCTGTGCGGAGAGGAACCAGTCCCGCATCGCCACGTTCCAGCCTCCCGAGGTCGACATCGTCCTCACGGTAGGACCCCCGGCACGGCCCCGCACGCCGACCGTCCCCGGTCGGCCGGGTGCTCGCGTGGGGGTGCGCCGGACCCCTGGATCGCGAAACCGAGGAGGCCACAGCATGCCCGCCGAGACGCCGAACACCGTGACCGAGTACCGCGAGCAGGCGGTGGAGGGTGAACGGGGTGCGCTGGTGGCGGTCCTGTTGATGGTGATCCTCGGGGTGGCCGGGATCTTCGCCGTCTCCTGAGACCGGCGACGGGCGCCCCGGTGGACCGGGACGCCCGTCGGACGGAGCGGGTCAGGGGCGGTCGCCCTCGCCGCCGCTGTGCGGCAGCCGCTCGGCCGGGATCACTCCGAGCCGGCCGGCCTGGTAGTCCTCGACCGCCTGGACCAGCTCGGCGCGGGTGTTCATCACGAACGGGCCGTAGTGCGCCACCGGCTCGCGGATCGGCTGGCCGCCCATGATGTAGAGCTCCAGCGCCGGGGTGTTGGCGTCCTGCCGCGCGTCGGCGGTGACCCGCAGCGCGTCGCCCGGCCCGTGCACGGCGAGCTGGCCCAGGTGGACCGGCCGCCGGTCGGTGCCCACGGTGCCCCGGCCGGCCAGCACGTAGACGAGCGCGTTGAAGTCCGGCCGCCAGGGCAGGTTCAGTTCGGCCCCCGGCTGGAGCGTCACGTGCGCGATGGTGATCGGGGTGTGGGTCGAGCCGGGGCCCTGGTGCCCGGCGATCTCGCCGGCGATCACCCGGATCAGCGCGCCGCCGTCGGGCGTGGTCAGCAGCGCCGACTCCTTGCCGCGGATGTCCTGGTAGCGCGGCGGGTTCATCTTCGCCACCCGGGGCAGGTTGACCCAGAGCTGGAGGCCGTGGAAGAGGCCGCCGCTCATCACCAGGTGCTCCGGCGGCGCCTCGATGTGCAGCAGGCCGCGACCCGCCGTCATCCACTGGGTGTCGCCGTCGGTGATCGTGCCGCCGCCGCCCTGCGAGTCCTGGTGGTCCATGATCCCGTCGATCATGTAGGTCACCGTCTCGAAGCCCCGGTGCGGGTGCCACGGGGTGCCCTTCGGCTCGCCCGGCGCGTAGTCGACCTCGCCCATCTGGTCGAGGTGGATGAACGGGTCCAGCTCGGTCATCGGGACCCCGGCGAAGGCCCGGCGGACCGGGAAGCCCTCGCCCTCGTAGCCGCTGGGCGCGGTGGTCAGCCGGCGGACCGGCCGGTAGGTGGTGGACTCGGCGAGCTCCGGCAGGCGGGGCAGGACGAGGACGTCGTCGACGGTGATCGCGGGCATCGCGGGTCTCCTTACTTGTCGGCCGGGGTGGACGACGCGTCGCGGTCGGCGCGGAGGCGCCGGCCGAGCCGCTCGAAGACCCGGGTGAGGCAGGCGACCTCGGCGTCGTCGAGGTCGTCGATCAGGTGGGTGCGCGCGGAGCGCCGGTGGTGCGGCGCGGCCTCGCGCAGGGTCAGCAGCCCGGCGGCGGTGAGCACCGCCTCGCTGCCGCGCCGGTCGTCCGGGCACGACTCCCGGGCCACCAGGCCGCGCTTCTGCATGGAGGAGATCTGGTACGTCAGCCGGCTGGGCGAGAACACCAGGCGGCCGGCCAGCTCGCCCATCCGCAGCCGCTGCCCGGGCGCCTCGGAGAGCAGCACCAGCACGTGGTAGTCGGCGAAGCTCAGCTCGCTGTCGGCGCGCAGGTCGTCCTCGAGCTGGGTGAACAGCCGCTGGCTCGCCTCGATGTAGGCGCGCCAGCAGGCCAGCCGCTCGGGGTCCAGGCTCTCCGTCATGGCCACGACAGTAGCACTATTTAAAATTTAAACAAGCCCGCTGCTGCCATGGTGACCCGCGCGACAGTGATCTCGTACGGCGGTGATTTTTGAATCTGAACCACAGTGCCGGGCTAGGGTCGGAGGGTGGATGATCTCGACGTGCAGGACTGGCGTGAACGGGTGGCGCGGCTCTACCTCTCCGACCTCGACCTGGCCGGCTTCCGGGCCGCCCGGGACGAGCTGTTCCGCAGCCACCCCAGCAGCCCTCTGCCCCCGGCCGACCGGCCCGGCTTCACCGGGCTGCGCTGGTTCCCACCCGACCCGTCGGCCGTGGTCGAGGCACCCCTGCGCCCTGCCTCGGGCACCGAGAGCATCGACACCGGCGGGCCCGACGGGGTGGTGCGGTACCGGCGGGTGGCGGTCGCCGAGACGCCCTGGGGGCCGCTCACCCTGTGGTGGATCGAGGCGTACGGCGGCGGGCTGTTCCTCCCGGTGCGCGACGCCACCTGCGGCGCCGGGGCGTACGGCGGTGGGCGCTACCTCACCGACACGGTGAAGGGGACCTTCGGGCGCGGCCTGACCGTGCTGCCCGGCAACCGGGTCCGGCTCGACGCCAACTACCTCTACAACCCGAGCTGCGCCTACGACGACCGGTGGGCCTGCCCGCTGGCCCCACCGGAGAACCGGGTCGACGTGCCGATCCGGGCCGGCGAGCGGTCGTACCACTGACGGCGTGACGCCCCGGCGCGACGGTGCGCCGGGGCGTCAGGGACCGACCGGTCAGCGGGCGGTGGCGCCGGTCGGGGTCAGGTGCATCCGGCCGAGCAGCGGCCGGGCCTGGTCGGCCAGCTCCGCGTCCACGGTGACCGCGTACTGGCTGGCCCGCAGCGAACTGGCCGAGGTGAAGTCCCGCTGGCCCCCCGTCATGGCGTGGGCCACCGCGCCGAACACGGCACCCCAGATCGCGCCGATGACCAGGCCCACCACGATCACCGCGAGCCAGTTCCCCGCGGTGAAGATGCCGAAGAGCAACCCGATGAACAGGCCGAACCAGGCGCCCGTGCCCGCGCCGACCAGGGCGGCGCGGCCCGTGGTCAACCGGCCCATCACGGTCTCGACCAGGGTGAGGTTCGTCCCCACGATCGCCGTGCGTTCCACCGGGAACCGGTTGTCGGCCAGATAGTCCACCACCCGCTGCGCGGACGGATAGTCCGGGTACGACCCGATCGTGACGGTCGGCGGGCCGGCATGCGGCCCGTGTCCGTCCCCGCTGGGCGGCGACGGGCGGCCGCTCGGGCCGGACGGGAGGTTGTCGCTGCCCGGCAGGCCGGGCCGCCAGGCCGCGGTGGGACTCGAGGAACTGGTCATGAGCATCCTCCTTCGTCAACCCGCCGCGTTCCCGCCCCCGTCGGGCGGTAACGCGGCCGTCCGGACCGGGTGCCGGGGCATGGCGGCCGCCGGCCCGGGTAGCCAACCCCGTGCGGACCGGACGGATCAGCGAGCACGGTTTCCTCGCCGACGGGCACAGCGCCGCCCTGGTCGACCGGGCCGGCGCGGTCAACTGGTGGTGCCCGTCCCGCTTCGACGCCCCGTCGGTGTTCGGCCGGCTGCTCGACGACGCGGCCGGGCACTGGAGCATCCGGCCCGTGGGCGGGTTCACGAGCACGCGGGCCTACCTGGACGACACGCTCGTGCTGCGTACCGTCTTCACCACCGAGACCGGGACGGCGGCCGTCACCGACGCCCTGGCGCTGGAGCCCGGGGCGCGCGGGCACCGGATCGGGCTGCGGTCACCGCGGGTGCTCGCCCGGGTGGTGGAGGGGCTCACCGGCGAGGTGCCGATGCGGGTCGACTACGCGCCGCGCTTCGAGTACGGCCGGGTCACCGGCTACCTCATCGACACCGGCGGGGTGATCGCGGCGACCGGCGGCGCGTGCCGGCTGGAGCTGCGCGCCAACGTGCCGTTGACCTGCGGCGAGGGCACCGCGTCCGGGCGGTTCACCGCCCGCCCCGGCAGCACCCACCACTTCACCCTCGGGTCCGCCCCGACCTACCAGGGCGGCGCGCCGGCGCTGCCCGACGCCGACCGGGTGCTGGCCGACACCGTCGCCGGCTGGCGGTCGTGGGCCGCCCTGCACGACTACCAGGGCGACTACCGCGACCTGGTCCGCCGCAGCGCCATGGTGGTGCAGGGGATGACCTACGCGCCCAGCGGGGCGGTGGTCGCGGCGGCCACCACCTCGATCCCGGAGGAGCTGGGCGGTGACCGCAACTACGACTACCGGTTCGTCTGGCTCCGCGACTGCAGCCTCACCCTCCAGGCGCTCTGGCTGGCCGCCTGCCCGGACGAGGCGGACCGGCAGTTCAGCTGGGTGGCCCGGGCCGTGGGCCGGATCGGCGACGAGCCGGTGCCGATCATGTACGGCGTCGAGGGCGAGCGGGACCTCACCGAGCACCGCCTCGACCACCTCGCCGGATACGCCGGCAGCCGGCCGGTCCTGGTCGGCAACGACGCCTGGCGGCAGCGGCAGTCCGACGTGCTGGGCGAGGTCCTCGACGCGGCGTGGCTGATGCGGTACTACCTCGACCCGATGTCCGCCGAGGTGCGGCAGTTGCTGCACGCCCTCGCCGACCAGGCGGTGGAGGAGTGGCGCCGGCCCGACGCCGGGATGTGGGAGGCGCGCGACGGCGAGCGGCACTACCTGTCGTCCAAGGTGCAGTGCTGGACCGCGCTGGACCGGGCCGTCCGGTTCGGCGCCCGCATCGGCGAACCCGCCGACGTGGCGCGCTGGGCGGCCGCCCGCGACGAGGTGCGCGCCGTGGTGCTTCGCCGGGGCTGGAACGACCGGGTCGGCGCGTACACCGGCGCCTTCGATTCCGACGAGCTGGACGCCTCGGTGCTGATCATGCCGCTGGTCGGCTTCCTGCGCGCCGGGGACACGCGAATGCGCGCCACGATCGACCTGCTGGAGCGCCGGCTGTCCCGCAACGGCCTGCTACGCCGCTGGAACGACGACCCGGCGGGCTTCCTGATCTGCTCGTTCTGGCTGGCGGCCTGCCTGGCCGAGGCCGGCGAGCTGGACCGGGCGCGGCAGCTGTTCGCGCAGCTCGCCGCACAGGTCAACGACCTCGGACTCCTTGCCGAGCAGATCGACGACACCACCGGTGAGCAGCTGGGCAACTTCCCGCAGGCGTTCTCCCACATCGGCCTGATCAACGCCGCGGGCCGGATCACCGCGGCCGCCGGGCGGCACGGCGGCCAGCCGGCCGCGCCGACCGACCTCATGGAGGACCAGGGGGCCTGAGCCCGAGCCCGGGTCCGGTGCGGGCGCCACCGCGACAGCGGGACCGCCGGAGGGCAGGATCGGGGGATGGAGCTGGTCATCATGGCCGACACGCACGTGCCGAAGCGGGCGCGGGACCTGCCCGCGGCGCTCTGGACGGCGGTCGAGGCCGCCGACGTGGTGCTGCACGCCGGCGACTGGGTGGACGTGTCGCTGCTGGACGCCCTGGAGGCCCGGTCCCGCCGGCTGGTCGGCGTGTACGGCAACAACGACGGGCCGGCCCTGCGCGCCCGGCTGCCGGAGGTGGCCCGGGTCGAGCTGGACGGGCTGCGGGTGGCCGTGGTGCACGAGACCGGGCCGAAGACCCGCCGGGAGGAGCGCTCCGCCGCCGCCTTCGGTGACTGCGACCTGCTGGTGTTCGGGCACTCCCACATCCCGTGGGACAGCGTGGCCCCGGGCGGCCTGCGGCTGCTCAACCCCGGCTCACCCACCGACCGGCGGGCCCAGCCGCACGCCACCTACCTGACGGCGCGGGTGGCGGCGGGACGGCTCGACGGGGTCGAGCTGCACCGCCTGCCCCCGCGCTGAATCACCGGCCGCGGCCGGTCTCCGCCTGGAGCTCGTCGATCCGGCGGGACGCCTCGGCCTTCGTCAGCCCGTCCGGCACCTCCTCGCCCGCCTCCCGGGCCAGGGTGTGCAGGTACGACTCCTGCGCCGCGGTCGGCGGCTCGTCGCCGGTGACCCAGTCGTCCGGGTCCTTCACGGCGGCGTCCGGGTTGACGTTGTCCTTGCTGCCGTTGCTGCGGTCGGCCATGGTGATCACCTCTCCTCGAACAGGTGTACCACTACCCCCGTCGCGCGGTCTTCATGCCGGCCGCCCCCCTACGATCATCCGCGTGACTGCGGACCGGGCGGGTGTGGTGGTGGTCGGCGCGGGCATCGCCGGGGTGGCCTGCGCGGCCGAGTTGGCGGGGGCCGGCATCCCGGTGGAGGTCCGGGAACGCGCCCGGGTGACCGGCGGGCGGATGGCCAGCAAGCGCTTCGAGGGCCGCCCCGCCGACCTGGGCGCCGCCTACTTCACCGTCGACGACCCCGACTTCGCCGCGGTGGTCGAGGGGTGGCGGGCCGCCGGCCTGGCCCGGGAGTGGACCGACACGCTCGTCGCGTACGGGCCGCGGGGGCGCGAGGAGGTGGCCGGTCCGGTGCGCTGGGCCGCCCCGCGCGGGCTCCGCTCGCTCGTGGAGCACCTGGCCGAGGGCCTGCCGGTGGCGCACAACCGGCTGGTCATGACCGTCGAACCGGGTCCCCGCGTGGACGGGCGGGCCGCCGAGGCGGTCGTGCTGGCCATGCCGGGCCCGCAGGCCGCCCTGCTGCTCGACCCCGCGCTGGCGGCGGCCACCCGGGCGGTGGCGGCCCAGCGCTGGTCCTCCGCGCTGGCCGGGGTGCTGCGCTTCCCGGCCCGCCGCTGGCCGGACTTCCGGGGCGCGTTCGTCAACGAGCACCCGGTGCTGAGTTCGGTCTGTGACGACGGGGACCGGCGCGGCGACGGCGCCCCGGTGCTGGTCGCGCACACCACGGCCGAGTTCGCCTCCGGCCACCTGCTCCAGCCCACCTCCGCCGGCCCCGCCATCGAGCAGGCCGTCCGCGACCTGTTCGGCCTGCCCGAGCCGGCCCAACTGACCCACGTGCACCGCTGGACGTACGCGAAACCGGCCGCCCGCGTGGACGGCCCCTACCACCTGGACGACGAGGGGATCGGCCTCGCCGGTGACGCCTTCGGGCGGCCGCGGGTACAGGGCGCCTGGCGCTCCGGCCGGGACCTGGGCCGTGCCCTGGCCGCCCGCTTGCTCGCGGACCGTGGCTGACCGGTGCCACTGCGCGCAGGCGGCCCGTCACCCACGGGTATCGTTCGGCGGGGAGGTGCAGGGGCAGTGAGCGGTGCCGGCGGTCGGCCGCGGGACGGCAGGACCGGCGTCGACCGGTCGCCGTTCCCGGATGGCGGGCTGCGCCACGACGCCCTGTTCTACACCGACGACCGGGACTACGGCGCCGCCGTGGGCAGGTTCGTCGAGGCCGGACGGGCCGCCGGCGAGCCGGTGCTGGTCGCCGTGCCCACCGACCGGCTGCCCCTGGTCCGGCCGCTGCTCGACCCGCTCGACGGTGTCGACGTGGCCGACATGGCGGTGCTGGGGCGCAACCCGGCGGCCATCATCACCACGCTGAACGACTTCGCCGACCGGTTCCCCGGCCGCCGGGTCCGCGTCGTGGCCGAGTCGCTGTGGCCCGGCCGGCGCCCGGCCACCCACCGGCACTGCGTCGAGCACGAGGCGATGATCAACCTGGGCCTCGCCGAGCGGCCGCTCACCGTGCGCTGCCTGTTCGACCGGTCCCGGCTGCCGGCGGCGATGCTCGTCGACATCGCCCGGACCCATCCCTGGCTGGTCAGCGGGGGAGTGGCCCGACCCAGCGCCGGCTACCGGCCGCCCCGGGCGGTGCTGCGCCGGCTGGCCCGTCCGCTGCCCTCGCCACCCGACGACGCGCACGTGGAGCCGGTCCGGCCGGAGGGCCTCGGGGCGCTGCGCGCGGCGGTGGCCGCCGTTGCCGAGGCCGCCGGGCTCGCCGCGGAACGGGTCGACGACCTGCGGATCGCCGTCACCGAGCTGGCCTCCAACGCGCTGACCCACGGCGCCGGGCCGGCCATCGCCCGGTGCTGGGCCGCCTCGGGCGACCTCGTCTGCGAGGTGAGCGGCCCGGGCGAGCTGGCCGACCCGCTGGCCGGCCGGATCCCGCCGCCGGTGACCGGCGTGCGCGGCCGGGGGCTGCTGCTGGTGCACCGGCTCTGCGACCTGGTGGACGTGCACGTCGCCGACGGGGTGACCACGGTGCGGCTGCACCTGGAGCTGCCGGCCGCCCGGCTGGTGCCGGCGCCCCGATCAGCCCCGGACGCCGTCCAGGGCGGGTTCGTCCGCCCGGCCCCGCTCTGAGGCCTCCCGGGTCCGCTCGCCGGCCCGGTCCAGCAGCTGCATGACCGGGGTGGCCGCGATCCCGTGCACCACCACCGAGATCACCACGACCAGGCCGACCGTCGCCCAGATCAGCTCGGCCTGCGGAAACTCCGTCTTGCTGGTGGCGTACGCCAGGTAGTAGAACGAGCCGACGCCGCGGATGCCGAACAACGAGATCACCCAGTGCTCGGCCGGACGGCCCGGCGCGCCGCGCAGCGACAGCCAGCCGGCCAGCGGCCGGACCACGAACACGAGGGCCAGCCCCACCAGGGCCGCCGGCCAGGTCAGCGGGGCGAGCAGCCCACCGATCACCGCGCCGCCGAAGAGCAGCAGCAACAGCACGGTGAGCAGCCGCTCGACCTGCTCGGCGAAGTCGTGCAGCACGGAGTGGAACTCGTGGGTGCGTTCGGCCGCGCGGATCGCCCGGGCCGCCACGAACACGGCCAGGAAGCCGTACCCGCCGACCACCTCGACCAGCCCGTACGCCAGGAAGGTCGCGGCGAGGGCGAGGAAGCCCTCGGCGTGCCGGGCCAGCCGCAGGTTGCTCGGGGCCCGGAAGAACAGCTTGCCGAGCAGCCAGCCGACGAGCAGGCCGCCGCCCACCCCGACGGCGAGCTTGTAGAGCACGTCGACCGCGAGCCAGTGGGCCAGCCAGTCCGCCGGGGCGAGGCTGGTGGTGGCGATGGCGATGGCCGCGTAGACGAAGGGGAAGGCCAGGCCGTCGTTCAGCCCGGCCTCGGAGGTGAGCGCGAAGCGCACCTCGTCCTCCGAGTCCTCCACGTCGGTCGGCTCGCCGACCTGCACGTCGGAGGCGAGCACCGGGTCGGTCGGGGCGAGCGCGGCGCCCAGCAGCAGCGCCGCGGCCGGCACCAGGCCGGCCCACCACCAGCCCAACACCGCCACCGCGGCGATGCACAGCGGCATGGCGATGGCCAGCAGCCGCCACGTCGACGACCAGCGCGCCCAGCTCAACGGCCGGTCGATCTTGAGGCCGGCGCCCATGAGCGCGACGATCACGCCGACCTCGGTGAGGTGGGTGGTCAGCTCCGGCCAGCGCAGCGGGTCCGGGGTCGGCAGCCCGGTGGGCAGCACGAAGACCAGCATGCCGAGGCCGAGGAACGCGATCGGCATCGACAGCGGCCGGCGTTCCAGCACCCGGGGCAGGATCCCCGCCAGCAGGGCGCCGACGCCCAGCAGGGCGAACGCGACATCGACCGGTTCCACGGCACCACCCTTCCGCCGCCCGGCGGTGCGGGCAGGTGGTCACCAGTGCCCCGAAGCGGTACCGGCTATGCCTCCGCGTCCGTCTTCTCGCCCGTGGGACCGGTCACCGTGTCGCCGGCCCGGCGCGGGGCGCGAACCGACCTGGCCGGGTCGGTGAGGGCGGCGATCGCGCTGTCGGCGAGGCCGTCCAGCAGGGCGGCCGGGTCGTCGTAGACGGCCACCGCACCCGAGCCCGCCAGCTCGCCGCGGCTGGTGCCGCCACAGGTCAGCCCGATGCAGGGCACGTCCAGCTTGCCGGCGGCGGCGACGTCCCAGACCGAGTCGCCCACGAACACCGCCCGCTCGGCGGCCAGCCCCGACTGGGCCAGCGCGGCCGCCAGGATGTCCGGAGCCGGCTTGCTCTCCTCCGCGTCCGCCGAGGAGGTCACCGTGTCGATCACGTCGTCGGCGTCGAGGGCGGCCCGCAGGGCGGCCACCTCGTGCTCGGCCGCCGACGTGGCCAGCACCACCCGCAGCCCGCGGGCCGCGCAGGCGCGCAGCAGGTCCACCGCCCGGGGCAGCGGCACCAGCCGCTCCCAGTACTCGGCGTACAGCGCGTCGTGCGTGTCGCGCAGCTTGCCGTCCGCGTCCCGGTCCCGTTCCGCGCCGAGCAGGTGGTCGAGGAGCTTGTCCGAGCCCATCCCGATGGCCCGGTGGATCCGCGCCATCGGCACCCGGTGGTCGCCCTGGCGGAGCGCCTCCCACCAGCTCACCGTGTGCAGGTACGTGGTGTCGACCAGGGTGCCGTCCACGTCGAAGAGGACGCCGCAGCGGTTGTCGTCAGGCATGGCTCCCCTCCTACCCGTCCGGGCCGGCCCCGACGCGCGACTCACCCGGGTGGGATGAGGATTTCGAACCAGACCGTCGACCCCCGCACCGTGGGGTCGGTGCCCCAGGCGTCGCTCAGCTCCTCGATGAGCCCCAGCCCGCGGCCCCGGCTGCTCAGCGTGTCGGTCTGCGCCCGGGTCACCTGCCCCCGTGTGCCGGAGTCCGCGACCGAGACCAGCAGGCGTTCCGGGCTCAGGTCGATCTCGACCCGGGCGGCGGTGCCGGCGTGCAGCAGGGCGTTGGTGGTCAGCTCGCTGGTGCAGAGCACCGCCGCGCCGACCACCGCCTCGGGCACCTGCCAGTCGGTGAGCTGGGCGGTCAGCCAGTGCCGGACCCGGCTCGGCGCGGTCGGCTCGGCCGGCACCTCCATGCGGGCCGACCGGCTCGGCTTGACCGCGTGCTCGACGGCCAGCACAGCCACGTCGTCCTCGGTGGCGCCCGGAACCGCGGCGGTCGCCACCGCGCAGAGCGCCCGCGGGTCCCCGCTGCTCGCGGCGGTCACCGCCGCGCTCAGCCCGGTCAGGCCGGCGGTGAGGTCCTGCCAGCGCCGCTCCACCACCCCGTCGCTGAACAGCAGCAGGGTGTCGCCGGGGCGGAACGGCACGGTGACCGTCCGCGGGCGGCCGCCCAGACCCAGCGGCGGCGCCGGCGGCACCTCGACGTACTCGGCGACCGGGTCGCCCTCGGCGGGGCAGCGCCGGATCAGCGGCGCGGGATGGCCCGCGCTGGCCAGGGTGACCCGTTCCCGGTCGGCCTCGATCACGCCGAACACCACGGTCACGAAGAGCTCGTGCGTGCCGCCCTCGGTGCCCAGGCTGGCGACCAGCCGGTCCAGGCCGCCGAGCACCGCGTCCGGCCGGGGGTCGGAGAGGGCCAGCGCGCGCAGCGCGGCGCGTACCTGGCCCATCCGGGCGGCGGCCTGCACGTCGTGCCCGGCCACGTCGCCGAGCACCACGCCGAGCGCGCCGGTGGGCAGCACGAACGCGTCGTAGAAGTCGCCACCGGCGGCGTTGCCGTCGACGCCGGGGTCGTAGCGGGCGGCGATCCGCAGCCGGGGCAGGTCGGGCAGCTGCTCCGGGAGCATGCTGCGCTGCAGCAGCTGGGCGGTGCCGTGCTGGGTCTCGAAGCGGCGGGCCCGCTCGGCGGCCTGGCCGACCAGCTCGGCCGAGGCGGCGAGCAACGCCCGTTCCGCCGGCGACCAGGGGTGCGCGGCCTGGTAGCCGACGGTCAGCGCGCCGCGGATGACGGTCGAGCGCAGCGGCAGCGAGGCGATCGCCCGGATCTTCTCGTCGTGCCGGTCCGCCGCGCTGTCCCGTAGCGGCTGGCCGTCGCCCACGAAGGACGACACCCCGCTGCGAGCGGTCACCGCGTTCGGCACGGCCGAGTCGGCGGGCAGCCGCCGCCACAGCGGCGGCAGCCGCTCGTCGGCCTCGTCCAGCAGCTCACCCCGGACCCGGCGGACCATCCGCCAGGCGGAGCCCTCGTCGACGACGAACGAGACCCGGTCGGCGTCGAAGGAGTGCAGGCAGTAGCGCAGCGTGACCCGGGCGACGTCGTCCAGGGTGAGCGTGCCGGAGAGCGCCGCCGCGAAGTCGCTCAGGCTCTGCAGCTGCTGGGTGACCTGGGTGGTCTGGGCCGCCACGGTGAGCACGCCGATGATCTGCCCGGTCGAGTCGCGGACCGGGGAGTAGCCGCGGGTGAACACGGCGGGCTCGGCGTGGCCCCCCTGGTGCCGGTCGACCGGCAGCACCGCCTCCCGCTCCAGGTAGGGCTCGCCCCGCCGGTAGACCCGGGTGACCACCTGCCCGGCGGCGGGGTCGTGCCAGAGGTCGGCGAACACCTCCGCCGCCGGCTGCCCGAGCGCCGCCGGGTGCCGGTCGCCGATCAGCTCCGCGTACCCGTCGTTGTAGAGCAGGACCAGGTCCTCGCCGTAGAGCAGGGCCATCGGCACCGGGGAGGCCAGCACCAGGTCGACCACGGCACGGACCGCCGGATCCCAGCCGTCCGGCGGACCGAGTGGCGTGTCCGCCCACGGGTGGGCCAGGACCGTCGCCGCGCCGGTCGCGCCCGGTCCGGCGCTCGCTCCCGGGTTGGGGGCTGATGGCGTGGGGACCCGCCCGACGGTGCCTGGCATGACCGCAGCCTAACCGGAGCCTGGCGGTCAGGTTTCGAGCACGCGCGCGCGTCGGCCCCAAACCGGCCCGATCGCGGGGGTTAGTGCAGGTCAGGGGTAGTTCGCCCGGCCATGTCGGGAAATTGCCCCGGGTCGGCCCGGCGTGCTGCCGACGCGACCGGGTATGCGGGCGGCGCAGTTCACGCGACAGGAGGGACAACATGCCGAAAACCCTCGCGGTCGGGCAGGCCGACATCGGTGACGCCCTGACCGATTTCTGGAGGTCGATCCTGCTCTTCATCCCGAGGGCCATCGCGTTCATCGCGATCCTCGTGGTGGGTTGGCTCATCGCCCGAGCCGTCCTCAAAATCGTGGACGCGGCACTGGAACGGGTGGGATTCGACCGCGCCGTCGAACGCGGCGGCGTCAAACGCGCGCTCGAACGCACGAGATACGACGCCAGCGACATCCTGGCCAAACTGGCCTACTACGCGGTCCTGCTGTTCACCCTGCAGTTCGCCTTCGGGGTGTGGGGACCCAACGCGATCAGTGACCTGATCCGGGGGGTGGTCTCCTGGCTGCCGCGGGCCTTCGTGGCGATCGTCATCGTGGTCATCGCGGCCGCCATCGCCAACGCGGTGCGGGATCTGGTCTCGGGCGCCCTCGGTGGGCTCTCGTACGGCCGGGTGCTGGCCGACGTGGCAGCGATCTTCGTCCTGGCGCTCGGCGTCATCGCCGCGCTCAACCAGGTGGGCATCGCCACCACGGTCACCACGCCGGTGCTCATCGCGTTCCTCGGCACCATCGCCGGCATCCTGGTGGTCGGCGTGGGCGGTGGTCTGGTGAAGCCCATGCAGGCCCGCTGGGACCGGTGGCTCGACCGGGCCGCCGCGGAGTCCCGGGCGATCCAGCAGCAGCGCCAGGCGCAGGGCGCCGGTCGCAGCGACTACGAGCGGCAGATGGCCGATCGGGGCGGCCAGCCCGCCCCGGCCACGCCGCAGTCGTCGATGTCGGGGGCGCAGGGGACGTACCGCTCCGGCGCCGGGGACGAGACCCAGCAGTTCCGCCGGCCCAACGGCTGAGCGACAACGGGGCGACGAGGGTGTCCGCGGGGCGAATCGCGGGCACCCTCCGCCGTGTCTCAGGCCAGGTCGCGAGGGTCCAGCGCGCGGGTCAGCAGGCAGACCGCGAGCAGGCGGGTGAGCACCCAGTCCGGCTCGGACCAGTCGACCGGCTCGACCGGCGGCTCCCAGCCGTGCTCCCGCGCCGCGTCGCGCACGCCCTCGGCGTATCCGGCGAGCGCCGCCACGGTCAGCGGGCGGCGGTCGCCGTCCAGGCTGTCGCGTACGCCGGCGGCGTGCTGGTCGACTGCGGCCAGCAGGCCGGGGTTGGCGGCAGCCGCGGCGAGGCCGGCGGTGCCGACGACGGCGGTGAGCGTGGTGAGGCTGGACCTCGCGGCCAGCGCCGCGGAACGGGTCGCCACCCGGTTGTTCGGCACGCGCATGGTGACCGAGGCTAGCCCCGCCGGGAGCGGGGCGGCCTCGGCCGACCGGCCGATGCCCGGGTCCTCCGGGCGATGCGGCGCTCCGCCCGGCGGGATTGAGCCGTGCGCCGCGGGGCAGAAGGGATACCGCGCAGACCGCCCAGCAGACCCCGCGGAGGAACGGAATGGGACAGCAGGTGGACGGGCCGGACCAGGTGCACCGCCGGCCGGCCGGCGTGAGTGACGCCACGGTCGAGGCCCTGGGCAAGCTCAGCGAGGCGCTGGAGTGCGTCGAGCGGGCCCGGGGGCACCTCTACTCGCTGCACCAGCTCATCGGGCATGCCGACCTGATGCTCGACGACGCCGTGGAGCTGTTCCGCTCCGCCGGGCACCCGGAACTGGCCGCACGCGTCGAGGAGGACCTGCTCGGGCGCAACGTCATCGCGGGACGCTGGACCTTCCAGATCGTCGAGGACTTCGACGACGGGTACTACGCGCTCTTCCGGGAGCTGGACCGGCGGGCCCGCGACGAGCTCGTCGGCGGCCGGCGGCACCTCTACGAGGCGGAGATGAAGGAACGGCGCCGCAGCCCGGGACGGCCGGGGCACGAGGCGCGCCCCGCCGAGGGCTGATCAGTCGGAGGAGCGGGCCTGCGCCGTGCGGCGTACGCCGTCGTCGGCGATGATCACAGTCGCCACCATGAGCGCCACCACGAGGCTGAACAGCCAGGAGCTGTCGTCGACGAGCCGGGCGGCGACGGGGGCCTGAACCGCGGCGAGCAGGAAGCCGAGCCATGCCAGGCGGCGCTGACGCTGGGAGAGGAAACCGGAGCCCTGTTGCATCCCGAAAGTCTTACGCGGGGCAGGGGCATCGCCGTCAGCCGTTCGGCCGATTCTGGATGGGCTGTCCGTTTTCCCGACCGTCCGTATCGCACTTTTTGTCGTTTCGGCTGAGCATGACCCTCGCCGGGCGGGTAGCCCCGATCGGTCCCGGCCGGCGGCGGCTGGGCAGGATGGGGCCTCGTGTCCCGCGTCCCCGCTCCGCCCCGCCCCGCCCTGCTGCTCCTGGCCTACCTGGCCTTCGTCAGCCTCGGGCTGCCCGACGGCCTGATCGGGGTCGGCTGGCCGTCCATCCGGCGGGACCTGGGCGTGCCCACCGAGGCCGTCGGGGTCGTGCTCACGGCGGGCACGGTGGCCTACCTGACCTCCAGCGTGCTCGCCGGGTTCACCCTGGCCCGGCTGGGCGTCGGCTGGCTGCTCGCCGGCAGCACCCTGCTGGCCGGCGCCGCCCTGACCGGGTACGCGTCCACCCCCGCGCTCGCCGTCATGGTCGGCTTCGCGCTGGTCCTCGGGCTCGGCTCCGGGGCGATCGACGCCGGCCTCAACGCGTACGCGGCCGCCGCCTTCGGTCCCCGGCACATGAACTGGATGCACGCGTTCTTCGGGCTCGGCGTGGCCATCGGTCCGCTGATCATGACCGCGGCGCTCGGCGCCGGACTGAGCTGGCGCTGGGGGTACGCGCTGGTGGCCGCCGCCCAGCTCACCCTGGCCGCCGCGTTCGCGTTCACGGTGCGGCTCTGGCGCGGCGACCCGCAGGCCGGCGCGGCCCTGCCGCCGGACCCGGTCGCACCGCAGGTGGTGCCCGGCGAGCCGGCCGGCGCGGGGCCGGCGCGGCCGACCTCGATCGGCGCGACGCTGCGACTGCCGGCCGTGTGGCTCGGCGGGGCCGCCTTCGCCGTCTACGTGGCCATCGAGGTGTCCACCGGCCTGTGGGCGTTCCTGCTGCTCACCGAGGGGCGGAAGCTCTCCGCCGCGGTGGCCGGGCTCTGCGTCTCCGGCTACTGGGGGAGCCTCTTCGTGGGGCGGGTGGTCCAGGGGGTGGTGGCGGAGCGGCTGGGCACCGCCCGGGTGCTGCGCGGCAGCCTGCTCGGCATGGCCGGGGGAGCGGTGCTCATCGCGCTGCCCGCCCCGGGCTGGGTGACCGTGGCCGGCCTGCTGGTGGTGGGCTTCGCGGCGGCGCCGGTGTTCCCGCTGCTCACCCTGACCACGGCGGAACGGGTGGGCCGCGACCACGCGGACCGGACCATCGGCCTGCAGATCGGCGCGGCCGGCCTGGGCGCCGCCCTGGTGCCGGCCGCCGTGGGGGTGCTGCTGGCCCGGGTCTCGGTGGCGGCGCTCGGCCCGACCCTGGTGGTGCTCGCGGTGGCGCTCGTCGCCCTGCACGCCGCCGGCGCCCGCCAGGCCGCCCCGGTCTCCCGGGCCGGCTGAACCCCGGGGCGCGCACTCCGGGCGCCCCGGGGGCGGCTCAGATGTTGTCCGGGCCGGTCCGTCCGGTGGTCGACGGCCGGTACGCCCGGTCCGCGTCGGTCATCTCCCGCCGCTCGGCCTCCGGGCCGGCGCCCCGGTCCACCGCCTCCGGCCCGTGGCCGAACGCGGCCTCCTCGCCGGCGTCGTTGCCGGTGGCGTCGTCCGCCTGCCCGTCGAGGGTCGACCCGGACATCGCCCGCTCCAGCTCGCGCAGGGGCGTGCGTTCCTCGTCGCGCCACACGTGACTGTCGTTGTCGGTCATTCCCCTGCGGTACCCGGGCCGGATGATCGCAAACGGCCCCCGGACGCGGCGATGGCCGCCGGAGCACCGGCGGCCATCGGGGTTCGCGTTGTCCGGGGGTCGGCGACTCAGGGGGCCGGCCGGTCGACCTTGCCGCGCCAGGCGCCGGTCTCCTGACCGCGCCGCTCGATGAACTGCTTGAACCGCGCCAGGTCGCCCTTGGCCCGGCGGTCCACCACGCCCAGCTTGTCGCCGGCCTTCTCGACCGCGCCGTGCGGCTCGAACTCCAGCTGCAGTGTGACCCGGGTGTGCCCCTCGTCCAGCCGGTGGAAGGTCACCACGCCGGCCTGTTCGGTGCCCCCGGTGGAACGCCAGGCCACCCGCTCGTCGGGCAGCTGCTCGGTGACCTCGGCGTCGAACTCGCGCTTCACGCCGGCGATCTCCACGGTCCAGTGGGTCATCGTGTCGGAGAGCTGCCGGACCTCCTGGACGCCCTCCATGAAGTGCGGAAACTCCTCGAACTGCGTCCACTGGTCGTAGGCGGTGCGGATCGGGACGGACACGTCCACGTGTTCCATGACGCCGCTCATCTCGGTGTTCCTCCTGTTCCGCCGGTGTCTGCTCGCGGACCGTGGGCCGGTCCGCTCACCAGCGCGTCGTCTCGTTCTTGTGCCCGAGGGCGGCCCACACCTCGGACACCGTCTGGTACCGGGTGCCCTCGGGCAGGCCCTGCAGCGCCGCCACGATGTCGTCCGGCGCCTCGTTCTCCCGGGCGTTGGCCACCAGCGCCTCCCGGTCGCCCGGAAGAGCGGACATCGTGATGAACCGGCCGAGGCGGCTGCGGCCCTCCACGTCCTCCGAACTCATCCCCTTCGGGGCGCCGGTGCGCAGCTCGCCCGCCGGGGCCGTGGTGGCCTCGGGCTGGTCCTCCCCGGCCGGTTCCGGCACGCGGTGCTCCTCCACCCGGGAGCCGCCGGTGCCCGGCCCCTGGATCAGGCCGTTCACCTCGCTGCTCATCTGCTCGTCGAGCCTGGGTGAGTGCTTGCTGCTGCCACGTTCCATGCCGACAGACATGCCCGAGGGGGCCGCCGGTAAACCGGCGGCGGCCGGTGGAGCCGGTCACCGGCCCCCGAACCGGGCGAAGCCGGTCAGGAGTCGGCCGGAGCCCGCGGCGGCAGGACGGGCTCGCTCGGGTCGTCGACGCCCGCCTGCATCACCCGGCCCCGCTGGAGCTCGGCGTTGACCTGGACGCCGAGCATGAGCGCGCAGTTGGACAGGTAGAGCCACACCAGGAAGGCGATGACCGCGCCCAGGCTGCCGTAGGTCACGTCGTACGAGCCGAAGTTGGCCACGTAGAGGCCGAAGCCGAAGGAGGCGAGCACCCACGCCAGCAGGGCCAGCGCGCCGCCCGGGGTGAGCCAGCGGAACCGGGGCTGGCGCACGTTCGGGGCGATCCAGAACAGCAGGGACAGCAGGGTCATCGCCACCAGCGCGAGGACCGGCCACTTCGCCACCGTCCACACCTGGCGGGTGAGCCCGCCGGCGTGCAGCCGGTCACCCACGAAGTCGGTCACGGGGCCGCTGACGATCAGCGCCAGGGCCACCACGGCGAACAGCACCAGCGACACCGCGGCGAGCCCGATCTGCATCGGCCGCAGCCGGTAGAACGGCCGCCCCTCCTCGACCCCGTAGATCGCGTTGGAGGCCCGGGTGAACGCGCCGATGAAGCCGGAGGCCGACCAGAGCGTGCCGAGCAGACCGAAGCTGAGCAGCGCCTTCGCCGGGCCCTGCTGCTCCACCACGCCGCGCACCACGGTCACGAAGGCGTCGTTGCCGACCACCGAGCCGGCGCCGATCTCCCGGGCCAGGTCGATCACGGTGTCCACGGTGCGCGGCCCGTCCGAGACCAGCCCGACCAGGGCGACCACCACGATGGTCGAGGGGAAGAGCGCCAGCACCCCGTAGTAGGTGAGCGCGGCGGCCCAGTCGGCGCAGTTGTCCTTGACGAAGCTGCGCCCGGCGCGGACCAGCACCCCGCGCCAGGTGGCCCAGCTCAACTGCCGTACCCGGCGGGGGATCCGGGCCCGGGGCCGGCCGCCGGCCGCCGCATCCGTCGTCGCCGTCATGACCGCCTCCTCCGCCGCACCGGGCGCACCCCCGGCAGGTGGCCCGGGCGGTACCCGGTGGGGGAAGTCGGCAAACCGGTGCCGGTTTGTCCTGGACGGCGGGGGGAATCGGTAGAGGATCCCACCGAGACGGAGGAGGACGAGATGCCCGGGCGCGAGGTACTGCCCAGCACGCTGAAGCGCTCCCCGGACAAGGCACAGCGGACCTGGGAGAAGACACACGACTCGGCGGTCGAGACGTACGGCGAGGGGGAGCGGGCGCACCGCGCCGCCTTCGCCGCCGTGAAGCACGAGTTCGAGAAGGTCGGCGACCACTGGGAGCCGAAGGGGCGCAAGGGCCCGAGCGACCGGCAGGCGGCCGGCGGCGGGCCGACCCGGCGGGCCCCCACGGCCGGCGGGGTGGACGCCAACGCCAAGAAGGAGCACCTCATGGAGGTGGCCAAGAAGCTCGACGTGCCGGGCCGGTCCCGGATGACCAAGCCGGAGCTGGTCAAGGCGATCGAGAAGGCGAACAACAACGCCACCCGCAAGGCCCGCGGCGGCCGCTGACCGGCCGACCACGACACGGGAGCCCGGGACCAGGCAGGTCCCGGGCTCCCGTCGTGCCGCTCACCAGTGGCCGCCGCCCGGCGCCTCGATGTGCACGGCCTTCACCGTGCTGAACTCGTCGAGCAGCTCCGGGCCGTACCCGAAGCCCTGGCCGCTGCCGCGGCGCGGCTGCGCGGCGCCGCCCGGCGCGCCGCCGAACACCGCGTTGACCTTGACGGTGCCCACCGGCAGCTCCCGCCAGGCCCGGTGGGCGTGGCTCATCGAGCCGGTCAGCACCGTGGCGGCCAGCCCGTACGGGGAGTCGGCCGCGCAGCGCAGCCCCTCGCTGAACGAGTCGACCACGACCACCGGGGCGACCGGCCCGAAGGTCTCCTCCCGGACCAGCGTCATCTCGTGCCGGCAGTCGCTGACCACCGTCGCCGGGTAGAAGGCCCCCGGCCCGTCCGGCAGGCCGCCGCCGGTGCGCAGCCGTGCGCCCTCGGCCACCGCCGCGGTGACCTGCCCGTGCACGTGGTCCCGGTGCCGCCGGTCGACCAGCGGCCCGAGCTGGGTCCCCGGGTCCCGGCCCGGGCCCACGACGAGCGCCTCGGCCCGCTCCACCAGCGCGTCGACGAAGTCCTCGGCCACATCCCGGTGCACGTAGATCCGCTCCACCGCGACGCAGATCTGCCCGGCGTTGGCGAAGCACCCCAGCGCGGCCTGCTCGGCCGCCCAGACCGGGTCCACGTCCGCGTCCACCACGAGGGGGTCGCTGCCGCCGTTCTCCAGCAGCACCTTCGCGCCGGTGCGCGCGCCGGCGGCGGCGATCGCCCGGCCGGTCGCGGTGGAACCGACGTGGGCGACCACGTCCACCTCCTGCCCGGCCAGCGCCGCGCCGACCTCGGGGCCGCCGGTGAGCAGCGACAGCACCCCGGCCGGCAGCGCCGAGTCCAGGGCGCGGGCCAGCAGCCAGCCGGTCGCCGGGGTGCGCTCGCTCGGCTTGTGCAGCACCACGTTGCCGGTGACCAGGGCCGCACCGAGCAGGCCGCAGGAGACCGCCACCGGGTCGTTCCACGGGGTGATGGCGGCGACCACGCCGCGCGGCTCGGGCGCCATGAAGTCCAGCGCGGAGGGGGCGCCGTGCAGGGTCCGGCCGCCCCGTACCGGGCCGAGTTCGGCGTACTGTCGCAGCGTGCCGATGCCCGCCGCCACGCCACCGCGCGCGTCGTCCAGCGGCTTGCCCATCTCCGCCGTGGTGGCCCGCGCCAGCTCGTCGGCGACGGCCTCGACCGCGTCCGCCGCGCGGTGCAGCGCCGCCGCCCGTTCCGCCGGGGCGGTCGCCGCCCACTCCGCCGCCGCGCCCCGGGCCGCCTCGACGGCCTTGGCCACCTCGTCCGCCGTCGCCACCGGCACGGTGGTCACCGGGGAGCCGTCGGCCGGATCGTGTACGACCAGCTCGCCCCCCGAACCCCCGGCACCCCACACTCCACCTATGAGCTGTGCAACCGTGTACATGCGGCAGTGGATGCCCCGACCCGGCCCGGGCAAACGCGTTTCGCCCGGTAACCGGCCGGGTAGGCGGGTCGGATGATTTCCACCGCGGACGCCGTTGTCATCGGGGCCGGCCACAACGGGCTGGTGGCCGCGAACCTGCTGGCCGACGCGGGCTGGGACGTACTGGTGCTGGAGGCGACCCAGGTCCCCGGCGGGGCGGTGCGCTCCGCCGAGGTGACCGCCCCCGGCTACCTCAGCGACCTCTACAGCTCCTTCTACCCGCTCGGCTTCGCCTCGCCGGTGCTGGGCGGCCTGGGCCTGGAGCGCCACGGTCTGTCCTGGACCCACGCCCCGGACGTGCTGGCCCACCTGCTGCCCGACGGGCGCGCGGCCGTGGTCAACCGGGACCTGGACGCCACGGCCGCCTCGCTGGAGGCGTTCGCGCCGGGCGACGGCGACCGGTGGCGGCACGCGTACGCCGACTGGTGCCAGGTGGCCGAGCCGATGCTGGACACCATCACGAGCCCGTTCCCGCCGGTGCGCGGCGGGCTAACCCTGCTGCGCCGCCTGAAGGTCTCCGGCGCGCTGCGGCTCGCCCGCCGGCTCGTCGTGCCGGTGCGCAAGCTCGGCGACGAACTCTTCGCCGGCGAGGGCGGGCCGGTGCTGCTGGCCGGCTGCGCCCTGCACACCGACCTGTCGCCCGAGGAGGCCGGCTCGGGCGTGTACGGCTGGCTCCTCGCCATGCTCGGCCAGCAGGTCGGCTGGCCGGTGCCGGTCGGCGGCGCGCAGCGGATCACCGACGCGCTGGTCGCCCGGCTCGTCGAGCGGGGCGGGCGCATCGAGTACGGCGCCCGGGTCGAGCGGGTGCTCACCGCCCGGGGCCGCGCCATGGGTGTGCGCACCGCCGGCGGCACCGACTGGCGGGCCCGGCGGGCGGTGCTCGCCGACGTGCCCGCCCCGGCGCTCTATTTGGACCTGGTCGGCCCGGCCGCCCTGCCACCCCGGCTGGTCGAGGACCTGGCGCACTTCCGGTGGGACGGCTCCACGCTCAAGGTGGACTGGGCGCTCTCGGCGCCGGTGCCGTGGAAGAACCGGGCGGTCGCCGGCGCGGGCACCGTGCACCTCGGTGCCGACCTGGACGGGCTCACCGCGTACGCGGGGGCGCTGGCCCGCGGCGAGGTGCCCCGGGATCCGTTCCTGCTCGTGGGGCAGATGTCGGTGGCCGACCCGAGCCACTCCCCGCCGGGCACCGAGTCGCTGTGGTCCTACACGCACCTGCCGTTCCGCCGGCACTGGCGGACCGAGGACGTCGTCGGGCACGTGGAGCGGATGGAGGAGGTGCTGGAGGAGGCCGCCCCGGGCTTCCGCTCGCTGATCGTCGGGCGGCACGTGGCCGGTCCCGGCGACCTGGAGGCGGCCGAGCCGAGCCTGGTCGGCGGCGCGCTGGGCGGCGGCACCGCGGCCGCGTACCAGCAGCTCTTCCTGCGGCCGATCCCCGGCCTGGGCCGCGCGGACACCCCGGTGGACCGGCTCTACCTGGCCAGCGCCTCGGCGCACCCGGGCGGCGGGGTGCACGGCGCGCCCGGGGCGAACGCGGCCCGGGCCGCCCTGGCCCGCGACCGGGCGCTCACCGGCGGCGTGTACGCGGGCGTGATCGGCGCGGCGCACCGCGCCGTCTACCGCTGACCGGCCACCCGGCCTGGCGCACAGCCTCACGCTGCGTCGTCATGACGCAGCGTGAGGCCACTGTCCGTGCGAACGCGGGTCAGGTGTCCAGGTTGCGGTGCCGGGTGCGCAGCTTGAACGGCATCAGCGCGCTCTCGATCTTGGTGGCGGTGGTCATCTTCGAGGCGCCCTCACGGCGCTCCTCGAAGCGGATCGGCACCTCCAGGATGGTGTGCCCCAGCTTGGTGGCCAGGTAGTGCATCTCCACCTGGAAGCTGTAGCCGTTGGACTGCACCCGCTCCAGGCCGATGTCGCGCAGCGCGTCGGCCCGCCAGATCTTGAAGCCGGCGGTCAGGTCGCGGATCCGCACCCGCAGCAACGTGTGCACGTAGAGGTTGGCCCAGCCGCTGAGCGCGCGCCGGTAGAGCGGCCAGTTCTCGTCCAGCTCGCCGCCCGGCACGTAGCGCGAGCCGATGACCACGCCGGACTGGGTGGACAGCAGCGCGCCGAGCATGCCGGGCAGCGCCTCCGGCGGGTGCGACAGGTCGGCGTCCATCTGCGCCACGTACTCCGCGCCGTCGTCGAGCGCCCGCCCGATGCCGTCCACGTACGCCCGGCCGAGGCCCTCCTTGCCCGGTCGGTGCACCACGAGCACCCGGTCCGGGTGCTCGATGGCCAACTTGTCGGCGACCTCCCCGGTGCCGTCCGGGGAGTTGTCGTCCGCGACGAGCACCTTCAACCCGGGCAGCGGCAGCGCGAGGAGGCGCTCGACCAGCACCGGGAGGTTGCCCGCCTCGTTGTAGGTCGGAACGACGACGGTCAGGCGTGCGTCGCGCCACGGGGAGGGCAACTGCACGGGTTCGATCATCACGGACATCCTCGGTCGGCCGACAGGTTCACCTGAGAGGGTAGCCAGTACCCTCCGCGCGGTCCGCACAGACGCCCGTGCGGAGGATTCCGGACGGTTCGCCGGCGTGGGCGGTCAGCGTAACCGGCGGGCCAGCCCGCCGGCCGCGGTGAGCAGCGCGCCGACCGCCAGCACGGACACCGCGGGCTTGTGCGTGCTCACCCAGAGTGCCGCCGAGCGCCGGCGGGCCGAGTCGGCGAAGACACCCTCGACGCCCCGGTCCCGCTCGTCGTCGCCCGGCCGGTCCAGGTTGTCGCGCCAGGTCGCCGGGTCGATCGGGCCGTCGGTCTGCTGGCTGTCGTAGCCGTCCCGGGCCAGCTTCCGGTCGAGCAGCCCGGGGAAGAGGACGTTGCCCAGCCGGGCCCGCCAGGTCGGGCCGCCCACGTTCAGCTCGCGCGGCCCGTGGTCGGCGGCCCAGAGCACCGCCCGCGCGGCCACCTCGGGCGCGAAGATCGGCGGCACCGGCTGCGGATGCCGGGGCAGCCGGGTGCGTACCCAGGAGAACTGGGGGGTGTTGAGGGCTGGGAGCTGCACCATCGACAGCTTCACACCGGGGCAGTCGTGCAGCAGTTCGGCCCGGAGCGAGTCGTTGAAGCCCTGCACCGCGTGCTTGCTCGCGCAGTACGCCGACTGCAGGGGGATGCCCCGGTAGGCCAGCGCGGAGCCGACCTGCACGATCGCCCCGCGCCGGTGGCCGCGCATGTGGCGTAGCGCGGCCAGCGTGCCGTGCACGGTGCCCAGATAGTTGACCTCGGTGACCCGGCGGAACTCGGCGGCGGTGATCTCCCAGGCCGGCGCGAAGACCGACACCATCGCGTCGTTGATCCAGACGTCGAGCCCGTCGTAGTGGTGCGCCACGTCGTCGGCGGCCGCCTGCACCGCGCCCGCGTCGGCGACGTCCAGCCGGTAGGTGCGCACCTCGGCGGCGCCGAGCCGGCGGCAGTCCCGCTCGGCGGCGGCCAGCCCGGCCGCGCCCCGGGCCAGCAGGGCCAGCCGGGCGCCGCGGGCCGCGTACGCCCGGGCCACCGCGCGCCCCACGCCCGCGCTCGCCCCGGTGATCACCACGCGCTGGGTCACCGGTCCGCCTTCTGTCGGGTGGCGATGTCGGCGAGCCGGGTCAACGTCTCCTTGTTGCGCTGGTGCAGCACCAGGTCGTTGAGCTTGTTCCGGACCCACCGCAGCGGCCCGGCGGCGAAGTCCTCGCCGATGGTGACCCGCGTCCGGCCGTCGGCCAGCGGTTCGAGCCGGAACACCACGATCGCCTCGCCGGCCGGCCACAGCCCGGCCCGCACGACGAACTTGTGCGGGGCGTCGCACTCCAGCACCGTGGAGGTGTCCTGGAGCGAGAACGGCCACGGGCCGGCCTTGTGGTGCAGCCGGCTGCCCACCCGGGGCCAGGTCTCGTCCACGTCCCGGACGTGCACCGTGCCCACCACCCAGTCGCTGTACGTCCACCCGTCGGCGAGCACGTCGAACACCTGCTGCGGGGACGCGTCGATCACTTTCTCCACAATCGCCACCGCAATCCCATACCCCCGCCCGGACCTCCGCTAACGACCGGCCGGGTTAGCTTCTCGGGGGCGGCGGGTAACGCCGGACCGGGCCGGCGGCAGCGCGGTGCGGACCGGCGTACGGCGCCGGAGGGGTCTGCCCCGCCGAAGTTGATGTTTACTCCTCGGGGGGTCGGGAACCCGCCGCCCGTGCGACGGGACCACGAGCGGGATCAGTGCAGGTCAGCCCGGGTTGACCCGGGTGCTGGCCGGTTCCCGTCCGGCCTGTACGACGCGGTGCTGCTGGACCGGGACGGCACGCTGATCGAGGACGTGCCCTACAACGGCGACCCGGAGAAGGTCCGGCCGCTGCCCGGCGCCCGGGAGGCGCTGGACCGGCTGCGCGCGGCCGGGCTGCGCCTGGCGGTGGTGAGCAACCAGTCCGGCCTGGCCCGGGGCTGCTTCACGGCCGACGACCTGCGCCGGGTGAACGCCCGGGTGGAGCAGCTGCTCGGCCCCTTCGACTGCTGGCAGATCTGCCCGCACGGCGAGCCGGACCGCTGCGCCTGCCGCAAACCGGCGCCCGGGCTGGTGCACGCCGCGGCCCGGGCGCTCGGCACCACACCGGCCCGGTGCGTCCTGGTCGGCGACATCGGCGCCGACATGGCCGCCGCCGCGGCGGCCGGAGCGGCCGGGATCATGGTGCCCACCCCGGCCACGCGCGCCGCCGAGGTGGCCGCCGCGCCGACCGTCGCCGCCGACCTGCCGGACGCCGTGGGCACCATCCTCGGCCGGATGCGGCTGGTGGCCGCGCCGGAGCCGGCGCCCCGGCGAGGCACCGTGCTGGTGGCGCGCAGCGACGCGGCCGGCGACGTGCTGGTCACCGGTCCCGGCATCCGCGCCGTGGCGGCCGGGGCGGAACGGGTGGTGCTGCTCTGCGGGCCACGCGGCCGGGCGGCGGCGGAACTGCTGCCCGGCGTCGACGAGATCATCGAGTGGCCGCTGCCGTGGATCGACGCCCCGGCCCCGGCGGTCGACCCGGCCGGGATGCGCGCCCTGGTCGACCGGCTCGCGGCGGTCGGCGCGGAGGAGGCGGTCGTCTTCACCTCCTTCCACCAGTCGGCGCTGCCGCTGGCGCTGCTGCTGCGCATGGCCGGGGTGCCGCGGATCAGTGCGATCAGCGACGACTACCCGGGCGCCCTGCTGGACGTGCGGCACCGCGTGCCCGTCGGGGTGCCCGAGCCGGAGCGGGCCCTGTCGCTGGCCGCGGCGGCCGGCTTCGCGCTGGCCGCCGGCGACGAGCCGGGGCTGCGGCTGCGCGCCGACCGGCTGCCGCCCGCGCCGGCCGCCGGCGAGCCCGGCTACGTGGTGCTGCACCCGGGTTCCTCCGCGGAGACCCGGGCCTGCCCCTTCGAGCTGGCCACCCGCATCGTCCGGGTGCTCAGCGCGGCCGGCTACCGGGTGGTCGTCACCGGCGGGCCCGACGAGCGGGAGCTGACCGCGCAGGTCGCCGCCGCGGGCGGTCTCGACCTGGGCGGGCGCACCGGCCTCGGCGAACTGGCCGCGGTGGTCGCCCGGGCCGGCGCGCTGGTGGTCGGCAACACCGGGCCGGCGCACCTGGCGGCGGCGCTCGGCGTGCCGGTGGTCAGCCTCTTCGCCCCGACCGTCCCGTTCGGACAGTGGGGGCCCTACCGGGTGCCCACCGTCCGGCTCGGCGACGCCGGGGCGGCCTGCCGGGACACCCGGGCCACGCGCTGCCCGGTCCCCGGCCACCCCTGCCTCTCGGCCGTCGAGCCGGGCCGGGTGCTGGAGGCGCTGCGGCTGCTCGGGGTGCCCGCCGACGCGCCGGAGCCGCTGGTCAGCGCCCCCGGCGGGGTGGTCGCATGAACGTCCTGGTCTGGCACGTGCACGGGTCGTGGACCACGTCGTTCGTGCACGGCAAGCACCGCTACCTGGTGCCGGTCACCCCGGAGCGCGGCGCGTACGGGCTGGGCCGGGCGCGGACCTATCCGTGGCCGGACAGCGCCGTCGAGGTGACCCCGGCGGAGCTGCGCCGCGCCGACGTGGACGTCGTGCTGCTCCAGCGGCCCGAGGAGTTCGACCTGGCCTGCGAGTGGCTGGGCCGGCGCGTCGGCCGGGACGTGCCGGCGATCTACGTCGAGCACAACACCCCGAAGGGCGACGTGCCCAACACCCGCCACCCGATGGCCGACCGGGACGACCTGCTGCTCACCCACGTGACCCACTTCAACGAGCTGTTCTGGGACAACGGGGGCACCCGCACCGCGGTCGTCGAGCACGGGGTGGTCGCCCCGGCCGTCGAGTGGACCGGCGAACTGGACCGCCTCGCCGTGGTCATCAACGAGCCGGTGCGCCGCTGGCGCGTCACCGGCACCGACCTGCTGGCCCGCTTCGCCGACCTCGCCCCGCTGGACGTCTACGGCATGAAGGTGGCCGGGCTCGCCGAGCACCTGGGCCTGCCCCCGGACCGGCTGACCAGCCACGACGACGTGCCCCAGCACGCCATGCACGCCGAGCTGGCGAAGCGGCGGGCGTACCTGCACCTGTGCCGGTGGACCTCGCTCGGGCTGAGCCTCGTCGAGGCCATGACCATGGGCATGCCGGTGGTCGCGCTGGCCACCACCGAGGCCGTGGAGGCGGTCCCGCCGGCCGCCGGCGCCCTCTCCACCCGGGTCGACACGCTGGTCGACGCGGCCCGGGGCCTGCTGGACGACCCGGCGGCGGCCCGCCGGGCGGGCGCCGCGGCCCGGACCGCCGCCCGCGACCGCTACGGCCTGGAGCGTTTCCTCGCCGACTGGGACCGGCTGCTGGAGGAGGAAGTATGCGCATCGCGATGATCTCGGAGCACGCCAGCCCGCTCGCCGTCCTCGGCGGGGAGGACGCCGGCGGCCAGAACACGCATGTCGCGGAGCTCTCCGCCGCGCTCGCGGCCGCCGGCCACGACGTCCGGGTGTACACCCGGCTCGACGCGGTGGACCTGCCCGTGTCGGTCCGCGCCCCGGACGGGTACGAGGTGGTGCACGTGCCCGCCGGGCCGGCCGAGCCGGTGGCGAAGGACGACCTGCTGCCGTACATGCCGGCGTTCGGGGAGTGGCTGGCCGAGCGGTGGCGCACCGGCGACTGGCAGCCCGAGGTGGTGCACGCGCACTTCTGGATGAGCGGGCTGGCCGGGCTGGCCGCCGCGCGGCGCACCGGGGTGCCGGTGGTGCAGACCTTCCACGCGCTCGGCACGGTCAAGCGCCGGCACCAGGGCGCGCAGGACACCAGCCCGCCGGGCCGGGTCGCGCACGAGCGCCGGCTGGGGCGCTCCGTCGACCGGGTGGTCGCCCAGTGCCAGGACGAGGTCGCCGAGCTGGTCCGGATGGGGGTGCCCCGGTCCCGGATGACCGTCGTGCCGTCCGGGGTGAACCTGTCCACCTTCGCGCCGCTCGGCCCGGTCGCCGACCGGGACGGGACCCGGCCCCGGATCCTCACCGTGGGGCGGCTGGTCGAGCGCAAGGGCTTCCAGGACGTCGTCCGGGCCACCGCGCTGGTGCCGGACGCCGAGTGCGTGGTGGTCGGCGGCCCACCGGCCGGGCTGCTGGAGACCGACCCGTACGCGCTGCGGCTGCGGGCGCTCGCCGCGTCCCTCGGGATCGCCGACCGGGTGAAGCTGATCGGGGCGGTGCCCCGGGAGGAGATGGGGCGCTGGTACCGGTCGGCGGACGTGCTGGTGGCCGCCCCCTGGTACGAGCCGTTCGGGCTCACGCCGCTGGAGGCGATGGGGTGCGGCGTACCCGTGATCGGCACCGCCGTCGGCGGGCTGATCGACACGGTGGTGCCCGGCCGGACCGGTGACCTGGTGCCCGCCCGCGACCCGGCGGCTCTCGGCGCGGCGGTCCGCGGGCTGCTCGGCGACCGGATCCGCCGGTTCGCCTACGCCACCGCGGCCCTGGAGCGGGCCCGCACCCGCTACTCCTGGTCCACCACGGCCGACCGGCTCGCCGAGCTGTACGCCGAGGTGGCCACCGTGCGCCGGCCCACCCGGGTGGTCGCCTGATGGCGGCGCCCACGCCGGCCGCCGGCGGGACGGTCCTCGAGGACCACCTGACCCGGCTGGCCGCCGCGCTGCTGCCGCTGCGCGACGCCGAGCTGCTGCTGGCCCGCTGGGGCGGGGAGCTGGCGCACCGGCTGGCCTCCGGCGGGCGGTTGCTGGTGGCCGGCAACGGCGGCAGCGCCGCCGAGGCCCAACACCTCACCGCCGAACTCGTCGGCAAACTCCGCGACGACCGCGAACCCCTCTCCGCCATCGCCCTGCACGCCGAAACCTCCGCCCTCACCGCCATCGGCAACGACTACGGCTACGACGAGGTCTTCGCCCGCCAGGTCCGCGCCCACGGCCGACCCGACGACATCCTCCTGCTCATGTCCACCAGCGGCACCAGCACCAACCTGCTCACCGCCGCCCGCGCCGCACACGACACCGGCCTACGCTGCTGGGCCTTCACCGGCCCCGCCCCCAACCCGCTCGCCGGAACCTGCCACGAGACCCTCGCCATCGACTCGCCGGACAGCCAGGTGGTCCAGGAGCTGCACCTGGTCGCCACCCACGTGCTCTGCGAGTACGTCGACCGGGCGCTGCCGGCGGCGCTCGCCGCCCGCGCGGCGGGCACGACGCCGGCCGACACGGTGCGCACCGGCGTCGAGGTGGTGCTCGGCGACGGCCCGGACGGGAAGGTGCAGGCCCGATGAGGAGGTCGAGCATGACGGGACCCGTGGTGGTGCTCGGTGACACCCTGCTGGACCGGGACGTGGAGGGCGTGGTGAACCGGCTCTGCCCGGACTCCCCGGTGCCGGTGCTGGAGGAGACCACGCACGTCGACCGCCCCGGCGGCGCCGGCCTCGCCGCCGTCTTCGCCGCCGCGCAGGGCGCCGAGGTCGCGCTGGTCACCGCGGTCGCCGACGACGCCGGCGGGGCGCGGCTCGGCACCCTGCTCGCCGCCGCCGGCGTGCAGCTGTACGCGCTGCCGCTGGCCGGGGCCACCCCGGAGAAGATCCGGCTGCGGGCCCGCGGCCGGGTGCTGCTGCGCCACGACCGGGGCGGGCCGGCCGGTGAGCCGGGCGAGCCGAGCGAGGCCGTGCTGCGCCTGCTCGCCACCGCCTCCGCCGTGCTGGTCAGCGACTACGGCCGGGGTGTCGCCCGGCATCCCGCCCTGCGTGCCGCGCTCGCCGCGACCCGGGCGCCGGTGGTCTGGGACCCGCACCCGCGCGGCCCGGCCGCGGTGCCCGGGGTGAGCCTGGCCACCCCCAACGAGTCCGAGGCGCGGGAGTTGGCCAAGGCGCCACCGGGCGCGTCCCGGCTGGTCACCGCGTCCCGGGGCGCGCAGGCGCTGCGCCGGCGCTGGCAGGCCGGGGCCGTGGCGGTGACCCTGGGCGGGGACGGCGCGCTGCTCTGCCACGCCGGTTCCACCCCGCTGGTGGTGCCCGCCCCGGCCGCCGAGGGGGACACCTGCGGCGCGGGCGACCGGTTCGCCGCGGCGGCCACCCTGGCCCTGGCCGGGGGTGCGCTGGTCTCCGAGGCGGTGCAGGAGGCGGTGGCCGAGGCGTCCGCGTACGTGGCCGACGGGGGAGTGGCCGCCGCGCTGCCCGCCCCGGTGCGGACCGCCGCCCCGGCGCTGATGGTCGGCGGCGGGGACCGGATCGGCGCCGCCGCGGCCGGCGAGGTGGTGTCCCGGGTACGCGCGGCCGGCGGCACGGTGGTGGCCACCGGCGGCTGCTTCGACCTGCTGCACGCCGGGCACGTGGCGACCCTCCAGGCGGCCCGCCAGCTCGGCGACTGCCTCGTGGTCTGCCTGAACTCCGACGCCAGCGTGGCCGGGCTGAAGGGGCCGGAGCGACCGGTCGTGCCGCAGGGTGACCGGGGCCGGCTGCTCGCCGCGCTGGGCTGCGTCGACGCCGTGCTCATCTTCGACGAGCCCACCCCGCGCGCGGCGCTGTCCTGGCTGCGCCCGGACATCTGGGTCAAGGGCGGCGACTACGCCAGCGGCGGCGGCGCGGAGACCCTCCCGGAGGCGGAGATCCTCGCCCGCTGGGGCGGGCACACGGTGGTCGTGCCGTACCTGGACGGCCGGTCCACCACCGACATGATCGCGGCGGCCCGGGCGGGGCGCGGCCGGCCCGCGGCCACCGGGCGCGCCCGGGAGACGGTCGTCCGGTCCACGGCGGAGGGAGCACGATGAGCGTGCGCAGCGAGCGAACCGTCCGGCTCGGCGCGGCTCGGCCCCGTGCCGTCGCCGGCCGCGAGGAGGCGGTGGCATGAGCGGCAGTCCACCCGGGACCGGTACCACCGTCCTGGTCACCGGCGGGTCGAGCGGGCTCGGCGCGGCCGTGGTCGCCGCCGTGGCCCGGGCCGGCGGCCGTCCCCTGGTGCTGGACCGGCAGCGGCCCGCCGACGGCGTGCCCTGGGTGGAGTGCGACCTGGCCGACACCCGGGCCGCCGAGGCCGCCACCCGGGACCTCGCGGAACGCTCCGGCGGCCTGGACGCCGTGGTCACGGCGGCCGGCATGGACGTGCCGGGCAAGCTCGTCGACGTGCCGGCGGAGACCTGGGAGCGGATCGTCACGGTGGACCTGCTCGCCACCGCCGCGGTGATCCGGGCCGCGCTGCCCTACCTGGAGGCGTCCCGGGGCAACGTCGTGACGGTCGCCTCCACGCTCGGGGTGAAGGCGGTCAGCGACGCGACCGCGTACTGCGCGGCGAAGTTCGGGGTGGTCGGCTTCACCCGGGCGCTCGCCGCCGAGCTGGCCGGCACGGTCGGGGTCACGCTGCTCATCCCCGGCGGCATGCGCACCGCCTTCTTCGACGAGCGGGACGCCCAGTACCGCCCCGGGCCGGACGCGGTGCTCAACGAGCCGGCCGACACCGCCGCCGCGGTGATGTTCGCCCTCTCCCAGCCGGCCGGCTGTGCCGTACGCGAGATGGTGGTCTGCGCGCAGCAGGAGTCGTCGTACCCGTGATCCTGGTGCTGCGGGCGCTCGGGGTCGGCGACCTGGCCACCGCGGTCCCGGCGCTGCGTGGCCTGCGCGCCGGCCTCCCGGGCCGGGAGCTGGTGCTGGCCGCGCCGGCCTGGCTGGCGCCGCTGGCCGCGCTGACCGGGGCGATCGACCGGGTGCTGCCGACCACCGGGCTGGCCGACCGGGCGGCGTGGCCCGGCCCGCCGCCGGAGGTGGCGGTCAACCTGCACGGGCGGGGGCCGGGTTCGCACCGGATGCTCGCCGCCGCCCGGCCGGGCCGGTTGCTCGCCTACCGCAACGCCGAGGCCGGGCACCTGACCGGCCCGGCCTGGGACGACGACGAGCACGAGGTGCGCCGCTGGTGCCGGCTGCTGCACTGGTACGGCCTCCCGGCCGACCCCGGCGACCTGGCGCTGCGCCGGCCGCCCGCCGCCGCCGACCCGGCCCGGGCCACCGTGCTGCACCCGGGCAGCAAGATCCCCGCGAAGCGCTGGCCGGCGGGTCGCTTCGCCGCGCTGGCCCGGATCCTCACCGCCCGGGGACACCGGGTGGTGCTCACCGGCTCGACCGACGAGCGGGACCTGGCCGCCCGGGTGGCCCGGGACGCGGGGCTGCCACCGGACGCGGTGCTCGCCGGCCGGACCGGCCTGGCCGAGCTGGCCGCGCTGGTGGCCGAAGCCCGGCTGGTGGTCAGCGGGGACACCGGCATCGCGCACCTGGCCACCGGCTACGGCACCGCCTCGGTGGTCCTCTTCGGGCCGGTGCCGCCGGCGCACTGGGGCCCGCCGCCCGACCGGCCCCGGCACCGGGTGCTCGGGTTCCCGCCCCACGACGGGATCGACCGGGATTGGGCCGGTTCCGGCGGGGTAGGAACCCACCCGACGTTGGCGGCCATCGAGGTCGACGAGGTGGTGGCCGCCGTGGACGAGGCGGAACGGGCGGTGCGGGTCTCCGGTGCGATTGCGGCGTAGTGATCCGGGCGGGCCGGGCTACGGACGCCGGCGGCGCGGCAAGGGCTGGCTCTTCGTCGACGCGAAGGGCGCGGCGGTGCGCGACCCCGACGCGCTGGCCCGGCTGCGCGAGCTGGTCATCCCGCCGGCCTGGCAGGACGTGTGGATCTCGCCGCACCCGAACGGGCACATCCAGGCCACCGGGATCGACGCGGCCGGCCGCAAGCAGTACCTCTACCACCCGAAGTGGCGGGAGAAGCGGGACGAGGCCAAGTTCGACCACGTGCTGGAGGTGGCCCACCGGCTGCCCGTGCTGCGTGACCGGGTCGAGCACGACCTGGCGCTGCGCGGCCTGCGGCGGGAGCGGATCCTGGCCACCGTCGCCCGCCTGCTCGACATGGGCATGTTCCGGGTCGGCAGCGACCAGTACGCCACCGGTGAGGACGCGACCTTCGGCGTCTCCACCCTGCGCCCCGAGCACGCCCGCTCGCGCGGCGGCTGCGTGGTCTTCGAGTTCCCGGCGAAGGGCGGCATCGAGCAGGTCCGCCGGATCGAGGACCCGGAGCTGTGCCGGGTGCTGACCAACCTGCGCCGCCGCCGGCGGGCCGAGGAGCGCCTGTTCGGCTACTGGGACGGCCGGACCTGGCGGGACGTGCGCAGCGACGAGGTCAACGACTACCTGCGCGAGGCCAGCGGCGGGGAGATGACGGCCAAGGACTTCCGCACCTGGCATGCCACCGTGCTGGCCGCGACCGAGCTGGCCACGGCCGGCCCGCAGCGCTCCACGACGGCCCGCCGGCGGGCGGTGGCGGCGGTGATGCGCGCGGTCGCCGAGCTGCTCGGCAACACCCCCACCGTGGCCCGCACGTCCTACGTGGACCCCCGGATCGTCGACCTCTATCACGACGGGGTGCTGGCCCCGGTGCAGCCGGACATGCCGCGCGAGGCCGTGGAGAAGGCCGTTCTGGTGCTGCTGGAGGAGGAGGCGGGCTGACCGGCCCCGCCGTCGGTCCTGGGGGGAAGAACGACGGGGCCGGAAACCGGTGTGGCCGCCGATGGCCCGTGTCGTTCGGGGCGCCGCCACCGGGCGGCCGCCCGCGACGGAACCGCCGCGGGCGCCTCGCCACGGCCCCCGATACCAGTGGGCCGTGCCGGTCGCCCGGCTGCCGGCCCGCACTCAGTATGTCCGGCCGGAGTTGACTGCGGACGCCGCCGTGTTGACGATCCGTGCCGCATGCAGGTGGCGCGCCCGGTACGCCTGCGGGGTCTCCCCGTACGCGGCCCGGAACGCCCGGCTGAAGTGGGCCTTGTCCCGGAAGCCCCAGCGGCCGGCGACGAGCTGGATCGGCCGGTCGGCCAGCGCCGGGTCGGCGAGGTCCCGGCGGCACCGCTCCAGCCGCTCGTCCCGGATGTACGCCGCCACGGTGGTCTCCTCGGCCTCGAAGAGCCGGTGCAGCGACCGGACCGAGACGTGGTGCGCGTCGGCGATCGACTGCGGGCTCAGCGCGGCGTCGCCGAGGTGCTGGCGGACGTGCGAGCGCACCTGGGCCAGCAGGGCCCGACGGCGGACCTCGGTGGGCACCGCGTCCTCGGAGACCAGGTGCCGGCCCAGCATGGTGGAGATCAGGTCGAGCCCGATGCCGCCCAGCCGCTCCGCGTCCGCCGCGTGGTACTGCTCGGGATGGTCGGTGAGCCGGATGAGGTAGTCGGCCAGCAGGGCCGCGATCCCCTCGGCGCCGGACATCCGGCCGGCGAACAGGGGGGCGAGCCGGCGGTTCGCCAGCGGCAGCGCCTCGTACGGGATGAAGGCCACGATCGAGCTGACGGGCTGGTCCCCGTCGTCGCCGTGGTGGCTGAGTTCCTGCGGCCGGGCACAGTCGTAGAAGGTGAAGTCGCCGGCGGTGCAGATGCCGCGCTGCCCGTCCTGGTCCGCGATGCCGGTGCCGGCGAGGGTCAGCGCGAGCACGTAGTAGTCCGCGTCGGAGCGTTGGATGAGCTTCCGGGTCCGGGTCCCGTCCAGCGAGGGGTAGCGGTGGCGGACGAGCTGCATCTGACCCAGGTCGAGGAACTCCGACCGGGCGACGAAGTTGTCGGCGTGCTCGGTGCGTACCCGCATGAGCCCGGGCGTGCTGGCGAGCATGTCCAGCCACAGTCCGAAGCGGTCGGCGGCGGGCACCTGTTCGGTGTCGAAGACCTGCCGCCTGAGTTCCGTGTCCATGCCCGACCCCCGGTGGTTCGTCCAGCCGTCATGAAGCAGGACGCCCCACGAGGCCGGAAGTTGGCACCCGTGGGGCGTGAACTATCCGTCATTGACGGACGTGAAATGTTCTGTTAACAGTCCGGTCAGTCGTTGAGCACGGTGGCGAGCCGGTCCCGGAAACGCCGCTCCGAGTCGCTCACCACGTCGCCGCCGAGGCCCAGGATGCCGCCCGTGGACGCGGCGCCCACCACCTGCTCGGCGATCTCCACGAGCCAGTGGCGGTAGGCGCCCGCCTGTCCCTCGTCGATCCTGGCGGACAGCAGCACGGATGCCTGCCCGGCCCGGCCGAGCACGTCCTCGATCATCGCCTGGGGGTCGTCGGGGGTGATGACCGGCAGTTCCTCACCGGCCTCGGGGTCGCCCACCCGGGAGACGATCTCGCCGGCGACGGCGGCCACCAGCGGGCTGGCCGACTCGCGGCCCGCGGCGATCGTCTCCAGCCCGGCGGCGTTCTCGGCCATGGTGCGCCGGGTGCCGTCGGACTCGGCCGCGGCGGCCGCCGCGAGGACCGACTGCGGCAGACCGACCAGCAGCCCCCACTCCTCGTCGGAGAAACCGAACCCGGTGTACGCCGGCTGCTCGATCACGATCAAGCCCCTTTCGCCGTGGTCGTCGTTGTCGACGGGCGCCGTCACCGCGGCGCCCGGGTCAGGCTAGTCCAGCTCCAGTAGGCCCTGTTCGGACACCACGCGGACGGACAGCGTCTTGTAGCCCACCTCGTCGAAGAGCACCGTCATCCGGTCCTCCTCGTAGCTGAGCACCAGGCCGGTGCCCCACTCGGGGTGGCGCACCTGGCTGTGCACGGGAAACGGCCCCACCGCGCCCTCGGACGCGACGCTCGTGCCGGCGTGGCAGTTGTCGCAGTGCCCGCAGACCTCGCTCATCTGCTCACCGAAGTACGCCAGCAGCGCCTGCCCCCGGCAGCCCGTGGTCTCCGCGAAGGCGCGCATCATGTCGGTCCGCGACCGGGTCACGGTCTGCTGCCGCTCCGCCTCGGCCAGGGCGGCGCGGCCGGACTCGGCGGCCGCCGGGGCGTACCGGGGGGCGGCGATCCGCTGGCGGGCCCGGGGTTCCGCGGCGCCCACCTGCTCCAGCAGGGACAAGTACTGGCCGAGCTTGCGCGGCCCGAGGCCGGTCAGCTCGCGCAGTTCCTTCTTGGTGCGGGGCTGCTTGCGCAGCAGGGCGGCGAGCTCGGCCAGCTCGTTCTCGTCGGGCAGGCCGCCGCTGAAGTAGCGCTGGAGACCGACGTCCTCGGCGCGCCAGAGCAGCAGCACCCGGGCGGGCGCGCCGTCCCGGCCGGCCCGGCCGATCTCCTGGAAGTAGCTGTCCGGCGAGTCGGGCAGTGCCATGTGCACCACCCAGGCGATGTTCGGCTTGTCGATGCCCATGCCGAACGCCGAGGTCGCCACCATGATCGGCACCTGGTCGGCGAGGAAGGCCTCGTGCAGCTCGTTGCGCGCGCCGGTCGGCATCCCGCCGTGGTAGTACTGGGCCGGGAAGCCGGCCTCGGTGAGCCGCTGGGCGAGTTCCTCGGCCGCCCGCCGGGTCGGCACGTAGATGATGCCGGGCCGCTCGTCGTCGCGGAGCAGGGCGAGCAGCCGCCGCCACCGGTAGTCGTCGGTGGGGCAGTGCGCCACCTCCAGGAAGAGGTTGGGCCGGTCCAGCCCGGACACCACCACCTCGGGGTCGCGCAGCCGCAGCCGGGCCACGATGTCGTCGCGCACCGGCGGGGAGGCGGTGGCGGTCAGCGCCACCACCGGCGGCCGGCCGATGCCCTCGATGAGGTGGCCGAGCGCCAGGTAGTCCGGGCGGAAGTCGTGCCCCCAGGCGGAGATGCAGTGCGCCTCGTCGATCGCCACGAGCGCCGGCTTGAGCGCGCGGACCTCGGCCAGCCGCTCCGGGTTGCTCAGCGCCTCCGGGGTGATGAACAGGAACTCGGCGCGACCCGCCCGGATCTCCTCGATCGCCTCGGCCTGCTGGGCCGCGCTCTCGTCGGAGCTGATCCGGACCGCCCGCAGCTCGGGCCGTTGCCGCTCGTTCAGCGCGGCGATCTGGTCCTGCTGGAGGGCGAGCAGCGGGGAGATGACCACCGTGGGGCCCGGGATCAGGCTGGCCGGGATCTGGTAGATCGCCGACTTGCCGGCGCCGGTGGGCAGCACCACCAGGGCGTCGCGGCGCTTCATGACCGCCCGCATGGCGGCCAGCTGGTTGGGCCGGAGGGCGGTCCAGCCGAAGAGGCTCTTGGCCGCGCGGCGCAGGGTCGTGGAGTGCGTGGTCAGTCTCATCAGTGGCCGCAGGTACCCCTGGCGATCACCGCCGAAACCGCGCCGCGCCGACCGTCACATCCGTACCCTGCGGGGCGGTGAGCGGAGCCCGAGGGAGCACCGGCTCACCGCCGCCGGGGCACGGACGTCAGCGCAGCCGGGGGAGGACGTCGCGCTGGTAGAGGTCGAACAGGCCCTGCCAGTGCGGGCCGGTGTTGGCCACGTAGATCTCGTCGAAGCCGGCCTTGGCGTACTTGTCGATCATCTCCAGGTGGGCGTCGGCGTCCCGGCCGCAGACGAACGACTCCTTCATCATCTCGGGCTTGACCAGCTGCGCGGCCTGCTCGAAGTGGCGCGGTGACGGGAGCACCTGGGACAGCTCGCCCGGCACGCCGGCGTTGGGCCACCGCTCGTACGCGATCCGCGCGCCCTCGTCCTCGCTGTCGGCGTACGCGGCCTTGAACCCGGCCTGGCAGGGCTTGTCGCCGCCGCCGGAGTCGCGGAACCGGCGCACCATGTTGGCGTCGGGCATGGTGCTCACGTAGCCGTCGCCGATCCGGGCGGCCAGCTCGATCGACTTCCCACCGAAGCCGGAGACGTAGATCGGCGGGGGCGTGTCGGGGCGGGTGTAGATCCGGGCGTGCTCCACGGTGTAGTGCTTGCCGTGGTGGTTGACGAAGTCGCCGGTCCACAGCTCCCGGATCACCTCGACGGCCTCCTCCAGCATCTCCAGCCGGACGTCGGCCTGCGGCCACGGGTCGCCGAAGATGTGCTCGTTCAGCGCCTCGCCGCTGCCCACCCCGAGCACGAACCGTCCCTCGTGCAGCACCGCGCTGGTGGCCGCGGCCTGGGCGATCACCGCGGGGTGGATGCGGACGGTCGGGCAGGTGACCGCGGTGGTCACCGGCAGCCGGCAGACCTGGCTGAGGGCGCCGATGGTCGACCAGACGAAGGGGCTCTGGCCCTGCGCGTCGACCCAGGGGTGGTAGTGGTCGGAGATCCACAGTGCCTCGAAGCCGGCCCGCTCGGCGCCGCGCGCCTGTTCCAGCAGCTCCGCCGGGGTGTACTCCTCGCTGGACAGAAAGTAACCGATCTTCATGGTTCCCCCTCGCCGGATTCGCGTGCCGGGCGCACGCGACGGACAACGGCAGCCCTACCCCGGGGAGACGGGATCCGAACGCGGCGGGTCAGCGGCGGAACATCGCCCGGATGGCGATCAGCAGGAACAGGCCGCCGACCACCAGGCCGAGCAGGCGTACGCCGGGGATGTCCGCGGCGCTGGTGGCGTCGGCGAGCAGGGCGGGAGGCATGTCCGCACTCTCCCACGGGCCCGCCGGCGGTGCCAGCCGCTAACAGTAAGGATTGTTGACTATTTAGGGACGCGGTGTGACCATGTCAGCACCGCCGGGCGGCGGGCCGTGGGGAAGACGGGGGTACGACAGCGCATGAGTGAGCGGACCGTGGGAGCGACCGGAGACCTGGCGGCCCTGGCGGCCGCCGTCCTGCAACCGGGGTTCGTCGGCACCACACCGCCGCCGTGGGTCTGCCGCTGGCTCGCCGAGGGGCTCGGGTCGGTGGTCCTCTTCGCCCGCAACGTCGTCGACCACGAGCAGGTCGCCGCGCTGACCGCGACCCTGCGCGCCGAGCGGCCCGACGTGATCGTGGCCATCGACGAGGAGGCCGGCGACGTCACCCGGATCGAGTCGGTCCGCGGCAGTTCCCGGCCGGGCAACCTGGCCCTCGGCGCGGTCGACGACCCGGCCCTGACCGAGGCGGTCGCCCGCGACCTGGGCGCCGAGCTGGCCGGCGTCGGCGTCACGCTCAACTACGCCCCGGACGCCGACGTCAACTCCAACCCGGAGAACCCGGTGATCGGGGTGCGCTCGTTCGGCGCCGACCCGGCCCTCGTCGCTCGGCACACCGCCGCCTGGGTCCGCGGCCTGCAGGCCGGCGGCGTCGCGGCCTGCGCCAAGCACTTCCCCGGGCACGGCGACACCCGGGTCGACTCCCACCACGACCTGCCCCGCATCGGTGGCGACCGGGCCCGGCTGGACGCCGTCGAGCTGGCCCCGTTCCGGGCCGCCGTGGCGGCCGGGGCGCAGGCGGTGATGACCGGGCACCTGCTGGTGCCCGCCCTGGACCCGGAGCTGCCGGCCACCCTCAGCCCGCGCATCCTGGGCCGCCTGCTCCGCGAGGAGCTGGGCTTCGGCGGCGTGGTGGTCACCGACGCGGTGGAGATGCGGGCCGTGGCCGACCGGTACGGCTTCGCGGGGGCGGCGGTCCGCGCGCTCGCCGCCGGGGCCGACGCGATCTGCGTCGGCGGCGAGCGGGCCACCGAGGCCGACGCCCGCGAGCTGCGGGACGCCATCGTGGCCGCGGTCGTCGCGGGCGAGCTGCCCGAGGAGCGGCTGGCCGAGGCGGCGAAGCGGGTCGGGCAGCTCGCCGCCTGGACGGTCGCCGCCCGGTCCGGCCGGTCCGGCGCCCGGCCCGGCGACGCCGGCTCGGCGGTCGGCCTGGCCGCCGCCCGCCGGGCCCTGCGGGTGGTCGCCGCCGCGGGCGGGCTGCCGCTGGCCGGCCCGGCGCACGTGGTGGAGTTCGCCCCGCCCCGCAACATCGCCATCGGCGAGGAGACCCCGTGGGGGATCGCGGCGCCCCTGACCGACCTGGCGCCCGGCACCACGACCGCCCGGTACGCCCGGGACGAGGTCCCCGCCGACCCGGCCGCCGCCGCGGCCGGCCGCCCGCTGGTGCTGGTGGTGCGGGACCTGCACCGGCACGACTGGATGCGGGACGCCGTGTCCCGCGCCCTGACCGCCCGCCCGGACGCGGTGGTGGTCGAGCTGGGCGTGCCCGAGCTAGTCACCGGGGCGGTGCACGTGGCGACCCACGGCGCGACCCGGGCCTCCGCCCTCGCCGCCGCCGAACTGCTCGCCGGCCCCCGCTGAGCCCAGCCGGCCGGCGCCCGGTCAGGGCTCGGCGACCACCAGGTCGGCGTACTCGGAGTGGCGCTGGATGAACCGGGTCATGAACTCGCACTGCGTCACGATGCGGCCGCCGCGCTCGCGGATCTGGTCCAGCGTGCCCCCGATCAGCGCCGAGCCCACCCCCATGTTCTGGTAGCGCTCGTCCACCTGGGTGTGCGTGAAGACCAGCACCTCACCGCGCGGCACGTATTCGGTGAAGCCGGCCAGCGCGTCGTCGACCAGGATCTCGAAGCGGCGCCGTGCGGGGTTCTCCTCGACCAGGAAGCTCACCCGGCCATTCTCTCCCCGGCGGCGGCCAGCCGGTCGAGTTCGGTCAGCAAGCGGTCCACCTCCTCGACGGTGTTGTAGTGGTACACGCTCGCGCGGACCGCGCCGCCGCTGTCCCGCAGGCCCATCGTCCGGAAGTACTCGTAGGCGTAGTAGTCGCCGGAGGAGAGGCAGACGCCGGCCGCGCCCAGCGCCGCCGCGGTGTCCGCCGGGGTCGACCCGGCCACCCGGAACGACACCGTCGGGCAACGCCGGGCCGGCGAGCCGTAGACGGTGACGAAGGGGCGGGCGGCCAGCCCGGCGAGCAGTCGCTCGAAGACGGCCTCCTCGTGCGCCTGGGCGGCGGCCAGCCCGGCCCGGACCCGGTCCCGGCGGTCGCCGGTCGCGGCCGGATCCAGGGTGGCCAGGTGGTCCACCGCCGCGACCACGCCGGCCAGCAGCGGGAAGCTCGGGGTGCCGTACTCGAACCGGTCCGGGACCGCGTCGGAGGAGGGGAGCAGCTTGGCCGGGCGCAGCGACGCCCAGCGGGCCGGGTCGGCGGCCATCGCGGCCAGGTGCGGCCCGGACCACTTGTAGGCGCTGGTCACCAGGAAGTCCGCGCCGAGCGAGGCCAGGTCGGTGGGGCCGTGCGGCACCGCGTGGACCCCGTCCACGCAGACCAGCGCGCCCGCCGCGTGCGCTGTCTTGGCGATCGCCGCCACGTCCGGCACGGTGCCGATCGCGTTGCTGCCGGCGGTCACCGCCACCAGCCGGGTGCGCTCGGTGACCAGGTCGGCGTACTGGCCGGCGGGCAGCTCGCCCGTCGCCGGGTCGAACTCGGCCCAGCGCACCGTGGCCCCGGCGGCCTCGGCCGCCTGCACCCACGGCCGGACGTTGGCGTCGTGGTCCAGCCGGGAGACCACCACCTCGTCGCCCGGCCGCCAGCCCGCGCCGAGCGTCCGGGCCAGGGTGTACGTCAGCGCCGTGGCGCTCGGGCCCAGCACCACGCCACCCGGCTCCGCGCCGAGCAGGTCGGCCACCGCGGCACGAGCCGCGGCCACCAGGTCCAGCGACCGCCGGCCCGGGACGAACGCGGTGCTCCGGTTGCCGGTGGCGGCGGTCATGGCGGCGGTGACCGCCTCGATCACCGACCGGGCGGTCTGGGTGCCGCCGGCGCCGTCGAAGTGGGCGAAGCCCTCGGTCAGGGCGGGGTAGGCAGCCCGGGTGCGGGCGATGTCGAAGGGCATGCCGGGACCCTAACGCGCAAGGAAGGGCCCCTTCTTAACGCCTGGTGGGGGTAAAGGGGCCCTTCCTAACCGGTGGGTGGCGGTGTGGTCGTCGTCTCGTACCCTTGGCGGGGTGACGAACCGACGCGTTTCCCCCTCCCTGACCCCCACCCGCCGGGCCGCCGGCCTGCTCGCCGGCCTCGCGCTCGGCGCCGCGCTGCTGGCCGGGTGCAGTTCGGAGAACGCCTCCACCGACTGCGGCCTGGACGCCTGCACCGTCACCTTCCAGCGCGGCGTCGACGCCAGCGCCACCATCCTCGGCGTCGAGGCGAAGCTGGTCGGGGCCGAGGGCGACCAGGTCACCGTCGAGGTGGCCGGGGAGCAGCTCTCGCTCACCGTCGGGCAGCAGGCCGCCCAGGCCGGCGGCTTCTCGGTGACCCTGGACAGCGTCACCGACCAGCAGGTCGTCGTGCGGGTGGCCCGCGACCCGAACGCCTGATCGCCGCGCCGGGCGGTGGCGGCCGACGTTTGGAAAACCTCGCACCGGGAGATTGAGGCGCCATGTCTCTCACCCGGAACGCCGGAGCCACCGCCGCCCAGGCCGCGAACAGCAGGTGGCTCGAACTGTTGACCCGGGCCGGCTTCATCGGCTACGGGATCGTGCACCTCCTCTTCGCCTGGCTGGCCGTGCAGATCGCCTTCGGCAAGTCGGGGGAGGAGGGCAACCAGAACGGCGCCCTGCGCACCCTGGGCGCCCAGCCGCTCGGCAAGTTCCTCCTCGTCGCCATCGCCGTCGGGCTCTTCGCCATGGCGATCTGGCAGGCGTTCGAGGCGGTCATCGGCCACCGCTTCCTGCGTGGCAAGGAAAAGCTGTTCGAGCGGATCGCCTCCGTCGTCCGCGTGATCGTCTTCGTCTGGCTGGGCTGGACCGCCATCAAGGTCTTCCAGGACGCCAGCAGCAACGCCGCCGACCAGCAGCAGCAGTTCACCGAGAAGCTCATGGCGTCCGAGGGCGGCCGGTGGCTGGTCGGGCTGGCCGGCCTGGTGCTCGCCGCGGTCGGCATCGGCATGGTGATCTACGGGCTCAAGAAGAAGTTCGAGCGCAACCTGAAGACCGGCGAGATGAGCCCGAAGACGCACACCCTGGCCCGCCGCCTCGGCATGGCCGGGTACGCGGCCCGGGGCGCCGTCTTCGCCATCGCCGGTGTGCTCATCGTGACCGCCGCCGTGACGTACGACCCGGAGAAGGCCCGCGGCCTGGACGCCGCCCTGCGTACCCTCCGCGACCAGTCGTACGGGCCGGTGCTGCTCACGCTCATGGCGCTCGGCATCGCCGCCTTCGGCCTCTACTGCTTCCTCCAGTCGCGGTATCGCCGGGTGTGATCCTGGTCGATACGCGATAGTCCGGGCACCATTGGGCCTTTGCCCGATTCGCGCCCGGGCGGAGGGAGACAACGAACCGTGCAGACCTACCTCGTGACCGCCGTCGCCGCGCTCGCCGCGGCGGCGGTCGCGCTGTTGCTGGTCGAGGTGGTGCACCGGGCCACCCGGCGGCTGGGCCGGCGCTCGCTGCTGATGACCGAGCTGACCGAGCACTCGCACCGCTCGTTCCAGGTGGCCGCGACCGTGCTCGCCGTGCAGCTCGCCGTGCGCTTCACCACCCTGTACGCGGTGGGCAGCCCGTGGCGGCAGCTCGTCCTGCACGTCCTGGTGCTCGCCCTGATCGCCGCCACCGCCTGGCTGGTGGCCTCGCTCCTGGTGGTGGCGGAGGACACCGCGCTGGCCCGGTTCCGGGTGGACGTGCCGAACAACCGGCACGCCCGCCGGGTGCGTACCCAGGTGGTGCTGCTGCGCCGGCTCACCATCGCGGTGATCGTGGTGCTCGCCCTCGGCGTGATGCTGATGACCTTCCCCGCCGTCCGTGGCATCGGCGCCGGCGTGCTGACCAGCGCCGGTGTGGTCGGTGTGGTCGCCGCGCTGGCCGCGCAGAGCCTGCTGGGCAACGTCTTCGCCGGCCTCCAGCTCGCCTTCAGCGACGCCGTGCGCCTCGACGACGTGGTGGTGGTCGAGGGGGAGTGGGGGCGGATCGAGGAGCTGACCCTCAGCTACGTGGTGGTGCAGGTCTGGGACGACCGCCGGCTGATCCTGCCCACCTCCTACTTCACGAGCACCCCGTTCCAGAACTGGACCCGCACCGAGGCGGCGGTGCTCGGCACCGCCGAGTTCGACCTGGACTGGGCCATCCCGGTGCAGGCCATGCGGGAGGAGCTGCGGCGGCTCTGCGAGGGCACCGAGCTCTGGGACGGCCGGGTCTGCGTACTCCAGGTCACCGACGCCACCGGCGGCATGGTCAAGGTCCGGGCCCTGGTCAGCGCGGCCGACGCCGGCAGCCTGTGGGACCTGCGCTGCCTCGTGCGCGAGCACCTCGTGGCCTGGGTGCGCGACCAGCGCCCGACCGCGCTGCCCCGGCTGCGCGCCGAGGTGGGCGACACCGGCGGCCCGCTGCCCTGGCAGGCGGTGCAGCCGCGCCGGCCGGCCCGCCGGCGGCCCGACACCGAGGTCCCCGACGACGCGCGGGTCTTCGGCGGCAGCGACGACGGCGAGGCCCGCAGCGAGGCGTTCGTCGGCCGCGAGGACCACGCCGACGCCCGCCGCTGACCCCGTACCCCCCGGAACCCCCGGCCCCGCGCGGCGCCGGGGGTTCCGTGCCCGGGTCCCCGCTCGTGACCTCGGCCCCGGCCCGCCCGCGCCTCTGCCGGATGCCGGTGGAGCGGAGGCAGGTGGGCGCGACCGGGTTTGATCGGCCCGTTCCGGGGGACCTGCTGCGCACGCCCCGGATCCGGCCGCCGCCCGGCGGCCGGGCGAGGACATGGTGTGCGGCCGGGTCGACCGGCCGCTCCGCGCAGGATTGACGGGCGGCGACTCCGGGCATACAGCGCGGTGATGATGAAAGGAGGACAGCATGGCTGACGTCGCGAGTCGCAGCGCGTCCCGGACCGGGCAGGAGCCGTCCACCGCGGAACTGGTGCAGCGGGCCACCGAACAGGTCACCCGCCTGGTGCGGGACGAGCTGGCGCTGGCCCGGGCGGAACTGACCCAGAAGGGCAAGCACGCCGGGATCGGGATCGGTCTGTTCGGCGGCGGCGGGGTGATGGCCCTCTACGGCGCCGGCGCGCTGGTCGCCACCGTGATCCTGCTGCTGGATCTGGTCATGCCGGCGTGGCTCGCCGCGCTCATCGTCGCGGTGGCGCTCTTCCTGCTCGCCGGCGTCCTGGCGCTGGTCGGCAAGAAGCAGGTCAGCCGTGCCGTCCCGCCGGTGCCGGAGGCGACGGTCCGCAGCGTCCGGGCGGACGTGGACACCGTCACCGCCGCGGTGAAGGACGGGAGGCGGGGATGACCGGCAACGGAACCGGGGACGTGGCGGCACTCCGGGAGGAGATCCGCCGGACCCGGGTGGAGTTGGGTGAGACGATGGAACTGCTCGCCGCCCGGGCCGACGTCAAGGCCCTGGTGCGGCACTCCGCCGAGCAGGCGAAGGTGCGGATGCGCAAGCAGGCGGCGCTGACCGTGGCCCGGGTGCGCGGGCAGGCGGCGGAGAAGGCCCGGCTGGTCCGGGCGCAGGCGTACGAGAAGGGCGGGGCGGTCGGGCGCAACCCGGTGCCGTGGGCGGCCGTCGCGGCCGGCGCGGTGGCCACCGCGGTGGTGCTGCTGATCGTCCGTGGGAGGCGCAGGTGAGCAAGGGCATCGGCAGGGTTGTCTACAAGCCGGTCGGGGTGCTGATGGGTCTAGCCGCCGGCACCGTCGCCGGTGTCATCTTCCGGCAGGTCTGGAAGATGACGGCCGGCGACGGCGAGGCGCCCATCGCGACCGACGAGGACCGCCGCTGGGGCGAGATCCTCGCCGCCGCGGCGTTGCAGGGGGCCATCTTCGCGGTCGTCCGGGCCGCCGTGGACCGGGGCGGGGCGGTCGGCGTACGCCGGCTCACCGGCCGCTGGCCCGACTGATTCCATACGCACGAAAGGCCCCTTTCCACCTCGATGGACAGGGGCCTTTCGCACGGCCCGACCGGCCCGGCCAGTGGATCTACCGCATCCGTCAGGTCACATGTCGGAGAATTTCGTCCGGTAGGCTGTGCGAAGTTTTTGCGTACGTGGTTTGCTGTCTCACGCTGTTGAGAGACGCGTGGGTTGAGAGAAGTCTCCTTCACCGGGGGCCGCCTCAGGCGCCGCTGCTCGAAAACGGCCAATCGGCCGCACGGCGTGCTCGGCCGCCAGTTTTAGAAGGAGATACACATGGCGCAGGGAACCGTGAAGTGGTTCAACGCTGACAAGGGCTTCGGCTTCATCACCGTCGACGGCGGGGGTGCTGACGTGTTCGTCCACTTCTCGGCCATCCAGTCCAGCGGCTACCGCACGCTGGAGGAGAACCAGCGGGTGGAGTTCGAGATCGCCCAGGGTCAGAAGGGTCCGCAGGCCGAGCAGGTCCGCCCCATCTGAGCTGTCGGAGCACCGGCCGCGCCGGCCGGTGTGCAGAAGCCCCGCGTCCCTTCCGGGAGGCGGGGCTTTTCCGCACTGTGGACCCGCCGGGGCTCAGCCGCGCCGGCGCCGGGCCCGCAACCCGAACCACAGCGCGACGAGTCCGATGAGGACCAGCACCGGGCCGGCGACCGCCCAGATCCGGTGACCGGTCAGGACGCTGCCCTCGACGCGGCCCAGGCCCGTCACGGTCCACAGGGCACCGAGCACCACGGCCAGCAGCCCCACGGTGAGCCGGAACCAGCCCCTCATCGTGCCCCCTCCGCCGACGTACGCCCGGCTCCAGCATGCCCGCGGCCGCCGGCCCGGGGCGACGCCGCGCCGACGGGCCGCCGGTCCGGGGTCACCACCGGTCGTGCACCTGCGGGCGGATCAGCTCGTCATAGGTGGCGCGGACGGCGGCCAGCTCCACCTCGGTCAGCGGCGGCAGGTCGGCCGCGGCGGCGTTGCGCCGGGCCTGCTCGGCGGTGCGCGCGCCCGGGATGACCACGGTGACGCCGGGCTGGTCGAGGATCCAGCGGAGCGCGAACTGGGCCATCGTCCGGCCCTCGCCGACCAGCGGCGCGAGCCGGCGCACCGCCGACAGGCCGAGGTCGTAGTCGACGCCGGAGAAGGTCTCGCCGACGTCGAAGGACTCGCCGTGCCGGTTGAAGGTGCGGTGGTCGTCCGGCGCGAAGGTGGTGTGCTCGTCGTACCGGCCGGAGAGCAGGCCGCTGGCCAGCGGCACCCGGGCGATGATGCCGACGCCGGCCTTCGCGGCCTCGGGCAGCACCCGCTCCAGGGGCTTGTGCCGCACCGCGTTGAGGATGATCTGCACGCTGGCCACGCCCGGCCGGGCGATCGCGGTGAGCGCCTGGTCGGTGGTCTCGACGCTGACCCCGTACCCGGCGATCCGTTCCTCGGCGACCAGGGTGTCCAGGGCGTCGAAGACCCGGTCGTCGGCGAAGACCGCGGTGGGCGGGCAGTGCAGCTGCACCAGGTCGAGGGTGTCCACGCCGAGGTTGGCCCGGGACCGGTCGGTCCAGGTCCGGAAGTTGTCCAGGGTGTACGCCTCCGGCGTCTGCGGCACCCGCCGGCCCATCTTGGTGGCCACGGTCAGCCCGTGCCCGGGGCGCGCGCGCAGGAACCGGCCGATGAGCTGCTCGCTGCGGCCGTCGCCGTACACGTCGGCGGTGTCCAGGAAGGTGACCCCGGCGTCGACGGCGGCGCCCAGGACGTCGAGGGCGGTGCTCTCGCTGACCTCGCCCCAGTCCGCGCCGAGCTGCCAGGCGCCGAGTCCGATGATGCCGACGTGCCGGCCGAGCCGGTCGAAGCTGCGCTGTTCCACCCGGTCGAGCCTAGTGAGCCGCTTGCCGGGACGCCCGCCGGGCCGTACCGTCTAGCAAGACGTACGTACGGTTTGGAGGCTGTCATGTGGGACCCGAGCACCTACCTGCGCTACGGCGACGAGCGCTCCCGCCCCTTCCACGACCTGCTGGCCCGGGTCCCGGCGGAGCGGCCCCGCGCGGTCGTCGACCTCGGCTGCGGCCCGGGCACCCTGACCACGAGCCTCGCCGGCCGCTGGCCGGACAGCCGGATCGCCGGCCTGGACTCCTCCGCCGAGATGATCGCACGGGCCCGCGCCCTGGCCCGGGTCCGCAGCCTGGCCGGGACCGGCGTCCTGGCCGAGCCGGTCTCCTTCTCGGTCGGCGACGTGCGGTCCTGGCATCCGGAGCCCGACGTCGACGTGGTCGTCTGCAACGCGGTGCTCCAGTGGGTGCCCGGCCATCAGGAACTGCTCACCCGCTGGGCCGCCACCCTGCCGGCCGGCGCCTGGCTGGCGTTCCAGGTGCCGGGGAACTTCGCCGCCCCGTCGCACCGGGCGCTGCGGGAGGTCGCCGGGCGGGACCGGTGGCGGGACACCCTCGCCCCGCTGCTGCGCGAGGCGCCCGTCGAGGACCCGGTCGACTACGCCGCGCTGCTGGTCGGTGCCGGCTGCGCCGTGGACGCCTGGGAGACTACCTACGTGCACCTGCTCCCGGCCGCCGGCGGCGACCACCCGGTGCTGAGCTGGATGGAGGGGACGGCGCTGCGCCCGGTCCGCGCCGCGCTCGACGCCGCCGGCTGGGCCGACTTCCGCGCCGAGCTGGGGGTACGCCTCGCCGGGGCGTACCCGGTGCGGCAGGGTCAGGTGTACTTCCCGTTCCGCCGGATCTTCGTGGTGGCCCGCACCGGCGCCCGCGCAGAGGAGAACCTGTGACCGACCTGCCCACCTTCATCGCCGGACTGCCCAAGGTGGAGCTGCACGTGCACCACGTCGGCTCCGCCTCGCCCCGGATCGTGGCCGAGCTGGCCGCCCGGCACGAGGGGCGCACCCCCGTCCCGGCCGACCCGGAGGCGCTCGCCGACTACTTCGCGTTCCGCGACTTCGCCCACTTCATCGAGGTCTACCTGAGCGTGGTGGACCTCATCCGGGACGCCGACGACGTCTGGCTGCTCACCCACGAGGTGGCCCGGGAGCTGGCCCGCCAGCAGGTCCGGTACGCCGAGCTGACCGTCACGCCGTACTCCCACGTGCACCGGGGGATCCCGGCGCCGGCCTTCTGCGAGGCGATCGAGGACGCCCGCAAGCGGGCCGAGGCAGACTTCGGCATCGCGCTGCGCTGGTGCTTCGACATCCCCGGCGAGGCCGGGCTGCCGGCCGCCGAGCAGACCCTGCGGATCGCCCTCGACGAGCGGCCCGACGGGCTGATCAGCTTCGGCCTGGGCGGCCCGGAGATCGGGGTGCCGCGGCCGCAGTTCAAGCCGTACTTCGACCAGGCCCGGGCGGCCGGCCTGCGATCGGTGCCGCACGCCGGCGAGACCACCGGCCCGGAGACCGTCTGGGACGCGCTGCGCGAGCTGGGCGCCGAGCGCATCGGGCACGGCATCTCCGCCGCCCTCGACCCGGCGTTGCTCGCCCACCTGGCCGAGCGGCGGATCCCGCTGGAGGTGTGCCCCACCTCCAACGTGCGGACCCGGGCCGTGGCGACCATCGAGGAGCACCCGCTGCCGCAGCTCGTCGAGGCCGGCGTGCTGGTCACCGTCAACTCCGACGACCCGCCGATGTTCGGCACCACGCTCAACGACGAGTACGCGGTGGCCGCCCGGCTGCTGCGCCTCGACCCGGCCGGGGTGGCCGCGCTGGCCCGCGACGCGGTGACGGCCGCGTTCCTGGAGCCGGGGGAGCAGGCCCGGATCAGCGGCGAGATCGACGCGTACCTGGCGGCCGCGACGCGCTGAGCGGACGGGACGGCACCGGCCGCCGGGACACCCGCAGCGGCCGGCGCCGCCCGGCCAGGGCCAGCCCGAACCCCACCACCGCGGCCAGGGCGACCGCGGCACCGGGCAGCTCGTCGGCGGACCGGCCGGGGCCGTCCGCGTGCACCGGGTCCTGCCAGGCGGCGAGCGTGAGGGCGACGCCGAGGCCGATCACGGCGGCCCAGCGGAGCAGGCGGCTGACGGTCGGCGTCATCACGGTCACCTCACGCCCGGGGTGCGGCTCGACGGGAGAAGCGGCGCGCGGCGGGAGCGAGGTGTGGGGGGACCGAACTCCCGCCGCGCGCACTGCTCCGCCGACCGGAGGTGTTACGGGGCGTCCCCGGGCGGCGGAACTGATGGGTTCGGTCCTGATCCTGACAGCCCGACCCGGCGTCGTGGCCGTCGTTAACCGACACCTAAGGAAGACTTGCGGCGGCCCACAGCCACCGGTTCAGCGCGGGCGCGGCCAGCGCCGGCCGGCCCGCGGCTCCCGGGCGTCGCGGGCCATCCGGCCGACCAGGCCGAACCGGTTGACCTGCCGGGGCGTCGCCTCCGGATCGGCCAGCAGCATCACCACGCTGGCCCCGCCCAGCCGGGCCCGGTCGATGCTCACCGAACCGTTCGCCTGCAACGCGACCCGCTTGGCGATGTCCAGCCCCAGGCCCGTGGAGCCCTGGTCGCTGGCGCCCCGGCGCAGCGCCCGGTCCGGGTCGGTGATCCCCGGGCCGGCGTCGTCGATCCGGATCGCCACCCAGCCGTCGCGCCGGCTCACCGCCACCTCGAACGCCGTGCCCTGCGGGGTGTAGCGGAAGACGTTGCCGATGACCGCGTCCAGCGCGGCGGCCAGCTCGGCCCGGGGCACCGGCGCCGGGATCCGCAGCTGCGCGCCCACCACCCGGTGCGGCCGGTTCTGGTCGCCGGCGAGGGCCGACCAGAAGACCATCCGGTCCCGGACCACCTCGCTGACGTCGCAGGTCGCCGGCCCGGTCTCCTGGCTGACCGCCTTGCGGGTGGTCGTGATCAGCTGGTCGACCTCGCCCTCCAGGGTCACGATGGCCTGCCGGATCCGCCGGATGCCCCGGCGGCGGTCCAGCTCCGCCTCGCTGAACGTGCCGATGCTGGTGTCGTCGGACTCCAGCGCCTCGGCGTCCAGGCGCAGCGCGGTCAGCGGCGTCCGCAGCCGGTGCGACAGGTCGGCCACGAGTTCCCGCTCGTCGGCGCGGAGCGCGACCAGCCGTTCCGCCATCCGGTTGAACGCGTGCCCGGCCTCGGCCAGCTCCCGCGGCCCGGTCGGCTCGACCCGGACGCCCAGCTCGCCGTCGCCGACCGCGAGGGCCGCCTTCACCAGCTCGCCGGTCGCGTCGACGGCCCGGGCGGCCACCCGGTCCACCACGATCACCGCGGCGCCGACCAGCGCCAGCGCCACCGCGAGCAGCAGCAGCCACCGCCCGCCGCCGCCGGCGTCGAGCACCTCGTCCGGTACGAAGACCTCCACCACGGCGACGCGGTCGCCGAGCACCACCGGGTCCAGCCGGAGGACGCCGCCGGGCACGTCGCTGACCACCGAACGCCGCTCGGCGGCGGCCCGTTCCAGCGCCGCCGCGTCGGCACGGCCCGCGCCCTCGTCGACCCCGATCCCGTGTACGACGGGCCGCAGCGCCGGGTCGTCGCCGCTGGCCGCCACGGCCCGGCGGACGATCTCCGGGTCGGTGCTGACCGCGAGCGCCCCGGTGACCAGCGCGCTGCGCCGGGCCGCGTCGGCCAGCTTCTCCTCCCGCGCCTGGTCGGACAGGGTGATCCCGAGCGGGATCAGGAAGGCGAGCGCCACGAGGCTGCACATGCCGGCCGTGAGCCAGGCCAGCGAGTGCCTCAGTCCGGCGCCACCAGCCGGAAGCCGACCCCCCGCACGGTGCGCAGGTAACGCGGCTTCGCCGCGGACTCGCCCATTTTGCGGCGGAGCCAGTAGAGGTGAACGTCGATGGTCTGGTCCTCGCCGACCGAGGGCTGCCGCCATACCTCCTCCAAGAGTTCCCGCCGGGACACTACCCGGCCGGGACGTGCGGCGAGATACGCCAGCAGGTCGAATTCCTTGCGGGTCAGGGCCAGGGGTTCGCCGTCCAGCACGGCGCTGCGCTCGCCCACGTCCACCCGCAGGCCGCCGACCGTGTGCACGGCCGGCTGGACGGTGCGGCTGGCCCGGCCGGCCCGGCGCAGCACGGTGGTGATCCGGGCATCCAGGTGGGCGCCGGTGAACGGCTTGACCATGTAGTCGTCGGCGCCCGCACGCAGCAGCCGGACCACCGACTGCTCGTCGTCCCGGGCGGTCGCGATGATGATCGGCACGTCGGTGATGCCGCGCAGCATCCGCAGCGCGTCGGAGCCGTCCAGGTCGGGCAGGCCGAGGTCGAGCACCACGAGGTCGGGTGTCTCGGCGGCGACCCGGCGCAGCGCGTCCAGCGCCGTGCCGACGGCGTGCACCGCGTGCCCCCGGTCGGTCAGGGACCGCAACATCGCACCGCGTACGACGTGGTCGTCTTCGACCAGGAGGACGGTTGCCACGTCAGCACCGTACTCGGCGTGGCAAGTTGATCGCGTTGCGGCGCTCCTGCGAACCGGGCAAGCTGGGACGACGATGGCGTTCACTCTCTTCCCCGACACCCGCCTCACGCTCGCGCGCGACGCGCTGGCCGGCCTGTCGGTCGGCGACGCCCTCGGCGCGCGGTTCTTCGTGCCGGGCAGCGCGGCCGCCGCCTGGGCCGACGCGCTGCCGCACGGCCCGTGGCCGTGGAGCGACGACACCGAAATGGCCTGCTCGGTGCTCACCGTGCTGGCCGCGCACGGACGGGTGGACCGGGACGCCCTCGCGCTCGCCTTCGCGGCGCACTACGACCCGGCCCGCCGTTACGGCGCCGGCGCCGTGGAACTGCTCGAAGTGATCCGCGCCGGCACGCCGTGGCCGGTGGCGGCCGCGTCCGCGTTCGACGGTCAGGGCTCCTGCGGCAACGGCGCGGCCATGCGGGTGGCCCCGCTCGGCGCCTGGTACGCCGACTCCACCCGGCGCGCCGCCGACCAGGCCCGCGCCTCGGCCGAGGTGACCCACGCGCACCCGGAGGGGATCGCCGGTGCGGTCGCCGTGGCGGTGGCCGCCTCGCTGGCCGCGCGGGCCCGGCTGGACGGGGTCCGCCCCGAGCCGGCCCGGCTGCTCACCGTGGTGGCCGGCGCCGTCGATTCGGCCGGCGAGGTGCACCGGGGCGTACGCCGGGCCGCCGCGCTGCTCGGCCACCCGGCCGGCGAGGTCGCCGAGGCGCTGGGCAACGGCTCCCGGGTGACCGCGCAGGACACCGTTCCCTTCACGCTCTGGGTGGCCGCCACCCACCTGCACGACTATCCGGCGGCGATCCGCGCCTGCGTCGAGGCGGGCGGGGACGTGGACACCACGGCGGCGATCGCCGGCGGCGTGGTGGCCGCGCACACCGGGGTCGGCACCCCGGGCGGGGTCCCGGACGGCTGGCTCGCCGCCCGCGAACCCCTCCCGTCCTGGCTGACCGCCTCCGCCTGACGTGCCGCCCGGCCGCCTCGCGCCCGCGGTGCTCAGCGGGAGGCGGTGGGGGTCAGGGGCGCCGGGCCGGTGCTGGTGGGGCGGGGTTCGGCAGGGTCGTCCCCGGCGGCCGGGGCGAGCGTGCCGTCGGTCGGCGTGGCGGAGTCGGGCGGGAGCGCCAGGGTGTCGCGCCGGCGGCGGCTGAGCAGCCAGCCGATCGCCGCGCCGCCCGCCAGCCCGGCGAGCAGCCCGCCGCCCAGCAGCAGGTCCGCGCTCGGTCCGTCGTCCTCGGCCCGTACCGGGGCGGCCGCCTCGACCGGGGCCTCGGCGACCGGCTCGCCGTGCCCGGCGTGCGCGGCGGCACCCGCCACCGGGGGCAGCAGGGTGACCGTCGGGGCGGGGTGCGCGCCGCCGGGCGGGTCGGCCCAGCGGACCACGGTGCCGTCGGTGTACGTCTGGATCACCGTGAAGGTCAGCTTGTCGGTGGCCGGCATGGGGCCCATGCCGAGCGAGAGCCGGGCCGGCTTGGTGGTGCCGGGCACGCGGATCCAGGACACCGCGTCGGTCACCTGGTTCAGCTCGGAGGAGTGGATGCCGGCGACCGGCTGGTCCAGGGTGCGGGTGGTGATGGTGGGTGCCCAGTCGGGCACGGAGAGCGGGTAGACCTCGCCGATCGGGGCGTCCACGGGCATCCGCAGCTCGATCCGGCTGGTCCGGCTGCCGGCCCGCTCCTCGGGCAGCACCACGGCCAGTTCGATGGCGTCGCCCTGGTGCACCTGGGCGGGTGAGGTCGTGAGGGTCACCTCGGCGGCGCTCGCGGCGCCGGGCCAGCCCAGCGTCTCGCCGACCGTGGCGGCCAGCAGCGCGGCCGCCCACCACCGGCCCCGACGGATCATCGTCATGGTCGTCCCCATCCGTGTCGACGCGGCCGGCAACCGGCTCCGGCCCCACCCGGTAGTTCGGGCGGGACGGCGGAAAGGTTCAACGCGGGACGGAACTGTTCGGACGGGGGAGCACGGCGTCGCCGACGGCGCGGGTCCGGGCGACCGATAGCATCGCAGGAGCCGGTACCCGGCACATTCGCACCCGTTCGACGACAGGAGTCACCGTGTCCGCACCCCGTACCCCCGTCGTGGCCGACCCCGTCGTCGTCGCCGCCGGGACGACGGCGGCCGACGCGGTGGCCGCGGCCGGGCTGCCGATGAGCGGCCCGAAGGCGATCGTGGTGGTCCGCGACCCCAAGGGCGTGCTGCGCGACCTCGACTGGAAGCCGGCCGAGGAGATCGCCGTCGAGCCGGTCGCCCTCGACAGCCCGGACGGGCTGAACGTGCTGCGCCACTCCACCGCGCACGTGCTGGCCCAGGCCGTGCAGGACGTGTTCCCCGAGGCCAAGCTCGGCATCGGCCCGCCCATCGAGAACGGCTTCTACTACGACTTCCAGGTGGCCAAGCCGTTCCAGCCGGACGACCTGGCGAAGCTCGAGAAGCGGATGCAGGAGATCGTCAAGTCCGGCCAGCGGTTCCGTCGGCGCCGGTTCAGCAGCCTCGACGAGGCGCGCGGCGAGCTGGCCGCCGAGCCGTTCAAGATGGAGCTGATCGAGGTCAAGGGCGAGGGGCTGGACTCCTCCGAGGTGATGGAGGTGGGCGGCGGCGAGCTGACCATCTACGACAACCTCGCCGCCAACGAGGACAAGGTCTGCTGGTCGGACCTGTGCCGCGGCCCGCACCTGCCGAACACCCGGCTGATCGGCGCGTTCAAGCTGATGCGCTCGGCCGCCGCCTACTGGCGGGGCTCGGAGAAGAACCCGCAGCTCCAGCGGGTCTACGGCACCGCGTGGCCGACCCGGGACGAGCTGAAGGCGTACCTGCGGCTGTTGGAGGAGGCCGCCCGGCGCGACCACCGCAAGCTCGGCGCGGACCTGGACCTGTTCAGCTTCCCCGACGAGATCGGCTCCGGCCTGGCGGTCTTCCACCCCAAGGGCGGCGTGCTCAAGCGGGTGATGGAGGACTACGTCCGCACCCGCCACATCGAGGAGGGCTTCCAGTACGTCGGGACCCCGCACATCTCGAAGGAGGGCCTGTTCCACACCTCCGGGCACCTGCCGTACTACGCCGACGGGATGTACCCGCCCATGGAGCTCGAGGGCGCGGACTACTACCTCAAGGCCATGAACTGCCCCATGCACAACCTGATCTACCGGTCGCGCGGGCGGTCCTACCGTGAGCTGCCGATGCGGCTGTTCGAGTTCGGGTCGGTCTACCGGTACGAGAAGTCGGGCGTGGTCCACGGGCTGACCCGGGTCCGCGGCCTGACCCAGGACGACTCGCACTCCTACTGCACGCGGGAGCAGGCGCCGGCCGAGATCAAGCACCTGCTCAACTTCGTGCTGAGCCTGCTCAAGGACTTCGGCATCGACGACTTCTACCTGGAGCTGTCCACCCGCGACGAGGCCCGGCTGGACAAGTTCGTCGGGTCGGACGAGGACTGGGCCACGGCCACCGCCGTGCTGGAGCAGTGCGCGGTGGAGACCGGGCTCGACCTGGTGCCGGACCCGGGCGGCGCGGCCTTCTACGGCCCGAAGATCTCCGTGCAGGCCAAGGACGCCATCGGCCGCACCTGGCAGCTGTCGACCATCCAGTACGACTTCAACCAGCCGAAGGGCTTCGGGCTGGAGTACCAGGCGGCCGACGGCACGCGGCAGCAGCCCGTGATGATCCACTGCGCCAAGTTCGGGTCGATCGAGCGGTTCATCGGCGTGCTCACCGAGCACTACGCGGGCGCGTTCCCGGCCTGGCTCGCCCCGGTGCAGGTGGTCGGCATCCCGATCCGCGAGGACCACACCGACTACCTCCAGGACTTCGTCACCACGCTGCGCAAGCAGGGCATCCGGGCCGACGTCGACGCGGGTGACGACCGGATGCAGAAGAAGATCCGCAACGCCCAGCAGCAGAAGATCCCGTTCATGGTGATCGCCGGGGACGACGACGTGGCCGCCGGCACGGTCTCCTTCCGCTACCGGGACGGGTCGCAGCGCAACGGCGTGCCGATCGAGGAGGCGGTGGCCCACGTGCGGGAGGTCGTCAAGTCCCGCACCAACTCCGGCCCGTCGGCGGAGGGCACGCCCAACACCTGAGCCGCCCGTCGCGATCCCACCCGCCCGGCTGGTCCGGACGGGTGGGGTCCGGCGCGGTGACCGTAGGATCGGCGTGTGACTGGGGCGGAACGGCACTTCGACGGCGCCGGCAGCGGCGGCGACAACGGTCTGGCGGACGGGCTGGAGCGGCTCTGGACGCCGCACCGGATGACCTACATCTCGGGCGAGGACCGGCCCGAGGGCGGGTACGAGAAGCCGACCGGCTGCCCGTTCTGCCTCGCCCCCGGCCTGCCGCCGGACGAGAGCCTGGTGGTGGCCCGGGGCGAGCACGTCTTCGCCGTGCTCAACCTCTACCCCTACAACCCGGGACACCTGCTGGTGTGCCCCTACCGGCACGTGGCGGACTACACCGAGCTGGACGCGCCGGAGACCGCCGAGCTGGCCGCGTTCACCAAGGACGCGATGCGGGTGGTCCGGCACGTCTCCAGCGCGCACGGGTTCAACCTGGGCATGAACCAGGGCGGCGTGGCCGGCGCGGGCATCGCCGCGCACCTGCACCAGCACGTGGTGCCGCGCTGGGGCGGCGACGCGAACTTCATGCCGGTGATCGGCCGCACCAAGGTGCTGCCGCAACTCCTCGCCGACACCCGGGACCTGTTCGCCAAGGCCTGGCCGGCCTGACGGCCGGGGGCGACCCCGGTCCGGCTCCGACAGTACGATCTTGGGCATGGCCCTGCTGCACCGCGCGGAACTGCGCCCCTCGAAGCTCGACCTGCTCGCCGCCTGGCTGCCCGGCCGGCCCTGGTTCGCCGGCACCCCCGGCGCCGAGGTCACCCGCGTGGCGACCTACCGGTTCGACGACCCGGCCGGCGAGGTCGGCATCGAGACCATGCTGGTCCGGGCCGGCGACGGGCCGGTCCTCCAGGTGCCGCTGACCTACCGCGGAGCGCCGCTGGCCGGCGCCGACCGGTGGCTGGTCGGCACCACCGACCACTCCGCGCTCGGCCCGCGCTGGGTGTACGACGCCTGCGGCGACCCGGTCTACGCGCCGGCCCTGGCCGCCGCCGTCCTGGCCGACGCCGGCCAGGCGGAGGAGTACTTCGAGGTCGACGGCCGGCGCGAGGTGCGCGCCCCGAACATGACCCTGGCCGGCACCCGGACCGGCGCCGCGCCGGCGCTCGGCGCCGTCGACGAGGTGGTCGACGGCGACCCGACGCTGATCCGGGCCGGCGACGTCGAGCTGGCCCTGGTCCGCCGGCCGGCTCCGGCCGACGCCCCGGCGCCGGCCCGGTTGACCGGCGCCTGGGCCGGACAGGCCGACCCGGTGCTGCTGGCGTACGCCCGCTGACCGTCCGCCGGCCGGCCGGGCACCCGGGGTGAGGAAGCGGCCCACGGGTCCCGGGAAGGTGGCAGGATGCGGCGATGGCAGTCAGCACGCGGCCGTTGGGCCGCAGCGGCATCGCGGTCAGCGCCCTCGGCATGGGCTGCTGGGCGATCGGCGGCCCGTGGGCCGAGGGTGCCCGGCCGCTGGGCTGGGGCGTCGTGGACGACGCGGAGTCGATCCGGGCCGTCCGCCGCGCCCTCGACCTCGGGGTGACGCTCTTCGACACCGCCGACACCTACGGCGCGGGGCACGGTGAGCGGATCCTCGGCCGGGCCCTCGCCGGCCGGCGCGACGAGGCGGTGATCGCCACCAAGTGGGGCTACACCTTCGACGAGCGGGCGCGGCAGGCCACCGGGGAGGACGCCTCACCGGAGTACCTGCGGCGGGCCGTGGTCGACTCGCTGCGCCGACTGGACACCGACCGCATCGACCTCTACCAGCTGCACCTCGCCGACCTGCCGCTGCCCCGCGCCGAGGCGCTGATCGGCACGTGTGAGGACCTGGTCGCCGAGGGCCTCGTCCGGGCGTACGGCTGGAGCACCGACCGGGCCGACCGGGCGGCCGCCTTCGCCCAGGTCGCCCGGGGCGCCGCCGCCGTGCAGCACGGCCTGTCGGTGCTCCGGGACGCCCCGGCCATGCTGGCCGTCTGCGAGAAGCACGACCTGGCCAGCCTGGCCCGGGGGCCGCTCGGGATGGGGCTGCTCACCGGCAAGTACACCCCGGAGTCCACGCTGCCCCGCGACGACGTGCGCGGCACCGCGCCGACCTGGCTGGAGTGGTTCCGCAGCGGCCGGCCCGCCCCGGAGTGGCTGCGCCGGGTCGCCGCCGTCCGCGGCGCGCTGACCGCCGACGGCCGGACCCTGGCCCAGGGCGCGCTCGGCTGGATCTGGGCGCGCAGCGGCCGGGCCGTGCCGATCCCCGGCGCCCGCACCGTCGCGCAGGTGGAGGAAAACGCCGCCGCGCTGGACCGCGGCCCGCTCGCCCCCGACCAGTTCGCCGAGGTGGAGCGCCAGCTCGCGGCCCTGCGCGCGGCCGCCCTGCGCGACGCCGACCGCCCGCACTGGCCGATGCCGCCCGTCCCCGCCGCCCGCCCCTGACCCGCCCGCCCCGCCGCACCCGCCGCCCACCCGGATCGGACCGGGACGGGCCCGGGCGGCCCGGGTGGTGGCGTGGTCAGGATCGCCCGCCGGCCTCCTTGCGGACCTGCTCGGCGAGGTGGGCGGGCATCGGTTCGTAGCGGGCGAACTCGCGGCGGAAGGTGCCGGTGCCGGCGGTCATCGAGCGCAGCTCGACCGCGTACCGGAGCAGTTCGGTGGCGGGGACCTCGGCGCGGACCAGGGTGCGACCCTCGGCGTCCGGGTCGGGCTCGGTGCCGAGCACCCGGCCGCGCCGGCCGGACAGGTCGCCCATCACGGCGCCCACCGACGCGTCGGGCACCCGCACGGTCACCTCGTCGACGGGCTCCAGCAGCGTCGGCTGTCCCTTCTCGGCGGCGTCCCGCAGGGCGAGCGCGCCCGCGGTCTGGAACGCCGCGTCGGAGGAGTCGACGCTGTGCGCCTTGCCGTCGAACAGGGTCACCCGCAGGTCCACCACCGGGTAGCCGCCGACCAGGCCGCGTTCCATCTGGGCCCGGACACCCTTCTCCACCGAGGGGATGTAGTTGTGCGGCACCGCGCCGCCGACCACCTTGTCCACGAACTCGAAGCCGGCGCCCCGGGGCAGCGGCGTCACCTCGATGTCGCAGACCGCGTACTGGCCGTGGCCGCCGGACTGCTTGACGTGCCGGCCGTGGCCCTTGGCGGCGACCGTGAACGTCTCGCGCAGCTCCACCCGGACCGGCTCGGTCTCCAGCTCCACCCCGCCGGCGCGCAGCCGGTCGAGCACCACGTCGGCGTGCGCCTCGCCCATGCACCAGAGCACCAGCTGGTGGGTCTCGGCGTTGCGGTCCAGCCGCAGCGTCGGGTCGCCGGCGACCAGCCGGGCCAGGTTGCGGGCCAGGGCGTCCTCGTCGGCCCGGCTCTTCGCCACGATGGCCACCGGCAGCAGCGGCTCCGGCATCTCCCACGGGGCGACGAGCAGCGGCTCCTCCTTGGCGGAGATCGTGTCGCCGGTCTCCGCGCTGCCCGACTTGGTGATCGCGCAGATGTCACCGGCCACCGCGGTGGGCACCTCCCGCAGCGTCGCGCCCAGCGGGCTGTAGATGTGGCCGACCCGCTCGTCGGCGTCGTGGTCGGGGTGACCGCGCTCGGCCATGCCGTGACCGGACACGTGGACCACCTGGTCCGGGCGGAGCGTGCCCGAGAAGACGCGGACCAGGGAGACCCGCCCGACGTGCCGGTCCACCGTCGTCTTGACCACCTCGGCGACCAGCGGGCCTTCGGGGTCGCAGGCCAGCGGGGGCCGGGGGGAGCCGTCCACCCCGGTGACCGCGGGCAGCTCGTGCTCCAGCGGTGACGGGAACGCCGCCACGAGGCCGTCCAGCAGCGCGTCCAGCCCGACGCCGGTCTCCGCGCAGACCGGCACCACCGGGTAGAAGTGGCCGCGGGCCACCGCCGTCTCCAGGTCGGTGATGAGCACCTCGGTGTCGATCTCCTCGCCGCCGAGGTAGCGGTCCATGAGGGTCTCGTCCTCGCTCTCGGCGATGACGCCCTCGATCAGCTCGTTGCGGGACTCCAGGATGGCCGGCAGGTGCTCCGGGTCCGGCTCGCGCACCGCCGCCGGCAGGCCCGCGGAGTAGTCGAAGACCCGCCGCGTGATCAGCCCCATGAGGCCGGCGACCGACTCGCCGTCGTCGCCCAGCATCGGCAGGTAGAGGGGGAGCACGTTGTCGCCGAAGACCCGCTGGCAGAGGGCCACCGCCTCGTCGAAGTCGGCGCGCGGGTGGTCCAGCCGGGTCACCGCCACGGCGCGGGGCATGTCCACCGCGGCGCACTCCTCCCAGAGGGCGGCGGTGGCGGCGTCCATGCCGTCGACGGCGGAGACCACGAACAGCGCCGCGTCGGCGGCCCGCAGCCCGGCGCGCAGCTCGCCGACGAAGTCGCCGTACCCGGGGGTGTCCAGGAGGTTGACCTTGACGTCGCGGTGCAGCAGCGGGGCGCAGGCCAGGCTCACCGAGCGCTGCTGGCGCACGGCGGCGGGATCGTGGTCGCAGACGGTGGTGCCCTCGGTGACGCTGCCGGCCCGGCCGATCGTGCCGCTGGCCGCGAGCAGCGCCTCGACCAGGGTGGTCTTGCCCGCTCCGGAGTGCCCGACGAGCACCACGTTGCGAACCCTGCCGGGCTCGGTCACCACCGGCGCGCCGCCGGTGACACCCTTCTCCTGATTCTTCTGCGCCATCGCGGCGCACCTCCCTCAACCGGTGGTGGTGGCGACCGCCGCGCGCGACGGGAAGCGGCCCGGGGCGGGCACCGCGGCGATATCTTCCGGTGATCTCCTGGACGACGGGTAGGCGGACGGGTGGTCCGGTGAGCTGGCTCACCTCCCACGCTCGATCTCACACCGGCAACCGGGCCGACACAAGAGCGCCAGGCGGGTCGGGACGACCGGCTGTGTCCCCGACCGCTGCCGGCCGTTATCGTGGGACCGCCATGGCGAAGATCTTCCAAGTGACGGCCCGCGCGGGGATGACCCGCGTCGTGGAGCCGGTCGCGCGCGGCCTGCTCCGCGCCGGTGTGTCCCCCAACGCGGTCACCGTGACCGGAACCCTCGGCGTGCTCGTCGGCGCCCTGGGCTTCGGCGCCCGCGGTCATCTGGTCGCCGGCGCGCTGATCGTCACGGTCTTCGCGCTCACCGACCTCCTCGACGGCACGATGGCCCGGATGAGCGGCGGCTCCACCCGGTTCGGGGCCTTCCTCGACTCGAGCATGGACCGGATCGCCGACAGCGCGGTCTTCGGCGCGGTCGCCTACTGGCTGGCCACCGAGCACGACTACTCGGCGGTGGCCGCCGCGCTGCTCTGCCTGGCCGCGGGCGGCCTGGTCTCCTACGTCAAGGCGCGCGCCGAGGGGCTCGGGATGACCTGCAACGTGGGCATCGCCGAGCGCACGGAGCGGCTGCTGATCGTCGGGGTGGGCGGCCTCCTCACCGGCCTCGGCGTCGACCCGGCCCTGGAGATCGCCCTCTGGCTGCTCGCCGCCGTCTCGATCTTCACGGTCGGGCAGCGGATGGCCCACGTGTACCGGCAGGCGCAGCTGGTCGGCCGGGAGTGAACCTCACCGAGGCGGGCTACGTCGCCGGCTGGCGGCTGGTCCGCGCGCTGCCCCGGCCCGTGGTCGCCGCCGCCTTCCGGGCGGGCGCCGACCGCGCCCACCGCGGCAACGGCCGGGGTACGCGGCGGCTGCGCGCCAACCTGCGCCGGGTGGTCGGCCCCGACCTGCCCGAGGCGGAGCTGGAGCGGCTGGTCCGCGACGGCCTGCGGTCGTACGCCCGGTACTGGCTGGAGGCGTTCCGCCTGCCGAGCCTGAGCCGGCAGCAGATCCTCGCCGGGTTCCACCTCGACGGCCAGGAGAAGCTCGCCGCCGACGTGGCGGCCGGCCGGGGGGCCGTGGTCGCGCTGCCGCACGCCGGCAACTGGGACGCCGCCGGCGCCTGGGTGGCGGCCAACGGCTGGCCGATCACCACGGTCGCCGAGCGGCTCAAGCGGGAGGGCCTCTACAAGCGCTTCCTCGCCTTCCGGCAGAGCCTCGGCATGGAGATCCTGCCCACCTCCGGGGGTGACCGGCCGGCGTTCGACGTGCTGGTGGACCGGCTGCAGGCGGGTGCCGTGGTGCCGCTGCTCGCCGACCGGGACCTCTCCGCCCGGGGCGTGGACGTGGAGTTCTTCGGCGGCCCCACCCGGATGCCGCCCGGCCCGGCGCTGCTGGCCATCCGCACCGGCGCGCCGCTCTACGTGGCCTCGCTGTGGTACGAGCCGGACGGCGCCCGCGCCGCCATCGAGGGCCCCCTGGAGCTGCCCGCGGAGGACAGCGCCCCGCTGAACGCCCGGGTGCGCGCGGTGACCCAGCGGATTGCCGACGGTCTGGCGGCGGGCATCGCCCGGCATCCGGAAGACTGGCACATGTTGCAGCGGATGTGGCTGGACCAGCGCACCGCCGGCACCATGTCGCAGCCGCCGGCCACCACCGGGACGATCTGAGGGAGCGGGGCGCAATGCGGATCGGCATCGTGTGCCCGTACTCCTTCGACGTCCCCGGCGGGGTGCAGAACCACGTCATGGACCTGGCCGAGGCGTTGCTCGGGCTCGGCCACGAGGTGAGCGTGCTGGCCCCGGCCGACGAGGACGCGGCGCTGCCGCCGTACGTGGTGTCGGCCGGCCGGGCCGTGCCGCTGCCGTACAACGGCTCGGTGGCCCGGATCGCCTTCGGCCCGGTCTCCACGGCCCGGGTGCGGCGCTGGATCACCCGGGGCGACTTCGACGTGCTGCACGTGCACGAGCCGCTCACCCCCAGCCTGTCGATGCTCGCCGTGCTCTGCGCCCGGGGCCCGGTGGTGGCCACCTTCCACACCGCGATGACCCGGTCGCGCGTGCTCTCCGCCGCGCAGGGGGTGCTCCAGATCCTGCTGGAGCGGCTCACCGCCCGGATCGCGGTGAGCGCGCTGGCCCGCAAGGTCCAGGTGGAGCACATGGACGGCGGCGCCGTGGAGATCCCCAACGGGGTGGCGGTGGCGAAGTTCGCCGGTGTCGAGCCGCTGCCCGGCTGGCCGGGGGAGTGCGCGCCGGGCACCGGCGGGACGCTCGGCTTCCTCGGCCGGTTCACCGAGCCGCGCAAGGGCTTCCCGATCCTGCGGGACGCCTTCGTCGCGCTCGCCCCGCACCGGCCGGGCCTGCGCCTGCTGGTCGCCGGGCCGGGCGACGCCGAGGACCTGTACGGGCAGTTCCCGGCCGAGCTGCGGGACCGGGTCACCTTCCTCGGCATGGTCTCCGAGGCCGACAAACCTCGCATGCTGCGCAGCCTGCACCTCTACGTCGCACCGAACACCGGCGGGGAGTCCTTCGGGATGATCCTCACCGAGGCGCTGGCCGCCGGCACCACCGTGGTGGCCAGCGACCTGGACGCGTTCCGCCGGGTGCTGGACGGCGGGCGGGCCGGCCGGCTCTTCCCGACCGGGGACGCGGCGGCGCTGCGCGGCGCCCTGAGCGAACTGCTCGACGACGCGGGGCAGCGGGCCGGGCTGACCGCCGCCGGCGACCAGGTGGTGGCGAATTTCGACTGGCCCGTGGTTGCCCGGCGCGTTCTGGAGGTATACGCAGCGGCGATCGAGGCCACCGACGGTCGGGTCATGGACCAGGAATGGGTGGGGCTGGGCTGAATCCGGTGGCCGGTGCGGCCGCTGTGACGAGCGCGTCGACCGGTGCCCGCGCCGGCCGGGCGGGATGAGGGGCAGCACTACGATGCCGGGCATGTGGTGGGTGGTGGGCGGGGCGCTGGCGCTCGGGCTGGTCTCGGCGTACCTGATCTGGACCGCCGGCCGGGTCGAGCGGCTGCAGGCCCGCGCCGAGTCGGCGGCCCGGGCGCTCGACGCGCACCTGCTGCGCCGCGCGGCCGCCGCCGCGGTGCTGGCCGAGCAGCGCTACGGCGTCGAGCTGTACTCGGCCGCCCGGATCGCCCTGGACGCCGTCGGCGAGGAGCGGGAGGCCGCGGAGAACGACCTCACGCGGCAGCTGCGCACGGTGGAGCTGGACCCGGCGGACCCGGCCTGCGAGGCGGTGATCGCGGCGAGCCGGCGGCTGGCCCTGGCCCGGCAGGTGCACACCGACCTGGTCCGCGACGCCCGGGCGGCCCGCGGCCGCCCGCTGGTACGCCTGCTGCGGATGGGACGCGGGCGGGAGTGGCCCCGCTACTTCGACGTCGACGACCCGACGCTCACTTCGAAGGCGGACGTCACCACGGGCTGAGCCGGGCGGCGGCCCGAGCCCCGGTGACGCCGACCACAGAGCAGGCCACCGGGGGTCTGATTGGCTGTCGGACCGGCGTTGACACCGTCGTAGCCTGTGCGCAGCCACCCCCCGAGCACGTCCAAGGAGCGATGACCCGTGCCCGAATCCACCTCCCCGAACACCAACGCCAACCCGGTCGTCGGCACCGCCCGCGTCAAGCGGGGCATGGCCGAGATGCTCAAGGGCGGCGTGATCATGGACGTGGTCACCCCCGAGCAGGCCAAGATCGCCGAGGACGCCGGCGCCGTCGCCGTCATGGCGCTGGAGCGGGTGCCCGCCGACATCCGCGCCCAGGGCGGCGTCTCCCGGATGAGCGACCCGGACATGATCGACGGCATCATCAACGCCGTGTCGATCCCCGTCATGGCCAAGGCCCGGATCGGCCACTTCGTCGAGGCGCAGGTCCTCCAGGCCCTCGGTGTCGACTACGTCGACGAGTCCGAGGTGCTGACCCCGGCCGACTACGAGAACCACATCGACAAGTGGGCGTTCACCGTCCCCTTCGTCTGCGGCGCGACCAACCTGGGCGAGGCGCTGCGCCGGATCACCGAGGGCGCCGCCATGATCCGCTCGAAGGGCGAGGCCGGCACCGGCGACGTCTCCAACGCCACCACCCACATGCGGAAGATCCGCAAGGAGATCCGCCGGCTCCAGTCGCTGCCGGCCGACGAGCTGTTCGTGGCCGCCAAGGAGCTGCAGGCGCCGTACGAGCTGGTCAAGGAGATCGCCGAGACCGGCAAGCTGCCGGTCGTGCTGTTCACCGCGGGCGGCATCGCCACCCCGGCCGACGCGGCCATGATGATGCAGCTCGGCGCCGAGGGCGTCTTCGTCGGCTCGGGCATCTTCAAGTCGGGCAACCCGGCCCAGCGCGCCGCCGCGATCGTGAAGGCCACCACCTTCCACGACGACCCGGACGTGCTGGCCAAGGTCTCCCGCGGCCTGGGCGAGGCGATGGTCGGCATCAACGTCGACGAGATCCCGCAGCCCCACCGCCTGGCCGAGCGCGGCTGGTGACGGCGACCGGACGGGGCCCGGCCCGGGTCCCGTCCGACGAGCGGAAGGAGCGCGGAGTGACCGCACCCGTCATCGGTGTGCTCGCCCTCCAGGGCGACGTGCGCGAGCACCTCGCCGCCCTGGCCGGTGCCGGCGCGGACGCCCGTCCGGTGCGCCGCCCGGCCGAGCTGGACGCGGTCGACGGCCTGGTGGTCCCGGGCGGCGAGTCGACCACCATGAGCAAGCTCGCCGACATCTTCGAGATGCGCGAGCCGATCGACAAGCGGATCGCCGGCGGCATGCCGGTCTACGGCTCCTGCGCCGGCATGATCATGCTCGCCGCCGAGGTGCTGGACGGCCGCCCCGACCAGCGCGGCTTCGCCGGCATCGACATGACCGTCCGGCGCAACGCCTTCGGCCGGCAGGTCGACTCGTTCGAGGCGCCGGTCGAGATCACCGGGGTCGGGGGACCCCCGTTCCACGCGGTCTTCATCCGCGCCCCGTGGGTCGAGCGGGTCGGCGCGGGCGTCGAGGTGCTCGGCCGGGTCACCGAAGACGACTCCAGGTCGCAGCGTGGCGTCCGACGCGCCGAGCTGGAGCCGTCGTCCGGGCCGGCCGCCGACCGGATCGTCGCGGTGCGGCAGGGCCACCTGCTGGCCACCTCCTTCCACCCGGAACTCACCGGCGACCTGCGGCTGCACCGCTACTTCGTGGATCTCGTCCGGGCCGCCGCCTGAGCTGTCGCCGCACCGCCCCCGGTGCGGGTGTGACATGCGGGGACGCGACCTCGGTAGGATTGCGGCGGTTCGGCAGGGCTCACCGCCCGCCGCCGCCCCCCAGCCGACCGCCCGGCGGTCCCGGTTCGGCGCGGGCGCGGACAGTCGACGCAGGCGTGGGTCAACAGACGGAGGTATGAGATGTCCGGCCACTCAAAGTGGGCGACCACCAAGCACAAGAAGGCCGTCATCGACGCCAAGCGCGGCAAGATGTTCGCCAAGCTGATCAAGAACGTCGAGGTCGCGGCCCGGACCGGCGGCGGGGACCCCGCCGGTAACCCGACCCTCTACGACGCCATCCAGAAGGCGAAGAAGAGCTCGGTGCCGAACGACAACATCGACCGCGCCGTCAAGCGCGGCTCCGGCCTGGAGGCCGGCGGCGCCGACTGGCAGACCATCATGTACGAGGGCTACGGCCCGAACGGCGTGGCGATGCTCATCGAGTGCCTCACCGACAACCGCAACCGTGCCGCCACCGAGGTGCGCACCGCGCTGACCCGCAACGGCGGCTCGCTCGCCGACGCCGGCTCGGTGTCGTACATGTTCTCCCGCAAGGGTGTGGTGATCGTCCCCAAGGAGGGCACCACCGAGGACGACGTGATGATGGCCGTGCTCGACGCGGGCGCCGAGGAGGTCAACGACCTCGGTGAGGCGTTCGAGGTGGTCTCCGAGCCGACCGACCTCATCCCGGTCCGCACCGCCCTGCAGGACGCCGGCATCGAGTACGAGTCGGCCGAGTCCTCCCTCATCCCCAGCGTCAACGTGCCGCTGGACGAGGAGGGCGCGCGCAAGATCTTCAAGCTGATCGACGTCCTCGAGGACTGCGACGACGTGCAGAACGTCTACGCCAACTTCGACGTCTCCGACGAGGTCATGGCCGCCGTCGGCTGACCTCCACCGCAGGTACGCGCACTTCGCGCCGGGCGACCAGATCGCCCGGCGCGAAGTCGTCTCCGGTCCCGGTCAGCAGGACGTCCCCTGCCGGAAGGCCCGCTCGACGTGGGACGCCACGCCGGCCTCGTAGAACCCGACTCCGGGGCGGATCGGGTGACCGGTGAACAGCTCGACGCGGGACCCGAACCGGACCAGGTACGCCTCGGCGTCCCCGGCGTCGTTGCGGATCAGCGCCCCGCGCCGCCCGTAGATGCGCTCCAGTTCGGCGAAGGACATGCCGACCGACGCGCCGGCCGGGGAGCGGGGCGGGACGGTGGCCGTACCCACCGACACCAGCCGGCCGTCCCGGAAGGCCAGCATGATCTTTCCGGCCCAGGCCCCGGTGACGCCGGCGTATTGCACCCCGGCGCACCCGGCCGCCGTCCAGTCGATCAGGCCGGCCGCCGCGAGCCGGTCCAGCCGGACGCCGATCCGGTACGGCCCGGCGCCGCGGACGCTGAGCACCTCGACCTCCGCGGCGGACGCGCCCACCGGGGCCGCCGGCGCGGGGTCGGCGGTCGCCCGGCCCGCCGGCACACCGGCCGAGGCCGGGGCGGCGGTCACCGGGGCGACGGTGGCGAGGGCCAGCAGCCCCGCGAGGATGGTGGGCCAGAGACGGTTCATGGCGGTTCTCCTTCTGTTCGGTTCTCCTGCCCTGTTGGTCTCCGGCCCGGCCGGTTCGGTTCGTCGGGTTCCCGACCGCCCCGGGGGAGGCCGTCGGGAGTGCCCCCGGCCGGTCACGGCGTCTACCGTCGAGGGAACGGCGGCCGGGGTGGTGATGCGATGACGGCGCCGACGCGGATCGGGGCCTACCGGGTGGAGCGGCTGCTCGGGGCGGGGTCCTTCGCCACGGTCTGGCTCGCGTACGACCCGGTGCTCGACGGCCGGGTGGCGGTCAAGGTGCTGGCCGAGAACTGGAGCCACGACCTGCGGGTGCGGGAACGCTTCCTGGACGAGGCCCGGCTGCTGCGCCGGCTGGACCACGACCGCGTGGTCCGGGTGCATGCCGTGGGCGAACTGCCCGACGGCCGCCCGTACGCCGTGCTGGCCTGGGCGGACGGCGGCAGCCTCCGGGACCGGCTGGCGCGGGGCCCGCTGCCGGTGGCCGCGGCCGTGACGCTGCTCGACGAGATCGCGGCAGGGGTCGCGGTGCTGCACCGGCACGGCGTGGTGCACCGGGACCTGACGCCGGGCAACATCCTCTTCCGGTCGGGGCCGGGCCGTGAGCGGGTGCTCATCGCCGACCTGGGGTTGGCCAAGGCGCTCGCCGCCGCGTCCGGGTTGACCGCCCGGGCGGGCACCCCCGGCTACATGGCGCCGGAGCAGGACGACCCGTTCGCGGTCGTCGACACCCGCGCGGACGTGTTCGGCCTGGGCCGCCTCGGGCTCCGGCTGCTCGGTGACGCCACGCCGACCGGTGGTTCCCGGCCCGGCCGGGCACCGCCGAGACTGCGGGCCGGCGTGCCGCCCGCGGTCGCCGCGGTGCTCCGGACCGCCACCGCCGTCCGGCCGGCCGACCGCTACCCGGACGCGGCGTCGTTCCGGGCGGCCCTCCGGCGAGCCGCCCCGGCCGCCGGCGGGCTGGCACCCACGGCCCGCGCCGGGCCCGCCGCGGCGCCCGCCGCCGGCCGCCCCGCCGCCTCGCCGCTCCGCCGGCGGCGGCTCGCCGTCTCGGGCGCGGTCGCGGTGGTGCTCGCCGCCGCGGGTGCGACGGCGGGCGACGCCGCCGGCCGCACCCGGACCGGCGCCATGGGCCGCAGCGGGCCGCTGGCCGTCGCCCTCCCGGCCGGCTGGCGGGCCGAGGGCACCGGCTGGACCGGGCAGTACGGCGACGACGGCGAGCTGGAACCGGCGCTGGTGGTGTCCCCGGACCCGGGCCGCTGGGCGGCGGACTCGAGCGTGCCCGGCGCCTTCGTCGGCCTCTCCGCCGGCACGGCCCGCCGCACCACCCCGGAGGGCTTCCTCGCCGAACGGCCGCACGCCGACTGCGCCGCGGCGCCGGTGCGGCGTACCCGGCAGGGCGACGTCGACTGGGTGGTGGCCGCGTTCGCCTGCCCCGCCGGCCGACCGGTGATCGTCGAGGCCGCCGGCCGGGCCGCCGGTGCGGCCGGCCTGCTCTACGTGCAGGTCACCCCGCCGCCGGGCAGTGGCCCGGAGTTCGTCGACGTCCTGCTCGCGGGGGTGTGGGTCGGGTAGGCCGCCGGGTCAGACCACCACCACCGTGATCGGGTACGTCCGGCCGTCCTGCGGGATCGTCACCACGACGGTGCCGGTCCGCACGAACCGGATGTCCACGACGCCGGCCTCGTAGCTGCGCGAGACCTGGTCCTCCCGGTCCACGGTGACCTGACCCGGCCCGATGCCCCGGATGCGCAGCACCCCGCCGGTGGCGAAGCAGAGCGACTTCAGGAGCGCCAGCTCGGTCTCGGCGAGTACCAGGTCGTAGCGGACCGCGCCGAGACACGCTTCCGGCAGCGCGGTCGACGCGGTCGGCCGGGCCGTCCGGCTGCGGGTCGGCGCGGGCGGCGTGGGGCGCCGGCTCGGCGGCGTGACCGTCGACGGCTCCGGGGCCGGTGCGGCGGGGGTGGGCGGCGCGGCGGCGCCGACGGTGCTGGTCGCCGGGGTCGGCGGCCGGACCGGTAGCGGCGAGACCGGGCGGTCGGCGGCGCAGGCCGGCACACCCGCGAGGACGGCGAGGACGGCGAGCGCGGCGGGGCGCCGGCGGCCACGGCGGGGCGGTTCACCCATCGGACATCCGCCGCCGGACCTGCCGGCGGGCCTCGTGGATCCGGGACTTGACCGTCCCCTCCGGCACGTCGAGCAGGCCGGCCATCTCGCGGTAGCTGAGCCCGAGCACGTCCCGCAGGGTCACCGCCTCGGCGAGGTCGGGCGCGACCGCGTCGAGCGCGTCGAGCAGGTCGAGCCGGGTGCCGGCGACCACGCTGGTCCGCCGGGGGTCGGGCGGGTCGGGCAGCGGCACGCCGTCGGCCTCCAGTTGCCAGCGCCGGCGCAGCACCCGGTAGGTGGAGCGCGCCCGGTTGGCGGTGAGCCGGTACAGCCAGGTGTGGAACGACGAGCGCTCCTCGAACCGGGTGATCCCTCGCGCCAGCGCGAGCAGCGCGTCCTGGCAGGCCTCCTCGGCGTCCTGGCGGTGGGGCAGCAGGCGGGCGCACTGGCGCAGCACCTCGGGCCGCACGGCGACCAGCAGCGCGTCGAGCGCTCCCGGGTCGCCGCGCGCGGCTGACCGCGCCAGCTCGTCGGTACCGTCGGGGAGAGGCATCAGCTCGTCCAGTGCTCGCCGGTGGGCCGGGATTCCAGGCTATGCCCGCCGCCGCCCGGGGGCCCCCGAGGAGTCCGGCAGCCGACGCACGGTCGCCGGCGTGTCCGGGTCCGACGGGATCGCCGGGAAACCGGGCTGACCTGCCGGCCCGCGCCCCCGTACCCTGCCGGCATGCTCGTTCCCGACCTGCCGCTGCGCACCGAGCGCCTGCTGTTGCGTGCCTTCACCCTCGCCGACCTGGCCGTCCTCCGCGACTACCGCGGCCGGCCGGAGGTGACCCGGTTCCTCTACCACGAGCCCTACACCGACGCCGCCGCCCGGGCCGCGGCGGACCGGATGGTGCGCCGCACGGCGCTGCGCCAGCCGGGTGACGTGCTCAACCTGGCCGTCGTCCTGGCGGAGACCGGCGAGTTCGTGGGCGACGTGCTGCTCAGCTGGACCAGCGGGGAGCACCGGCAGGGCGAGATCGGCTATGTCGCCCATCCCGACCACACCGGCCGGGGGTACGTCACCGAGGCGGCCCGGGAGATGCTGCGGCTCGGCTTCGACGGCCTCGGGCTGCACCGGATCGTCGGCCGGCTGGACGCCCGCAACACCGCGTCGGCCCGGGTGCTGGAGCGTCTCGGCATGCGCCGCGAGGCGCACCTGCGGGAGAACGAGTTCGTCAAGGGCGAGTGGACCGACGAGGCGGTGTACGCCCTGCTCGCCCGCGAGTGGCGGGCCCGGACCCCGACCACCTGACCAGGCGTGGCCCGGCACCCCCGTGGGTGCCGGGCCACGCCGGTCATCGGAGATCAGCGGCGGTTGCGGTACGCCTTGATCACGCTGTCGACGACGTCCCAGACCACGACCAGGACGGTGCCGGCCACCACGATCGTGGCGACGGTGTTCAGGTTCTCCTCGCGCCCGAGCCACGCGAAGCGGTTGACGAGGTCGGGGTTGAGCAGCCGGTTTGTCGACATCAGCCAGACGACCGGCACCGCGAACGCCAGGTCGAGCACCGCGTTCACGGCGACCAGCGGCCAGGTCCAGCGCCCGGCCCGGTACTTGGCGATCTCCAGGCCGACGGTGGCGACGAGTACGGCGATGAGGAACGGCAGCCAGAAGCTCCACAGCGCCGGGTCGAGGATCGGCAGGTTGTCCCCGCCGCCGCTCGGCACGAACGAGTGGAAGTGCTGGATCGGCAGGTAGGCGATGACCAGGGCCAGCCAGCCGATCGCGGCGGTGACGTCGACCAGGGTGATCTGGCGGTTGGCCTGCACCTCGGGGAGTTGGTCGACGCTCCACGCCGGCAGGTGCAACGACGTGTTGGTCCGTTCGAGCACCGCGAAGACCAGTGTGACCCAGAAGGCGATCTGGATCGCGACCTCGAGGGCGGTGGCGACGCCCGCGCCGACGGCGCCGCCGGGGTTCCCCCCGTCGGTGGCCTCCAGCAGGCCGACGATGATCCCCACGGTGGCCGGGATGAAGCTGAGCAGCAGCTTCATCAGCCGCTCCCAGGCCAGGTAGTAGGTCGGGCCGACGAGCTGGAGGCGCCGGTCGGCGTACCGGGCGGCGAGCTGCGCCGGGTTGCCCAGCTCGGTGAGGACCTCGCGTTCGGCGGCGCCGGCGTCCCGGCCGTCGGCCCGGCGGCCGTCGATCATGTCCTCGATCGATCCCCGCAGTTCGGTCTCGATCTCGGCGCGCCGGGCGGCCGGCACCGTCCGGAGGGTGGCGGCGAGGTAACGGTCGGTCAGCGAGCTCATCGCTCCACTCCTTCGATCAGGCTGGTGAGAGAGGTCTGGACGGCGGCCAGGTCGTCGAGGAGTCGCCGGAGCAGACCCTCGCCCTCGTCGCTGGTCCGGTAGAACTTGCGCGGTCGGCTCTCCTCGGTGTTCCACTCGCTGGTCAGCAGCCCCTGTTCCTCGAGGCGGCGCAGCAGCGGGTAGAGCGTGTTGGCGTCCACCGGGAAGCCGTGGCCGGTGAGCCGTTGGAGCAGTGCGTAGCCGTAGTCGGGACGGCGCAGGGCGACCAGGCTCGCCACCACGACGGTGCCCCGGCGCAGTTCCTGGAGGTGGGTCCGGAGGAGCTCGTCGGTGACCATGCATCACACGATAGTGTGTGCCACACACTGTTGTCCAGCCCTATAACATCGTGTCGCGCGCAACGGTGTGGGGGAGACGCCGACCACCGTCGGCGCGGCCGGTGGAGCCGCGGAGTTGACCTCGGTAGGGTGGGTCCCGGTCGGTTCCGACCGCCCAAGATCCATAGCTGGGGGGCGCCACGCATGGGCGATTCGTTCGCGCATCTGCACGTACACACCGAGTACTCGATGCTGGACGGGGCGGCCCGGCTCAAGGACCTGTTCGCCGAGGCCGCGCGGCTCGGCATGCCGGCGGTGGCGATCACCGACCACGGCAACATGCACGGCGCGAACGACTTCTACAAGCAGGCCATGGCCGCCGGGGTCAAGCCGATCCTCGGCGTCGAGGCGTACGTGGCGCCGGAGTCGCGCTTCCACAAGCAGCGGGTCAAGTGGGGTCGCCCGGAGCAGAAGAGCGACGACGTCTCCGGCAACGGCGCCATCACCCACATGACCATGTGGGCCGCGAACCGGGACGGCCTGCACAACCTGTTCAAGCTCAACTCGCGCGCCTCCATGGAGGGCCACTACGTCAAGTGGCCCCGGATGGACATGGAGCTGATCGCCGAGCACGCCGAGGGCATCATGGCCACCACCGGCTGCCCGTCCGGCGCCGTGCAGACCCGGCTGCGGCTCGGCCAGTTCGACGAGGCGCTCAAGGTCGCCGCCGCCTACCAGGACATCTTCGGCAAGGACAACTACTTCCTGGAGATCATGGACCACGGCCTCGACATCGAGCGCCGGGTCCGGGACGGGCTCACCGAGATCGCGCGCAAGCTCGACATCCCGCCGGTGGTCACCAACGACTCGCACTACACCCACGAGGCGCAGGCCGAGGCGCACGACGTGCTGCTCTGCGTGCAGACCGGCAGCAACGTGGCCGACCCCAACCGGTTCCGCTTCGAGGGCGGCGGCTACTTCGTGAAGTCGGCCGAGCAGATGCGCGCCGTCGACTCGTCCGAGCTGTGGCAGCAGGGCTGCCGCAACACCCTGCTCGTGGCCGAGAAGGTCGACCCGGCCGGGATGTTCGAGTTCCACAACCTCATGCCGCGGTTCCCGATCCCCGAGGGCGAGACCGAGGAGTCCTGGTTCCGCAAGGAGACCTTCGCGGGGTTGAAGCGCCGGTTCCCGAACGGCATCCCGGAGGGCCACGTCGTCCAGGCGGAGTACGAGCTGGGCGTCATCATCCAGATGGGCTTCCCGTCCTACTTCCTCGTGGTCGCCGACTTCATCCAGTGGGCGAAGAGCCAGGGCATCGCGGTCGGCCCGGGCCGCGGGTCGGCCGCCGGCTCGCTGGTCGCGTACGCCCTGGGCATCACCGACCTGGACCCGATCCCGCACGGCCTGATCTTCGAGCGGTTCCTCAACCCCGAGCGCATCTCGATGCCGGATGTCGACATCGACTTCGACGAGCGCCGGCGCGGTGAGGTGATCCGGTACGTCACCGACAAGTGGGGCGAGGACAAGGTCGCGCAGATCGCCACCTTCGGCACCATCAAGGCGAAGGCCGCGATCAAGGACTCGGCCCGCGTGCTCGGCTACCCGTACGCCGTGGGTGACCGGATCACCAAGGCGATGCCCCCGGCCGTCATGGGCAAGGACATCCCGCTGTCCGGCATCTTCGACCCGAAGCACCCGCGCTACGCCGAGGCGGGGGAGATCCGCGGCCTCTACGAGTCCGACCCGGACGTCAAGAAGGTCATCGAGACGGCGAAGGGCATCGAGGGCCTGATCCGCCAGACCGGTGTGCACGCCGCCGGCGTCATCATGTCCGCCGAGCCGATCATCGAGCACATCCCGCTGATGCGGCGTGACGCCGACGGCGTCATCATCACGCAGTTCGACTACCCGACCTGCGAGTCGCTCGGGCTGCTGAAGATGGACTTCCTCGGCCTGCGCAACCTCACGATCATCGACGACGCGGTGAAGAACATCCAGCTCAACCACGGCAAGGAGCTGGACCTGCTGGGCCTGCCGCTGGACGACAAGGCGGCCTACGAGCTGCTCGCGCGCGGCGACACCCTGGGCGTGTTCCAGCTCGACGGCGGGCCGATGCGCTCGCTGCTGCGGCTCATGAAGCCGGACAACTTCGAGGACATCTCCGCCGTGCTGGCGCTCTACCGGCCCGGCCCCATGGGTGTGGACTCGCACACCAACTACGCGCTGCGCAAGAACGGCCTCCAGGAGATCACCCCGATCCACCCGGAGCTGGAGGAGCCGCTGCGGGAGATCCTCGCCCCCACCTACGGCCTGATCGTCTACCAGGAGCAGGTGCAGCGCGCCGCGCAGATCCTCGCCGGCTACACCCTCGGCCAGGCGGACCTGCTCCGCCGGGCCATGGGCAAGAAGAAGAAGGAGATCCTCGACAAGGAGTTCGTCCCGTTCCGGGACGGCTGCCGCGAGCGGGGATACTCCGACGAGGCCATCCAGGCGGTGTGGGACGTCCTCGTCCCGTTCGCCGGCTACGCGTTCAACAAGGCGCACTCCGCCGCCTACGGCCTGGTGTCGTACTGGACCGCGTACCTGAAGGCGCACTACCCGGCCGAATACATGGCGGCGCTGCTCACCTCGGTCGGCGACGACAAGGACAAGATGGCGCTCTACCTCTCCGAGTGCCGCCGGATGCGCATCCAGGTCCTCCCGCCGGACGTCAACACCTCGGCCGGGCCGTTCACCCCGGTCGGCGAGGACATCCGGTTCGGCCTGGCCGCCGTGCGCAACGTCGGCGCGAACGTGGTGGCGGCGATCATGCGGTGCCGCGAGGAGAAGGGCGAGTACGCCGACTTCTACGACTTCCTGTCCAAGGTGGACGCGGTCGCCTGCAACAAGAAGACCATCGAATCGCTGATCAAGGCGGGCGCCTTCGACTCGCTGCGGCACAGCCGCAAGGGCCTCCTCGCCGTGCACGCCGACGCCATCGACGCGTACGCCGACGTCAAGCGCAAGGAGGCCGTCGGCCAGTACGACCTGTTCGGCGCCGGCTTCGGCGACGCGGACACCGGCGGCAGCACCACGGTGATGCCGGTCATCGGCGACAGCGAGTGGGACAAGCGGGACAAGCTCGCCTTCGAGCGCGAGATGCTCGGCCTCTACGTCTCCGACCACCCGCTCTTCGGGCTGGAACACGTGCTCGGCGCGGCGGCCGACACCACCATCGCCGCGCTCTCCGAGGAGGGCACCGTGCCCGACGGCGCGGTGGTCACCCTGGCCGGCATCCTCTCCGGCGTGCAGCGCCGGGTCACCAAGCAGGGCCGGGCCTGGGCCTCGGCCACCCTGGAGGACCTGGCCGGCGGGGTGGAGACCCTGTTCTTCCCCAACACCTACGAGGTGATCGGGCAGTACATCGCCGAGGACGCCATCGTCGTGGTGAAGGGCCGGGTGGACCGCCGCGACGACACACCGCGGATCATGGCCATGGACATGTCCATGCCGGACATCAGCAGCAACCCGGCGAACAAGCCGGTCACCCTCACCATCCCGGTGCACCGCTGCACGCCGCCGCTGGTCGAGAAGCTCAAGGAGACGCTGGTGCTGCATCCGGGCGACACCGAGGTGCACGTCAAGCTGCTCAACGGCGGCAAGACCACCACGCTGCGGCTGGGCCCGTTCCGGGTGGCGGCCACCACCGCGCTGATGGGCGACCTGAAGAGCGTCCTCGGCCCGGCCAACGTGAGCTGAGCGCCGGTCCCGTGCCCTCCCACCCGGCCGCTGCGGGTGCGGGCCGACCGGGCAACCGTGGCTGCCCGGATCCCGCTGCTTCAGGGGCGGTGGCCGCCCAGCACGTCGGCGGCGGCGTCGGAGGTCTCCAGCACGACCGTGTGGTAGCTCTCGATGCGCGACAGGATCGCGTCGCGGGGGCCGTCCCGCCACGCGTCGCTGCCGTAGAAGGCCGCCTCCTGCTCGTCCCGCACCGCCAGGGACGGGAAGCCCCGGATCAGGTACGCCTCCTCGTGGCCGTCCTCCCGGACCAGGGACGCCCCGGCGGCCACCACCCGGATGCCGAAGTCACCGAGCAGCGGCGCGGCTTCCTCCCTCATCACCCGGACGAACTCGTCGGCCGTGCCGGGCCTCAGCCGATAGGTGCGGATCTCGAGAATCATCGACGACCTCCGGAGTGGATGCGACGCTGACGCTGTCCGTCGTGATCCTGCACCACCGGATCCAGCCCCGCGGCCCGGTCACCCGCGTCCGTCGCCCCGGGCAGGGCCGCGTCAGGTCGGCCGGTACTCCACCTCGGGGCGGCCCGGCGTCCCGTAGCGGGGCACCCGGACCGCGCGGTCGGCGGAGACCAGGTACTCCAGGTAGCGCCGGGCCGTCACCCGGGAGATCCCGGTGCGCCGGCCGACCTCGGTGGCGGACAGCCCGCCGTCGCCGAGGGCGGCCAGCACGTTGTGCAGCGTCTGCTCGTCCAGGCCCTTGGGCAGGGTGTGCCGGGTCGTGCCGCGCAGGGTGGCGAACATGCGGTCCACCTCGTACTGGGCGGCCACCTCGCCGTCGGCGAGGGCCTGCCGCCGGTAGTCGGCGTACCGCTCCAGCTTGTCGCGGAACGCGGCGAAGGTGAACGGCTTGAGCAGGTAGTGGGTCACCCCGAGGGACACCGCGGTGCGGACCACCGCGAGGTCCCGCGCCGAGGTCACCGCCAGCACGTCCACGCTGCTGCCGGCCGCCCGCAGGGCCCGGCACACGTCCAGGCCGTGCAGGTCGGGCAGCCGGAAGTCGAGCAGGACCAGGTCGACGCCCGCGCCGCCGTGCTGGCGCAGCGCCGCCATGGCGTCGCGCGCCGTGTGCGCGACGCCGACCACCACGAAGCCGGGCACCCGTTCGGTGTACGCCCGGTGCGCCTCGGCCAGCAGCGGCTCGTCCTCCACGACGAGCACCCGGATGTCGCTCATCGCGCCTCCCGCCGGAGCGGCAGCCGGACGGTGAACACGGTCTCCCCGTCGTCGGTGCGGACGACCTCCGCGGCGCCGCCGTGCCGGCGGATCACCTGCCCGACCAGCGCCAGGCCCAGCCCCCGGCCGGCGCTCTTGGTGGACCAGCCGCGCCGGAACGCGTCGGCCACCCGGTCCGGGTCCAGCCCGGGGCCGCTGTCGCCGACCCGGACCACCAGCTCGTCGTCGACCGTGCCGACGAAGACGCGGACCCGGCGCGGCGGCGGGGCGCCGGCGACCGCCTCCAGAGCGTTGTCGAGCAGGTTGCCGACGACGGTGAGCAGATCCGTGGTGGGCAGCGGGCTGTCGTCGAGCCGGCAGTCCGGCTCGATCACCAGGTCCACCCCGCGCTCACCGGCCTGCGCCGACTTGCCGAGCAGCAGGGCGGCCAGCGCCGGCTCGGTCACCGCACCGACCACCCGGTCGGTGAGCTGCTGGGCGAGCGCCAGGTCGCGGGTGGCCAGCCGGACGGCCTCGTCGGTGCGGCCCAGCTCGACCAGGGTGAGCACGGTGTGCAGCCGGTTCGCCGACTCGTGGGTCTGCGCCTGCAACGCCTCGGTGAGGGCGCGGACCGAGTCCAGCTCGCTGGCCAGGTTGCGCAGCTCCGTCTGGTCGCGCAGGGTCAGCACGGTGCCGAGCACCGCGCCCTCGAAGCGGGTGGTCCGCTGGTTGGCCACCAGCACCCGGTCGCCGGCCAGGATCGGCTCGTCGTGCGCGTCCCGGCCGGAGTCGAGCAGCTCGGCCACCGCCGGGGGCAGGTCGATCCCGGCGACCGGCCGGTCGGTCACGGTCGCGTCGTCGGCCAGCCCGAGCAGGCGGCGCCCCTCGTCGTTGACCAGCGCCACCCGGCGGTCCCGGGTCAGCACCAGCAGGCCCTCGCGGACGGAGTGCAGGACCGCGTCGTAGTACTCGTACATCCGGGTCATCTGGCTCGGCCCGAGGCCGTGGGTCTGCCGGCGGAGCCGGCGGCTGAGCAGCCAGGATCCGGTGGCCGCGAGGGCCAGGGCGGGCGCGGCGGCGCCGAGCAGCACCGGCACCTGGGCGAGCAGCTTCCGGTTGATCGCCCGGGTGGTGATGCCCACCGAGACCAGCCCGATGATCCGGCGCTGGTCGTCGTACACCGGGACGACCGCGCGCACCGACTCGCCGAGCGTGCCGACGTTGGTGACGGTGAACGGCTCGCCGGAGAGCGCCGGGCCGATGTCGCCGATGAACGGCTGCCCGATGAGGTTCGGGCTCGGGTGGGAGTAACGGGTCCGGTCCGGTGCCATCACCACGACGAAGTCCGTCTCGGTGGCGACCCGGGTGGCCTCCGCGTACGGCTGGAGGGTGGCCGGAGGGTCGGTGCTGGTGAGGGCCGCGCGGACGTTGGGGGAGCCGGCGACGGCCTGCGCCACGGCCAGCACCTCGTCCTTCGCGGCCTGATGGGAGTCGCTGCGGGCCAGCCAGACGGCGCCGGCCGCGCCGGCCAGCACGAGCAGCGTCACCACCACCGCCTGGAGGGCGAAGAGCTGCCCCGCGATGCTCCACTGCCGTCGGGCCACGTTCCCCTCCTCCCGCCGCCGGTCGTCGGCAAGTCTGGCGCACCCTCCCGGCGCGCTGTCGGCCGTGCGCTGCGCGGGTGAACAGAATGAACGCAAGCGTGCCTCGCGGTGAGACCGGCCTCACATTGTCGGCATGGACACCACCACCGCACCCACCCCCGCGGCCGCCCGGCCCGCCCGCCGGGACCGGACCCGGTTCCTCTACCTGGCGGTCATCCTGGCCGTCGTCGCCGGCATCGTGGTCGGCCTCGCCGCGCCCGAGGTCGGCAAGGAGCTGAAGCCGCTGGGCACCGGCTTCGTGAACCTGATCAAGATGATGATCAGCCCGGTCATCTTCTGCACGATCGTCCTGGGCGTCGGGTCCGTGCGGCAGGCGGCCCGGGTCGGCAAGGTCGGCGGCCTCGCGCTCGGCTACTTCCTGCTCATGTCGACGGTGGCGCTCGCCATCGGCCTGGTGGTCGGCAACATCGTGCACCCCGGCTCGGGCCTGAACCTCGGCCCGGAGGTGGCCGACGCGGGCAAGTCCGCGGCCGGCGGGGAGAGCGGCGACACCGTCGAGTTCCTGCTCGGCATCATCCCCACCTCGCTCTTCTCCGCGCTGACCGAGGGCTCGGTGCTCCAGACGCTGCTCGTCGCCCTGCTGGTCGGCTTCGCCGTGCAGGCCATGGGGCGGCGCGGCGAGCCGGTGCTGCGGGTCGTGGAGGTCATCCAGCGCCTCGTCTTCAAGGTCCTCGCGATGATCATGTGGGTGGCACCGATCGGCGCGTTCGGCGCGATGGCCGCGCTGGTCGGCGCGACCGGCGTGGACGCGCTGACCAGCCTCGCCCAGATCATGCTCGGCTTCTACGCCACCTGCCTGATCTTCGTGATCGTGGTGCTCGGCACGCTGCTGCGCCTGGTGTCGGGTATCTCGATCTTCGCGCTGCTGCGGTACCTGGGCCGGGAGTTCCTGCTCATCCTCTCCACCTCCTCGTCGGAGTCGGCGCTGCCCCGGCTCATCGCCAAGATGGAGCACTTCGGCATCAGCAAGCCGGTCGTCGGCATCACCGTGCCGACCGGCTACTCCTTCAACCTCGACGGCACGGCGATGTACCTGACGATGGCCGCGCTGTTCATCGCCGACGCCCTGGGCAAGCCCATGGCGATCGGCGAGCAGATCGGCCTGCTGGCCTTCATGATCATCGCTTCGAAGGGCGCCGCCGGGGTGACCGGCGCGGGCCTGGCCACCCTGGCCGGCGGTCTCCAGTCGCACCGGCCGGACCTGGTCGACGGGGTCGGGTTGATCGTCGGCATCGACCGGTTCATGTCGGAGGCGCGGGCGCTGACCAACTTCGCCGGCAACGCGGTGGCCACCGTGCTGGTCGGCACCTGGACCGGCGAGTTCGACCGGGCACAGGCCCAGGCCGTGCTCAGCGGGCAGCGCCCGTTCGACGAGGCGACCATGCTCGACGACGAGGACCCGGACGACGAGGCTGTCGAGCCGGCCGGGACCCCCGCCGCCCTGGCCGACCGGACGGCCTGAGCCGACCCGCGCCCCGGGCCTGCCGGACCCCCCGTCCGGCAGGCCCGTCCGGCGTACCCCTGGCGGTGTGGCCGATGGTCCCGGCCGGCGTGGCCGGAGGGGACCACGAGGCCGGGATTGGCCGTCCCGGTGGCCGGCGGTGATCGTTAGCGTCGGTGGCATGGACGTGGAGCAGGCACAGAAACTGTGGCAGCCGGAGCCCGGCTGGCTGAACACCGCCAGTTACGGGCTGCCGCCCGAGCCGGCCTGGCAGGCGTTGCAGGACGCGCTGGCCGCCTGGCGGGTGGGCCGGATCTCCTGGGAGGGCTGGGGCGAGGCCGCCGAGCGGGCCCGCGCCGGGTTCGCCCGGCTGGTCGGGGTGGCCCCGGCGGACGTGACGATCGGCAGCACGGCCTCGCAACTGCTCGCCCCGGTGGCCGCCGCCCTGCCGGCCGGCGCGACGGTGGTCGTCCCGGAGGTGGAGTTCACCTCCAACCTGTTCCCGTGGCTGGTGCAGCAGGAGCGGGGCGTCCGGGTCCGGACCGTGCCGCTCGCCGGCCTGGTCGACGCGATCGACGGCGACACCGACCTGGTGGCGTTCAGTCTCGTGCAGTCCGCCGACGGGGCCGTGGCCCCGTACGAGACGATCGTGGCGGCGGCCCGGGCGCACGGCGCCCTCGTCGCCGTGGACGCCACCCAGGCGGCCGGCTGGCTGCCCTTCGACGCGGGACTGGCCGACGTGGTGGCGGTGGCCGCGTACAAGTGGTTGATGGCGCCGCGCGGGGCGGCCTTCGGCTACCTGGCCCCGGCGCTGCGCGAGCGGCTGCGGCCCGACACCGCCGGCTGGTACGCGGGCGCCGACCCGCACGCCTCCTACTACGGCCCCCCGCTGCGGCTGGCCGACGACGCGCGGCGCTTCGACATCTCGCCGGCCTGGTTCAGCTACGTGGGGGCCGCCCCCGCCCTGGAACTGCTCGCCGAGATCGGGTTGCCCGCCGTGCACGCCCACGACGTGGCGCTGGCCAACCGGTTCCTCGCCGGGCTCGGCCGGCCGCCCGGTGACAGCGCGATCGTGGCCGTCGAGGTGCCGGGGGCGCAGGAGAAGCTGGCCCGGGCCGGGGTGCGGGCGGCGGTCCGCGCCGGGCGGGTCCGGGCCGCGTTCCACCTCTACACCACCGAGGAGGACGTCGACCTGGCCCTGGCGGCGCTGACCGGCTGAGGCGCGGCGGCGGTGGCTCCCGCCCCGGGACCGGGCGGGAGCCGCGCCGGCTCAGGCCAGGTGGCCGCCGATCTTCGTGTAACCGCGCAGCAGGTCGCGGGAGATGATGAGCCGCTGCATCTCGTCGGTGCCCTCGAAGATCCGGTACAGCCGGACCTGCCGGTACCAGCGCTCGATCGGCAGCTCCCGGGTGTAGCCCATGCCGCCGTGGATCTGCAGCACCCGGTCGACCACGCGGTTGACCATGCCGGCGCCGTAGAGCTTGCCCATCGACGAGGCGTGCCGCGGGTCCAGGCCCTGGTCGACCGTCCAGGCCGACTTCAGCACCAGCCAGCGGGCCGCCTCCAGCTCGGTCTCCGAGTCGGCGATCATCCACTGGATCGCCTGGTTGGTGCCGATCTTCGCGCCGAAGGTCTCCCGGGTGTTGGCGTAATCGATCGCCATCTGCAGGGCCCGCTCGGCGATCCCGATGGCGTGCGACGGGATGGTGTAGCGGCCCTTGCCGATCCACTCCATGCCCAGCGTGAAGCCCTGGCCGATCTCGCCGAGGATGTTGCGGTGCGGCACGCGTACGCCGTCGAAGATCAGCGACGCCGGGCCGCCCTCGCCCATGGTCTGGATGAACTCCGACCGCCAGCCCATCGCCCGGTCCACCAGGAACGCGGTCGCGCCGCCCTTGCGGGCGCCCTTCTCCGGGTCGGTCACGGCCACCACGATGGCGAAGTCGGCGTCGTTGCCGTTGGTGATGAACGTCTTCTCCCCGTCGAGGACCCAGTCGTCGCCGTCGCGGCGGGCCCGCAGCTTGATGTTCGCCGCGTCCGAGCCAGCGCCCGGCTCGGTGATCGCGAAGCAGGAGATCCGTTCCCCCTCGATGGTGGGGAGGAGGAACTCCCGCTTCTGCTCCTCGGTGGCGTGGAACAGGATGTTGTCCGCCTCGCCGCCGAAGCGGAACGGCACGAAGGAGCGGCCCAGCTCGGTCCAGATCAGCGACTGGAGCACCGCGGGCAGGTCCATCCCGCCGTACTCCTCGGGGGTGGCCAGGCCCCAGAAGCCGAACTTCTTCGCCTTGAGCTGCAACTCGCGCAGCTCGGAACGGTCCAGGCCGGGCTGGTGGGCGCGCTCGCGGCGCAGCACCTCCTGCTCCAGCGGCAGCACCTCGCGGGTGACGAAGGCGCGCACGGTGTCCCGGACGGCCCGTTCCTCGTCGGACAGTGCGAAGTCCACGATGCTCCCTCGGTCGGCGTGACGGTGGACCGCCGCGGGTGGCGGTGGTCGCCCTTTAAACTAGCGGTGTAAGTTTTCATCCGTCCAGACCCCTCCTCCGCCCGTCGCGGTGAGGCTCCCCGGCCCCGCCCCGGTTAGGGTGCGTGAGCAGGTGTTCCGACGGGGGAGGCGGCGTGGCGGGATTCGACCGGCGAGGGGCGTGCGGCGCGAGCCCGGCGTGGGTGGGCTGAGGTGCCCCGTCCCCGCCAGGCCCTGCTGAACCGCGAGCGGATCGTCGCGACCGCGCTCGCGCTGATCGACGCCGACGGTCTCGGCGCGCTCTCCACCCGCCGGCTGGCCGCCGCGCTGAACGTGCAGGGCCCGTCGCTCTACAACCACTTCGCCACCAAGGACGAGATCCTCGACGCGGTGGCGGACAGCGTCACGGCCTCCGTCGACGTCAGCGTCTTCGACCGGTACGACTGGGTCGAGGCGCTGCGCCGCTGGGCCCGGTCCTACCGCGAGGCCCTGACCGTCCACCCGAACATCGTTCCCTACCTGGCGCAGGGGCCGGGGCGCCGGCCGGCCGCGCTGGCCATGGCCGACGCCGTCTACGGCGCCCTGGTCCGGGCGGGCTGGCCGCCGGCCCGGGCCACCCACATCGGCGCCGCGATGCGGTACTTCGTGGCCGGCTCGGCGCTCGGCTCGTTCGCCCGCGGCTTCGTCGAGGACCCGGAGCTGTACGCGGCCCACCCGCACCTCAACCAGGCCCACCGGCTCCGCGGCCACCAGCGCAGCGTCGACGAGGGCGCGTTCACCCTCGGCCTCGACGCGCTGCTGCACGGCCTCGCCGCCGAGTACGCCCGGACCGTGACCCCCCTGGAACGCGGGACCGGTCCGGGGTAGCGTCAAAACTCCCACTGCTAGTTTCCCGCCCCCGAAGGGACGCCATGGATCTCGCCGACGCGCCCCCCGCCCTGCTGGTCCGCCGCCATCTGCACATCGCCGGGGACTGGGTCGACCCGGCGGACGGCGGGACGATCCCGGTCGAGAACCCGGCCACCGGGGAGGTCCTCGGGCAGGTTCCCGCCGGCACCCCGGCCGACGTGGACCGCGCCGTGGCCGCCGCCCGGGCCGCCTTCCCCGGCTGGGCCGCCACCGCCCCCGCCGAACGGGCCGCCCACCTCGACCGGCTGCACACCGCGCTCGCCGCCCGGGCCGACGACATCGCCCGCACGGTGGCCCTCGAACTGGGCACCCCGCTCAAGCTCGCCACCCGGGTGCAGGCCGGCCTGCCGCTGGCGGTGCTGCGCGGCATGGTCGACCTGGCCGCCCGCCCGCCGGCGGAGGAGACCATCGGCAACTCCCTCGTGGTCCGCGAGCCGGTCGGCGTGGTCGGCGCGATCACCCCGTGGAACTACCCGCTGCACCAGGTGGTCGCCAAGGTGGCCCCGGCCCTCGCCGCCGGCTGCACGGTGGTGCTCAAGCCCAGCGAGCTGACGCCGCTCACCGCGTACCTGCTCTTCGACGCGATCACCGAGGCCGGGCTGCCGCCCGGGGTGGTCAACCTGGTGCCCGGCACCGGGCCGGTGGTCGGCGAGGCCCTGGCCGCCCACCCCGACGTCGACCTGGTCTCGTTCACCGGCTCCACCGCCACCGGCCGGCGGATCGCCCACCTGGCCGCCGACCGGATCGCCCGGGTCGCCCTGGAACTCGGCGGCAAGTCGGCCAACGTGATCCTCGCCGACGCCGACCTGCCCACCGCCGTGAAGGTCGGGGTCGGCAACGCGCTGCTCAACTCGGGTCAGACCTGCACCGCCTGGACCCGCATGCTGGTCCACCGCGACCGGTACGCCGAGGCGCTGGACCTGGTCGCGGCGGCCGTGGCCGGATACCGGCCCGGCGACCCGTTCGACCCGGCCACCCGGCTCGGCCCGCTGGTCTCCGCCGCCCAGGCCGAGCGGGTCCGCGGCCACGTCGACCGGGCGCTCGCGGACGGCGCCCGCCTCGTCGCCGGCGGCCCGGACGCGCCGCTGCCGCCGCGCGGGCACTTCGTCGCCCCCACCGTGTTCGCCGACGTGCACCCGGACAGCGACCTCGCGCAGGAGGAGGTCTTCGGCCCGGTGCTCGCGGTCATCCCGTTCGCCGACACCGACGAGGCCGTCGCCATCGCCAACAACTCCCGGTACGGGCTGGCCGGCGCGGTCTGGTCCGCCGAAGAGGAGGCGGCGCTGGCCGTGGCCCGCCGGCTGCGCACCGGCCAGGTGGACGTCAACGGCGGGGCGTTCAACCCGCTCGCCCCGTTCGGCGGCTACAAGCAGTCCGGCCTCGGCCGCGAACTGGGCGGCCACGGCATCGAGGAGTTCACCGAGCTGAAGGCGATCCAGCGGTGAGGGCGCTCGTGGTCCGCGGTCGGGGCGCCACCCCGGCCGTCGAGGAGGTACGCCTGCCCGACCCCGGTCCCGGCGAGCTGCGGGTGCGGATCCGGGCCGCCGGCATCTGCCACTCCGACCTGGCCATGGTGGACGGCACGGTGGCGCCCGCGTACCCGCTGGTGCTCGGGCACGAGGCGACCGGCGTGGTGGCCGAGGCCGGGCCCGGCACGCGGCTGGCCGTCGGCACGCCCGTGGTGCTCAACTGGGCCCCCGCCTGCCGCGCGTGCTGGCACTGCCGGCACGGCGAGCCCTGGCTCTGCACGGCCAACACCGGGGCCTCGGTGGCCCGGGGCGAGACCGCCGACGGCGGGCCGCTCCAGGTCACGCTCGGGCTCGGCGCGCTCGCCGAGGAGGTGGTGGTGCCCGAGCGGGCCGCCATCGAGGTGCCGGCCGGCCTGCCGCCGGAGCAGGCCGCGCTGCTGGGCTGCGCGGTGCTCACCGGCACGGGCGCGGTCCGCAACACGGCCCGGGTCGCTCCCGGCGAGTCGGTGGCGGTGATCGGCCTCGGTGGGGTCGGCCTCGCCGTGCTGACCGCCGCCCGGCGGGCCGGCGCGGCGCCGATCCTCGCCGTCGACGTGGCCGAGGCGAAGCGGGAGCTCGCCCTGGCCGCCGGGGCCACCGACTTCCTCCTGTCCGACGACACCCTCGCCAAGGAGATCCGGGCGCGCACCGAGGGGCGCGGCGTCGACCACGCCTTCGAGTGCGTCGGCCGGTCCGTCACCATCCGGGCCGCCTGGCGGGCGACGCGGCGCGGGGGAGCGGTCACCGTGGTCGGCATGGGCGCCAAGGACGACCTGCTCAGCCTGTCGGCGCTGGACATCTTCCACTCGGCCCGCACCCTGCGGTCCTCGGTCTACGGCTCCTCGGACCCGGACCGGGAGGTGCCGGAGCTGGCCGTCGCGCTCGCCGACGGCAGTCTGGACCTGGCGCCGCTGGTCAGCGGCGCCATCCCCCTGGACGAGGCGCCCGCGGCGCTGGACCGGCTGGCCCGGGGCGAGGGCGCCCGCTGGGTGGTCACCTTCCCGGACTGACGTCGCCCGCAATCAACGTGGCGACGCCGTCGAGCAGGCGGCGCAGGCCGAAGTCGAACACGGTCTCCAGGTCGAGGTCGACGCCGCCGCTGGTCAGGGCGTCCATGGTGGCCAGCCCGCCACCGGCCATCACCTGCTGGAACGTGGCCTGCTGCCGGTCCACCCACTGGTCGTGGGTGAGGCCGGTGTCCTGCACCGCCTGCGCGCCCATCTCCAGGTTGGTCGCGATGCCCTTCACGTAGGCCATCAGGGTGATCGCCACGTGCCAGCGCGCCTGCCGGTCCAGGCCCAGCCCGGCGGTGGCCCGCAGGGCCATGTCGGTGTGCGCCATGCCGTGCGGCAGCGGCTGCGGCCGGGCGATCGAGATGACGTGCGGCAGCCAGCGGTGCCGCCGGTAGACCGCCCACTGGGCCCGGGCGAGCACGTCCAGCCGGGCGCGCCAGCCGGCCGGCTCGGTGGCCGGCAGCGGAGCGTCGGCCAGCACCGCGTCGGCCATCGCCAGGATCAGCTCGTCCCGGCCGCGTACGTGCCGGTAGAGCGACATGGTGGCCACGCCCAGCTCGGCGGCGATCTGGCGCATGGACACCGCCGCCAGGCCGCCCTCGTCGGCGAGGGCGATCGCGGTGCGCAGCACCCGTTCGCGGCTCAGCTCCGGCTCCGCCCGCCGCGGCTCGGGCCGGGACGCGGCGACGACGGTGCCGGCGCCCGGGCGGGTCAGCACCAGTCCCTCGGCGCGGAGCAGGGCGAGCACCCGGGTCGCGGTGGCGATGGCCACCCCGTGCTCGCGGGTGAGCTGCCGGGCCGAGGGCACCCGGTCACCGGGTTGCAGCTCGCCCAGGTCGATGCGGCGGCGGATCTCCGCGGCGATCCGCCGGTACGGCGGCTCCTGACCCTGACCGTGCGGCGACATCCCGGCAGCGTACTAGTACACCCGCGCCGCCGGGCACTCCGGAACGGGCAGCGTACTAGGTCGCCGGGGGCGCGCGGAGCCGCACGGACCTAGCGTGACGCGCAGCGCCCGGCCCGGTCCGGGTGGACGGTGTACACGCGATCTCGGGAGAACACCATGAACGACAGGACCGTGCTCATCTCCGGCGCCGGCGTGGCCGGCCCGGCCCTCGCCTTCTGGCTGCGCCGGCACGGCTTCGCCGTGACCGTGGTGGAGAACGCCCCCGGGCTGCGTCCCGGCGGGCAGACGGTCGACGTGCGGGGGACCGCCCGCCAGGTGGTCGAGCGGATGGGGCTGACCGACCGGATCCGGGCCGCGACCGTCCGGGAGCAGGGCATGGCGTACGTCGACGAGCGGGGCGGGACGCGCGCCCGGCTGCCGGTGCACGCCTTCGGTGGGGAGGGCATCGTCGCCGACATCGAGATCGAGCGCGGCGACCTGGCCCGGCTGCTCTACGAGGCCACCCGGGACGACGTCGAGTACGTCTTCGACGACTCGATCGAGACCCTGGACCAGACCGGGGACGGGGTGCGGCTCACCTTCACCCGCTCCGCCCCGCGCACCGTCGACCTGGTGATCGGCGCGGACGGCTCGCACTCCCGCACCCGGGCGCTCGCCTTCGGCCCCGAGTCGGCGTACGTCCGGCCGCTCGGCGCGTACCTCGCCTACTTCTCCACGCCGTACCGGGACGAGACCGGATGGTTCCTGCTGCACAACGCGCCGGGCGGCCGAGTGGTCGGCACCCGCCCGACCCGGGACGGCCGGACCGCCGCGTTCTTCAGCTTCCGCTCGGGCGAACTCGACGTGGACCGCCGGGACCGGGCCGCCCAGCAGCGGCTGCTCGCCGAGCGTTTCGCCGGTGTCGGCTGGCGCGCCGCCGACCTGCTGGCCGCCGCGCCGGCCGCCGGCGACTTCTACTTCGACCGGTACGGCCAGGTGCGGATGGACTCGTGGAGCGCCGGGCGGGTGGCGCTGCTCGGCGACGCCGCCTGGTGCCCGTCCCCGCTCACCGGGCAGGGCACCAGCCTCGCGCTGGTCGGCGCGTACCTGCTGGCCGGCGAGCTGGCGGCGGCGCGGGGCGACCACGCGGTGGCCTACCGCCGCTACGAGGAGCTGCTGCGCCCGCACGTGGCGCGCAGCCAGGAGCTGCCGGGCGGCGGCATCTCCGGTTTCCTGCCGGCCAGCCGGGCCGCGATCCGGATGCGCGACCTGTCGATGCGGGCGATGACCTCCCGCCCGCTGCGCGGGCTGGCCACCCGGCTCTTCTTCAGCAAGGCCGACGGGATCGACCTGCCGGAGTACGCGGCCGCCCGCTGACGGTGGCGCCACCACATGTCGACGGCCGCCGATCCGTTCGGATGGCGGTGGACGGGCCCGCCCCCTATGGGGAGCGGGCCCGTCCCATCGGGGGTGAATATGTGGGGGACCGACATGGCTCGACTCCGCTGCTGCGCCGTAGGTTTCCTGCACGCGTCGGCCCTGTGACCCCGGTCACCGACCTGGCCGGCGCGATGGTGGTGGACCTGCGGAGGGTGAGGCGATGGCCGGCCAAGCGATCCTGTCGGCCCGAGGGCTGACCCGGGACTTCCGGGGGTTCCGGGCGGTCGACGGGGTCGACCTCGACGTGGCGCCGGAGACCGTGCACGCCCTGGTGGGGCCGAACGGTGCCGGCAAGACCACCCTGTTCAACCTGCTCACCGGCTTCCTGCCGCCCAGCGCCGGGCGGATCGAGCTGGCCGGCCGGGACGTCACCGGCCTGCCCCCGGAACGGGTCGCCCGGCTCGGCGTGGCCCGCTCCTTCCAGATCACCAGCCTGTTTCCCCAGCTGGGCGCGCGGGAGCACGTCGAGTTGGCCCTCCAGGCGCCCAGCGGGCTGGGGTGGCGGTTCTGGCGCTCGGCGAAGCTCATGCGCCGCTACCGCGACCGGGCCGACGAGCTGCTCGCCATGGTCGGCCTCGCCGAGCTGGCCGAGGCCCCGGCCGAGGCCCTCGCGTACGGACGCAAGCGCGCCCTGGAGCTGGCCATCGCGCTCGCCCTCGACCCGAAGGTGCTGCTGCTCGACGAGCCCACCGCCGGGATGGGGCTGGAGGACGTGGACCGCACCGTCGACCTGATCGCCCGGGTCCGCGCGGGCCGGACCGTGGTCATGGTCGAACACAACATGAGCGTGGTCGGCCGACTCGCCGACACGGTCACCGTCCTGCAGGCCGGCAAGGTCCTGGTGGAGGGGCCGTACGAGCAGGTCCGCGCCGACGAGCGGGTCATCACCGCCTACCTGGGAGCCGCGGATGCTGCGCATTGAGAACCTCTCCGCCTGGTACGGCGAGGCCCAGGTGCTGCGGGAGGTGAGCCTGGAGGTGGCCGCCGGCGAGGTGGTCACCCTGGTCGGGCGCAACGGCGCCGGCAAGTCCACGCTGCTGCGCTGCGTCATGGGACTGCACCCCGGCCAGCGCGGCACGGTCAGCTTCGCCGACCGGGACGTCACGAAGCTGCCCGCGTACAAGCGGGCACGGCTGGGGCTCGGCTGGGTCCCCGACGACCGGGGCGCGTACGCCACGCTGACCGTCACCGAGAACCTGACGCTGCCGCCCCGGGTCGGCCCGGACCCGTGGCCCCTCGAACGGGTCTACGAGGCGTTCCCCGCCCTCTACAGCCGGCGGGACTCGGCGGCCACCATGCTCTCCGGCGGCGAGCAGCAGATGCTCGCGCTGGCCCGGGTGCTGCGCATGGGCGCCCGGCTGCTGCTCTGCGACGAGCCCACCGAGGGCCTGTCCCCACTGCTCGTGCAGCAGGTCGGTGACCTGTTGCGCGAGGCCAAGAAGCACGGCGTGACCGTGCTGCTGGTCGAGCAGAACCTGCACTTCGCCACCGGCGTCGCCGACCGGCACTACCTGCTGGCCGAGGGACGGATCGCGGAGGCGATGGACAACTCCGAGGTGCGCTCGCGGGAGCGCGAGCTGCTCGCGTACCTCGGAATCTGACATACGACGGCTGACCCGCGCGGACCGCGCGGCAGGGAAGGATTCGACATGCGCAGGAGCGTGGGTGTGGCCGCCGCCTCGGCGGCGGCGGTGCTGGTGGCCGGTTGCGGCGGTGGTGGGCCGCAGTCCGGCGGCGACCAGAAGCTGACCGGCGACAAGATCGTGCTGGGTGTCCTCAACGACCAGTCCGGTGCCTACTCGGAGCTGTCCGGGCGGAACTCGGTCAAGGCCGTGGAGATGGCCATCGCCGACTTCAAGGCCAAGTACGGCGACAAGGCGGTCACCAAGAACATCAGCGTGGAGACGGCCGACCACCAGAACAAGCCGGACGTGGCCAACAGCAAGGCCCAGGAGATGTACGACCGCAAGGGCGTCGACGCCATCCTCGACGTGCCGACCTCCTCGGCCGCCCTCAAGGTCGCCGACGTGGCCAAGGAGAAGAAAAAGCTCTACTTCAACATCGGCGCGGCGACCACCGACCTGACCGGCAAGAGCTGCAACAAGTACACGTTCCACTACGCGTACGACACCTACATGCTGGCCCACGGCACCGGCACGGTGACCACCCAGCAGGTCGGCAAGAACTGGTACATCCTCTACCCGAACTACGCGTTCGGGCAGGACATGGAGAAGAGCTTCTCCGCCGCCATCACCGCCGCCGGCGGGCAGGTGGTCGGCAAGGACGGCGCGCCGTTCCCGAACACCAGCGGCGACTACTCCTCGTTCCTGCTCAAGGCCCCCACGCTGAACCCGAAGCCGCAGGTGCTCGGCACCATGCAGGCCGGCGCCGAGCTGGTCAACGTGGTGAAGCAGTACAACGAGTTCAAGCTGCGGGACAAGGGCGTCGGGCTGGCCGTCGGCCTGATGTTCATCACCGACATCCACTCGCTCACCCCGGCCGCGCTCGCCGGCACCACCTACACCGACGCCTGGTACTGGAACTTCGACCAGCAGAACCGGGAGTGGGCCGACCGGTTCCAGAAGGAGACCGGCACCCGGCCGTCGTTCGCCCACGCGGCCAACTACTCGGCGGCCATGCAGTACCTGGAGGCCGTGCAGGCCGCCGGCACCGACGACGCGGACACCGTGGTCAAGGGCCTGGAGGGCAAGGAGGTCAACGACCTCTTCCTGCGCAACGGCAAGATCCGCGCGGAGGACCACCGGGTCATCCACGATGCGTACCTGGCCCAGGTGAAGCCGCAGGCCGAGGTGAGTGAGCCGTGGGACTACGTGAAGATCCTCAAGACCATCCCGGCGGCCGAGGCGTTCCGCGCCCCGTCGGCGGATTGCAAGATGTGACCGGCTGATGTCAGGTTTCCTGCAGAACACGTTCAACGGGCTGGTGGGCGGGGCGTTCTACGCCCTGCTCGCCCTCGGGCTCGCGGTCATCTTCGGCATGCTCCGGGTGGTGAACTTCGCCCACGGCGCCTTCTACATGCTCGGCGCCTTCGGGGCGTACGTGCTGCTCGCCGAGGCGGGCGTGCCGTTCTGGGCCGCGTTGGTGATCATGCCGCTGGCGCTGGGCCTGCTCGGCATGGTGCTGGAGCGGGCGGTGATCCACCGCCTGACCCGGCTCGACCCGCTCTACAACTTCCTGCTCACCTTCGGCCTCACGCTGATCCTGCAGGACCTGGTGAAGTCCCGGTACGGCGTGCAGTCCAGCCCGTACGCCACCCCGACCGAGCTGAGCGGGACCGTCGACTTCGGCCTGTTCGACTTCCCCACCTACCGGGTCTTCATCCTCGGGTTCACCGTGCTGCTCTGCGTCGCGGTCTGGTGGGTGCTCGGCCGGACCCGGGTCGGCATGGTGGTCCGGGCCGCCACCGAGCGTCCCGAGCTGACGCGGGCCTTCGGCATCGACGTGGGGAGGTGGGTCACCCCGGTGTTCGGCTTCGGCATCGCGCTGGCCGGGCTGGCCGGGGTGCTCGCCGCCCCGATGCGGGCGGTGAACCCGCTGATGGGCGCCGACCTGATCATCGTGGTCTTCGCGGTGGTGGTGATCGGTGGGCTCGGCTCGATCTTCGGCTCGGTGGCCGCCGGCTTCGGCATCGGCCTGATCCAGGCTTGGGGCGAGGCGTACCTGTCGGACTTCCCGATCGTGTCGCAGACCGTCGTGTTCGTGGTGATGGCCGCGGTGCTGCTCTGGCGGCCGGCCGGCCTGTTCGGCCGAGAGGAGGCACCGGCATGACCAGTGCCGTCGACACCCCTGCCGAGGAGTCGGCCCGGCCGGCCCCGCCGTCGGGGCTGCTCACCGTCGCCCGCGCGCCCGGCTGGGTCCGGTACGCGCTGCTCGCCGCCGGCCTGGTCGTGGCCCTCTGGCTGCCGAACGGGCTCTACCCGGCGGTGGCCGTGGACATCCTCTGCTGGGCGCTGTTCGCCGTCTCGGTGGACCTGCTGCTCGGCTTCACCGGGCTGATGTCCTTCGGGCACGCCGCGTTCTGGGGCACCTCGGCGTACGTGACCGGCCTGGTGGCGATCCACGCCGGCCTGCCCTTCCCGGCGGCCGTGCTGGCCGGCGCCCTGGCCGCGGCGCTGCTCGCGCTGCCGATCGGCTACCTCGCGGTCAAGCGCACCGGCATCTACTTCGCCATGGTCACCCTCGCGTTCGCGCAGATGGTCTACTACGTGGCCAACGAGTGGCGGTCGGTCACCCAGGGCGAGAACGGCCTCCAGGGCGTGCCCCGGGAGTTCTTCGGCGCGGACCTCTCCGACGACTACTACTTCTACTACGCGATCCTGCCGATCGTGCTGCTCGGCCTGCTCGCCGCCTGGCGGATCGTGCACTCGCCGTTCGGCCGGGTGCTGGTCGGCATCCGGGACAACCCGGCCCGGGCCCGCGCGCTCGGCTACCCGGTGCACCGCTACAAGCTGACCGCGTTCGTCCTCTCCGGCTTCCTGGCCGGGCTCGGCGGCGGGCTCTTCGCGGTCGGCCACCGGTTCGTCTCGCTGGACGTGCTGCACTGGACCACCTCCGGCAAGGCGGTCATCGTGGTGGTGCTCGGCGGCATCGGCACCCTCTGGGGCGGCGTGCTCGGTGCGGCCCTGGTGGTCCGGCTGGAGGACTGGCTGTCGTTCTCCGGCTTCGAGGCCATCGGCCTGGTCACCGGCGGCATCTTCGTCCTCGTGGTGCTGCTGTTCCGGCGCGGCATCTGGGGCACCGGGTCCGCTCTGGCGCTGCGCTGGCGGCGCCCGCGGCGGCGGGAATAGCTCGGCGCGGGTCGGCGAGCGGGGTGCCGGGTGCGCGGTACCCCGCCGCGACGGCGTTCGGACTATTATCCGGGCACCATGATCATTCACGATTTCCGCCGGCTCGTTCTCCAGATGCCGGCGGAGCAGCCGGCTCAACCGCGGGTGTCCCTGCCGAAGTGGCTGCTCGTTCCCGGCCTCGCGTTGCTGGCCGTCTCGCTCGGGGCGTATGGCGCCTTCCTGCGGGACCGGCCGCTGCACGGCACGGACTTCAACATGTACCTCGGCGCCGCCCGGGCGTTCCTGGACGGCCGACCGGTCTACCAGGTCAACTACGGCGGGCTGGACCTGCCGTACACCTATCCGCCGGTCACGCTGCCGTTCCTGACGCCGTTGACCCTGCTGGACGACCGCGTCGCGCTGTACGTGTGGAGCGTGGCGGGCCTGCTCGCGATGCTGGCCGCGCTGTGGTTCACCACCGGGATCCTCGGCTACGAGGGAGGGCGGGGTCGGCTGGGTCTCGCCGCCGCGGTGCTCGCGGTGCTGGTGTGGACCGAGCCCCTGCAGCGCAATTTCGACCTGGGTCAGATCAACATCTTCGTCATGCTGCTGGTCGTGGCCGATCTCGCCCTGCCCGACCGGAGCCGGTTCAAGGGGATGGGCATCGGGGCGGCGACCGCGACCAAGCTGCTGCCCGCTCTCTTCGTGGTCTACCTGCTGCTGACGCGACGAATCCGCGCGGCCGTCGTCGCGGCGGGCACCTTCGCCGGGCTCACGCTGCTGGGCGCCGTCATCCAACCGGGCAACTCGTTCGACTACTGGGTGACCGGTCGGGCGTTCAACAACCAGCCGATGCTGGGCGGGTCGGGCCCGCAGTACGCCGGCAACCAGTCCCTGCAGGGATTCGTCGCCCGCCAGTTGGAGACCAACGAGTTGAACACGGGCTGGTGGATGCTGTCCGCGGTCGTCGTGGTGGTGGTCGGCCTCGCGCTCGCGACCGCGCTGCAACGCACCGGTGAGGAGGCGATGGCCCTGGTGGTCGTCGCCTGCACCATGCTCCTCGTCTCGCCGGTCAGCTGGTCGCACTACTGGCTCTGGACCGCTCCGATGGCGGTGGTGCTCATCGACGTCGTGCGGCGCTCCACGGGCGTGTCACGTGTGCTCGCGGGCGTGGTGGCGGTCGCGGCGATCCTGCCCTTCGTCCTCTGGCCGGGCCCGACCCGGACCGGCGAGATCATCCCGCGGGGGCTGATCTGGAAGTCCGGCCACATGGACGGGTGGCCGCGGTGGTTCGCGGTCGACTCCTACGCGCTGACCGCGCTGGTGCTCTTCGCGCTCGCCGCGCTCTGGCTGCTCCACCGGCGACGTGCCGGACGGTCGGAGGCCCCGTCGACCGACCTCCCCGCCGGGAGGTGACCTGGCACACAAACGATACGGACCGGTTCCGTATCGAAACACTCTCACCTACGCTCGACTCCGTTACGAGTCTGTCCCGTATCGTATTTTGACGCGGGTGAGCCGGGGGGAGAACCCGAGTGGAACCGCATGAGAACACCGGACACCCGAGGAGGTGGGCGATCCTGGGAGTGCTGGTGATCAGCCTCCTCGTGGTCGTCCTCGACAACACCATCCTCAACGTCGCCCTGCGTACCCTCGCCGACCCGGTGCACGGCCTCGGGGCCACCCAGGGCGAGCTGGAGTGGGCGATCAACTCCTACACCCTGGTCTTCGCCGGGCTGCTCTTCACCTTCGGCGTCCTCGGCGACCGCCTCGGCCGCAAGCGCTTCCTGATGGTCGGCCTGGCCCTGTTCGGGCTGGCCTCGCTGCTCTCCGCGTACGCCCACGACCCGGGCCAGCTCATCGCCACCCGCGCCCTCATGGGCGTCGGCGGCGCGGCCATCATGCCGGTGACCCTGTCGATCATCTCCAACGTCTTCGACCCGCGGGAGCGGGCCAAGGCGATCGGCGTCTGGGCCGGCGCGGTCGGCCTGGCCGTGGCCATCGGCCCGGTGCTGGGCGGCGCCCTGCTGGAGCACTACTGGTGGGGCTCGGTCTTCCTGATCAACGTGCCGGTGGTGGTGCTCGGCGTGGTGCTCGTCGCGGCCCTCGTCCCGGAGTCCCGCGACCCCCGGCCGGGCCGGGTCGACCTGCTCGGCGTGCTGCTGTCCGTGGTCGGCCTCGTCGCCCTCACCTACGGCATCATCGACGGCGGGGAGCACGGCTTCGACCGGGCGCCGGTGTGGGTCGCGATCCTCGGCGGGCTCGCGGTGCTCGGCTGGTTCGTCGCCCACGAGCTGCGCAGCGACCACCCGTCGCTGGACGTCCGGCTGTTCCGGGTGCCCCGGTTCGCCGCGCCGGTGGCGCTGGTCGGCCTGGTCTTCTTCGCCGCCATGGGCGTGATGTTCTTCGGCGCGTTCTACCTCCAGCTGGTCCGCGGCTACAGCCCGCTGGAGAGCGGCCTGCTCTTCCTGCCCTTCGCCGCCGCGCAGCTGATCTTCGCGCCGCGCAGCGCCGCCATGGTCCGCCGCTACGGTGGCCGGGCGGTCGCCGGTGTCGGGCTGCTGCTCACCGCCGCCGCGCTCGGCGCGTTCGTGCTCATCGACGCCGACACCCCGATCTGGATCTTCTCGGCGCTGGGCTTCGTCCAGGGCGCCGGGATGGCCAACATCATGCCGCCGGCCACCGAGTCGATCATGTCGGCGCTGCCTCGGGAGAAGGCCGGCGTGGGCTCGGCCGTGAGCAACACCGTCCGCCAGGTGGCCGGCGCGCTCGGCGTGGCGGTGCTCGGCTCGGTGCTCTCCGCGGTCTACCGCAACGACGTGGCCTCGACCCTGTCCGGCCTGCCCGCCCCCGTCCGCGACGCGGCCCAGGAGTCGATCTCCGGGGCGTACGCGGTCGCCGGCCGGCTCGGGACCGGCGCACCCCGGCTCATCGACGCGGCGAACGACTCGTTCGTCTCGGCGATGCACTGGGCGGCGGGGATCTCCGCGCTGGTGGCGCTGCTCGGGATGGCCATCGTGCTGCGCTGGATGCCGGGCCGCCCGGTCGCCGAGACCGAGTCCCGGCCGGCCGCCGAGCCGGAGTTGGCCGGGACCGCGTAGGTTCGGCGACAATGTCTGACATGACTTCCATGGCTGATGCTCCGCGGTCGCCCGGGCGACCGCGGAGTGTCCGCGCGGACGAGGCGATCGTGGAGGCCACCCTCGACCTGCTCGCCGAGGGCAGCACGCTCGAGGCGCTCTCCATCGAGGCGATCGCCGCCCGCGCCGGGGTGGGCAAGGCCACCATCTACCGCCGCTGGTCCGGCAAGGACGCGTTGCTGATGGACGCGCTGGGCCGGCTCAAGGGGGTGCCGCCCCAGCCGGCCGGGCGTTCCGTCCGCGACGACCTGGTGCTGCTGGTCGGCGCGGTCGGTCACAATGTCGACCCGCGGGCCGCGAAGATCATGCCGTGCCTGGTGCCCGAGGTGAACCGCAGCCCCGACCATTTCCAGCTCTACCAGAACATCGTCGCGCCGCGCCGGAAGCTGATGCGGGAGGTGCTGCGCCGCGGGGTGGACAGCGGCGAGCTCCGCGCCGACGTCGACATCGAGCTGGCCATGGCGCTGCTGACCGGCCCCATGCTGATCCAGCGGGTGCTGCGCTGGCACCCCGAGCTGGACGACCAGATCCTCCCCGAACGGGTCGTGGACGCCGTCCTCGAAGGCCTCCGCGCCCGCTGACGCATCCCGGCCGGGTCAGGCGGCCGGGGTGCGCAGGCGGTGCAGGCGCAGGGCGAGCTGCACCTCCAGGGCGCGCTCCGGCTTCTGCCAGTCCGCGCCGAGCAGCTGCCCGACCCGCTCCAGCCGCTGGGTCACCGTGTTGACGTGCACGTGCAGCAGCTCCGCCGCCCGGGCCAGGCTGCCACCCACCCCGAAGTACGCCTCCAGCGTCTTCACCAGCGCGGTGCCCCGCCGCGCGTCGTAGTCGACCACCGGCCCCACCGTCGCGGTGAGGAAACCCGCCACGTCCCGGTCGCCCGAGTCGCCGACCGCGCCCAGCAGCAGCCCCACGAAACCCAGCTCGGCCGTGCTCGCACCCTGCCCGGCCCGGCCCAGCGCGCCCAGCGCGGTCAGGCACCGTTCCGACTCGGCGAAGGTGGTGGCCAGCGAGGCCGGGCCGGTCGACGGCCCGCTCGCCCCGGCGGTCACCGGACGCCCGGTCACCCGGGACAGGTCCCGGGCCACCGCCCGCGCCGCCCCGCCCGCGTCCCGGCCGGGCAGCATGAGCACCACCCGCCCGTCGCGCGCCGCGGCCAGACCGCCGCGCGTCGACGCGTAGGTGGTGGCCCAGGAGAGCACCCGCTGCCGGGCCGAGCCGGTGGCGGCGATCGCGTCGTCGCCGACCGCCACCAGCACGTGCGGGGAGTCCAGGTCGACACCGAGCCGGCGGGCCCGGCTGCGCAGCGCGTCGGTGTCCCGCAGCGGCCGGGCGATCAGGTCGTCCAGCAGCTCGCCCCGGACCCGACCCTCCGCCTCGGCCACCGTCCGGCGGAACAGCAGCAGCAACGCCGTGACCAGCGCGGCCCGCTCCAGGATCCGCTGGTCGGCGTCGACGAGTTCGCCGTCCGGGCGCAGCACGAGGGCGCCCAGGTTCTCGGCGCCGGCCACCACGGCCGCGTACCAGAGCGGACCCCGGCGGACGCTGCGCCCCTCGGTGCGGGACGCGGCCACCGCCTCCACGATGTCCGCCCGGTCCGGCTCCTCGATCTCACCCACCCGGGCCAGCCGCCGCCCCTCGGCGTCCAGCGCCAGCAGCGCCCCGCCGAGCACCTCGGTGACCGCCGCGGCCACGTCCTCCATCCCGCCGCCGCGCACCACCAGGGCGGTCATCCGGTCGTGGGCGGCGGCCGCCCGCTCCACCGAGCTGCTGTGCGCCCGGATCGTGCTGTTCGCCGCCGACAGCTCCTCCAGCGCCGACCGGGTCTCGGCCAGCAGCCGGGCCGTGTCGATCGCCACCGCGGCGTGCGCGGCCAGCGAGACCAGCAGCGACACCTCCTCCCGGGCGAACGGCCGGGCCGAGCGGTTGGCCGCGTACAGCACGCCGATCACGCTCGACCCCAACCGCAGCGGCACGCCCAGGATGGCCACCAGGCCCTCCTCGCCCACCCCGCCGTCGATCTCCCCGGTGTGCTTGAACCGGTCGTCCTCCTGGTAGTTCGAGGTGACGTACGGGGTGCCGGTCTGCGCCACCAGGCCGCCCAGGCCGTCGCCCATCTCCAGCCGCAGCCGCTGGAACCGGGCCGAGATCGAGCCGTCGGTGACCCGCATGTACGTGTCGCCGCGCTCGTCGTCGTTGAGCGTCATGTACGCCACGTCGGTGCCGAGCAGGATCCGCGCCCGGTGCACGATGGCGCGCAGCACGTCGTCCAGGTCGCGCAGCCCGGCCAGGTCGCTCGCCGTGTCGTACAGGCCGGACAGCTCGATCTCCCGGCGGCGCCGCCGCTCCAGCAGCGCGCGGACCCGCAACGCCACCAGCTTCGCCTGCTCCAGCTCGGCGAGGCGCTCGGCGGGCAGGCCGGCGGCGCGGGCGGCGACCAGCGGGCCCTCGAACTCGACCGCGGCGGCCTCCCGCGCCAGCAGCTCCAGGAACTCGACCGGCGACGACATGACCGACATTGTGCGCGAGGCCACTAGTTGGCCGTCCAGCCCCCGTCGAGGGCGATCGACGCGCCGGTGATGAACGCGGCGGGCGGCGAGCACAGGTATGCGACCAGCTCCGCCACCTCCTCCGGTTCGATCAGCCGCTTGATCGCCGCCCGGGCCAGCATGATCTTCTCGACCACCTCGTCCTCGCCGATGCCGTGGCTGGCCGCCTGGTCGGCGATCTGGCTCTCCACCAGCGCGGTCCGCACGTACGCCGGGTTGATGCAGTTGGCGGTCACCCCGTGCGCGGCGCCCTCCAGCGCCACCACCTTCGACAGCCCCTCCAGGGCGTGCTTCGCCGAGACGTACGCCGCCTTGAACGGCGAGGCGCGCAGTCCGTGCACCGAGGAGATGTTGACGATCCGGCCCCACCCGTTCGCGTACATCCGCGGCAGTGCCCGGCGGATCAGCAGGAACGGCGCCTCCACCATCACCCGCTGGATGTACTCGAAGCGCTCGACGGGGAACTCCTGCACCGGCGCGACGTGCTGCAGGCCGGCGTTGTTGACGACGATGTCCACGTCGACGTCGAGCCGGTCCACCGCCTCGGGGTCGGCCAGGTCCACCCCCTCCGCCCGGCCGCCCGCCTCGGCGGCCACCGCCTTGGCCGCCTCCACGTTGCGGTCGACCACCAGCACCGCCGCGCCGGCCGCCGCCAGGCGCAGGGCGCAGGCCCGTCCGATGCCGCTGCCACCACCGGTCACCAGCGCGGCGCGACCGGAGAGGTCGACGTTCACGACGTGGGGGACCGCCACGGGTTCTGCCGTCATGGCGCAAGAAGTTACGAGCTGTGTGGCCGGCGGCACATGGGGCGGCGACACATACTCGACCGCTTCAGTGTGTGGCGCGGATCGTGTCCGCCGCTGCCGGCGTGTCCGCCCGGCCGGGCGTCGGGGCGCACCAGTAGGGTGTCGAACACACGTACTGCCGGTGGCTCGGGGAGGAGGCGGCGTGCGCGTGCTGGGCGTCGACCCGGGGCTGACCCGGTGCGGGGTCGGCGTGGTCGAGGGCGTGCCGGGCCGTCCCTGCACCCTGGTCGCCTACTACGTGGTCTACACCGACCCCGGCGACGACCTGCCGCTGCGCCTGCTGCACCTGGACCGCTCGCTCACCGACCTGGTCGCCGAGCACCGCCCCGACGCCGTGGCCGTCGAGCGGGTCTTCAGTCAGCACAACGTCCGCACCGTGATGGGCACGGCCCAGGCCAGCGGGATCGCCGTGCTCGCCGGGGCGCGGGCCGGCCTGCCCGTGCAGACCTACACGCCGAGCGAGGTGAAGGCGGCGGTGACCGGTTCCGGGCAGGCCGACAAGGCGCAGATGACCGCCATGGTCACCCGGCTGCTGCGGCTGCCCGAGCCGCCCCGCCCGGCCGACGCCGCCGACGCGCTGGCCCTGGCCATCTGCCACATCTGGCGCGGGGGCACCCGGTCCAAGCTGGCCGCCGCCGCCGAGCGGGCACGACGAGGAGGAGCGCGATGATCGCCAGCGTGCGCGGCACGGTGACCGCGACCGGTCCGGACCACGCGGTGGTGGAGGTGGGCGGCATCGGCCTGGCCGTGCAGTGCGCCCCCGGCACCATCGCCGACCTGCGGGTCGGCCAGCCCGCCCGGCTGGCCACCAGCCTGGTGGTGCGGGAGGACTCGCTCACCCTCTACGGCTTCCCCGACGACGACGCCAAGCAGCTCTTCGAGCTGCTCCAGACCGCCAGCGGGGTGGGGCCGCGGCTGGCCCAGGCGGTGCTCGCCGTGCACACCCCCGACGCGGTCCGCAAGGCCATCGCCAACGCCGACACCGCCGCGCTCACCCGGGTGCCCGGCATCGGCAAGAAGGGCGCCGAGCGGCTCGTCCTCGAACTGCGCGACCGGGTCGGCCCGGTGCCGGTGGGCGTCGACGGGGCGGCCGGGGTGACCGCCGGCGCCTGGCCGGACCAGGTCCGCCAGGCCCTGGTGGGGCTCGGTTGGACCGCCGCCCAGGCCGAGCAGGCGGTGGCCGCCGTCGCGGAGACCGTCGACGGGGAGACCCCGCCCGTGCCGGTCCTGCTCAAGCAGGCCATCCGCCTCCTGGGCCGCACCCGATGACGAGCGCGAGGCGTGAGTCGGGTTTGCGAGCCCCGCAGTCGCGAACGAAGATCAGCTCATGACTGGCGAGAACCTGGTCTCGGCGTACGTCAGCGACGCGGAACGGGACGCGGAGGCCAGCGTCCGGCCGAAGCGCCTCTCCGAGTTCATCGCCCAGGATCGGGTCCGCGACCAGCTCGATCTGTTGCTCCAGGGCGCCATGCGGCGGGGCTCTCCGCCCGACCACATCCTCCTGTCGGGACCGCCCGGCCTCGGTAAGACCAGCCTGGCCAACATCGTGGCCGCCGAGCTGGGCTCGGGGATCCGGGTGACCAGCGGGCCGGCGATCGAGCGCTCCGGGGACCTGGCCGCCATCCTGACCGGCCTGGCCGAGGGCGACGTGCTCTTCATCGACGAGATCCACCGGATCGCCAAGCCCGCCGAGGAACTGCTCTACAGCGCCATGGAGGACTTCCGGGTCGACGTGGTGGTCGGCAAGGGGCCGGGGGCGACCGCCATCCCGCTCGACGTGGAGCCGTTCACCCTGGTCGGTGCGACCACCCGGTCCGGCCTGCTCACCGGCCCCATGCGGGACCGGTTCGGCTTCGTCGCGCATCTGGACTTCTACTCCCCGGCCGACCTGGAGACGCTGCTGCACCGGTCCGCGCGGATCCTCGGCGTGCCGATCACCGCCGACGGGGCCGCGGAGATCGCCGGCCGGTCCCGGGGCACGCCCCGGATCGCCAACCGGCTGCTGCGCCGGGTCCGCGACTTCGCCGAGGTCCGCGCCGAGGGGGTCGTCAACCTGGAGACCGCCCGGGCCGCCCTGACCGTCTACGACGTCGACGCGCTCGGCCTGGACCGGCTGGACCGTGCCGTGCTCACGGCCCTGGTCGACTCGTTCCGGGGCGGCCCCGTGGGGCTCTCCACCCTCGCCGTGGCGGTGGGGGAGCAGCCGGACACGGTCGAGGAGGTGTGCGAGCCCTTCCTGGTCCGGGCCGGGCTGCTGGCACGGACTCCGCGCGGCCGCGTGGCCACCCCGGCTGCCTGGCACCATCTGGGGCGTACGCCGCCGAATGGTACATTTGGCATGGATGCCCCTCCGGCGCCCGATCTGTTCTCGGCTCAGACCGATCAGCCGTGATCCGAACGTGATCTGTGCCGCATTCGGTGTTCTCAGGTGCAGGGATTAGACTTCGCCGCGGTTTGTACAGGACGTGAGAAGTCGCCTCCGCTCCGGCACCCCATTGGGGGGAGCAGAGGCCAATGGGAAGGTCGACAACCGTGCAGAACCTTGCAGCAGGTGGCGGAGGGGCCGGCGGTCTGACGCCGATCCTCATGATCGCTCTGCTCTTCGGCGTCATGTACTTCATGATGATCCGCCCCCAGCAGAAGCGTCGCCGTGAGGCCGAGCAGATGCAGTCCGCGCTCGGCGTGGGCGACGAGGTGGTCACCATCGGCGGGCTCTACGGCACGGTGACCGGGGTCGAGGACGAGACCGTCCTGATCGAGGTGGCTCCGGGCGTGCAGACCCGGTACGCCCGCCCGGCGATCGCCCGCGTGGTCAAGCGGGTCGAGGCTCCGGAGGCCGAGACGATCTCCGAGGAAGCCGAGTCGGTCAAGGAGTGACACCGGCCCCGGACGGGGCAGCGGATTCACTCACACAAGTGGATAGTTGGGTCGGCGTCCGACGCCGGCACGCGGGGAACCCCGCGCGACGCCGCCGCGTCGTGCGCAGGGGAGGCGTGCCGTCCGGCGGCGCCGGCCCCCCGGAGCAGTCGGGCGGACACCCCCGGCCCGACAATCCCGCCGCTGTCGAAGCGGCGCGACCGTACAGGGAGACAGGACAGCCGTGGCACCACCTCAGGGACAGATGCGCCCCGGACGGCAGCTCGCCGTTCTCGGGTTCATCTTCGTCGTCCTCTATCTTTTGGTGTTCTTCTCGGGCGGCGCCAGCGGTGGCTGGAAGGATCGGCTGGAGCCCCGGCTCGGCCTGGACCTCGTCGGCGGCACCCGGCTGACGCTCGAGGCCACCAACACCGTGGACGGCAAGCCCCCGACCTCCGCCAACCTGGAGGAGGCGCGCCAGATCATCGAGAACCGGGTCAACGCCTTCGGCGTGGCCGAGGCCGAGGTGGTCACCGAGGGCAACCGGAACATCGTCATCTCCCTGCCCGGCCAGAACCGCGACCTGACGAACGTCGGTGAGGCCGCCGAGCTGCGCTTCCGCAAGGTGCTCAAGGCCACCGACGGCAGCGGCGCCGCCGCCGCGCCGGCCCCGACCGCCAGCGCCACCCCGGCTCCCTCGGGCAGCGCCACCCCGGCCCCGTCGGGCAGCGCCACCCCGGCCCCGTCCGGCAGCGCCTCGCCGAAGGTGACCGCGAGCGCCGGGGCGAAGGCCACCACGTCGCCGAGCGCCGGCGGGCAGGGCGGCATGGCCCCGACGCCGAGCGTCAGCGCCGCCGCCCCGACCCCGTCGGCGACGCCCAGCGCCGCCGCGCCGAGCCCGAGCGCCAGCGCCGAGCCGGTGCCGCAGAGCGTCGAGCAGCAGCGCAAGGCCATCGAGCAGAAGGTGGGTGCGGCCGCCTGGGCCGCCGCCTCCGGCCTCCAGGCGCCGGCGGACCTGACCGCGGACCCGTCGCTGGCCGACAAGCTCAAGCCGTTCGGCACCCTCTCCCCGCAGGAGGTCGCGGTGCTGCCGGTCGGGATGCAGTTCAACGTCCCGACCATCACCTGCGCCCAGCTCGACAACCGCCCGGCCGCGTCGATCAAGGACGAGAACCAGCAGGCGGTGGCCTGCGAGTCCGGCGCCAAGTACCTGCTCGACAAGGCCAAGGTGCTGGGCACCGACGTCGACGACGCCAACGCCGTGCTCGACCAGACCAGCTCCTGGGTGGTCAGCCTGAACTTCACCGGCAAGGGCCAGGAGAAGTGGACCGCGCTGACCCGCGAGGCGTTCAACAACGAGGGTCAGGCCTGCGACCAGACCGCGCTCGGCTCGGACGGCAAGTGCCGGGTCGCCGTGGTGCTGGACAACGAGATCGTCTCGTCCCCGGAGATCCAGGGCGTGCTGACCGGTGACTCGCAGATCACCGGCAGCTTCGACAACAAGAGCGCCAACGCGCTGGCCAGCCAGCTCCGCTACGGCGCGCTGCCGGTGACCTTCGAGCCGCAGGAGCAGCAGAACGTCACCGCGACCCTGGGCGACAGCCACCTCAAGGCGGGTCTGCTGGCGGCCGGCATCGGCATGCTGCTGGTCATCATCTACTCGTTCTTCTACTACCGGCTGCTCGGCTCGGTCATCTTCCTGAGCCTGGTGCTCTCGGCGCTGCTGGTCTTCGGCGCGCTCGTGGTGCTCGGCCGGTCGATCGGGTTCACGCTCACCCTCGCCGGCATCGCCGGCATGATCGTCTCGCTCGGTGTGGCGGCGGACTCGTTCGTCATCTACTTCGAGCGACTCAAGGACGAGATCCGAGAGGGGCGCAGCCCCCGCAGCGCGGTGCCGCGGGCGTGGGTCCGGGCGCGGCGGACGATCATCTCGGCGAACGCCATCACCCTGATGTCGGCCGTGGTGCTCTACATCGTCTCGGTCGGCGCGGTGAAGGGCTTCGCCTTCGCGCTCGGCCTGGCGACCGTCCTCGACCTGGTCGTCGTGTTCCTCTTCCGCCACCCGATCATGACGATGTTCGCCCGCACCCGGGCGTTCCTGTCCCCGCGGGTCAGCGGCCTGGGCCGGGCGCTCCCGGCCCGGTCGGCCGAGGCCGGCACCGGCCGCAACCCGCGCGTCAAGGAGGCCTGAGATGGCTAAGAGTGGTCTGGCCGCCCGGCTCTACCGGGGCGAGGCCGATCTCAACATCGTCGGCAAGCGCAAGCTCTGGTTCGGCGTCGCCGGCGTGCTGGTGCTGATCGCCGTGCTGAGCTTCGCGATCAGCGGCTTCAAGCTCGGCATCGAGTTCGCCGGCGGCAACTCGTTCCAGGTGCCGGCCAGCGTCGGCACGCTGGAGCAGGCCGAGGCGAAGGTCGACGCGGCCCTCGCGGCCAAGGGCGGCGGCGCCGAGGTGGTCACCGCCCAGAAGGTCGGCAGCACCAGCGGCGAGTACTACGAGCTGCGCACCGGGCAGCTCACCGCGGAGCAGGCCAACCAGGTCAAGACCGAGATGGCGCAGTCGTTCGGCATCCAGACCGACCAGATCAGCGGCAGCCAGGTCTCCGAGGCGTGGGGCAGTCAGGTGACCTCCCGCGCCCTGCTCGGCCTGGTGATCTTCGTGGCGGTGGTGGCGATCTACCTGATCCTCCGCTTCGAGTGGCGGATGGCGGTCGCCGCGATCGCGTCGCTGTTCACGAACCTGGTGCTCACGGCCGGCATCTACTCGCTGGTCGGCTTCGAGGTCACCCCGTCGACGATCATCGGCTTCCTCACCATCCTGGGCTTCGCGCTCTACGACGTGGTGGTGGTCTTCGACAAGGTCCAGGAGAACACCCGGGGCATCACCGCCAACAACAACCAGACCTACGGCGAGGCGGCCAACCTGGCGTTGAACCAGAGCCTCATGCGGTCGCTGAACACCTCGGTGGTCGCGCTGCTCCCGGTCGGCGGCCTGCTCTTCATCGGCGCCGGCCTGCTGGGCGCGGGCACCCTGAAGGACCTGGGCCTGGTGCTCTTCGTCGGTATGGCAGTGGCCTTCCTGACCTCGATCCTGCTGGCCACCCCGCTGCTGGTGCTGCTCAAGAACCAGGAGCCGCGGATCAGCGCGCACAACAAGCGGGTGCTGGCCCGCCGGGGCGCCATCGCCCGTGGCGAGGTCACACCGAAGGGCGCGCCGCGGGCCGCGGCGGCCACCGCCGACGAGGCCATCGACCCCGAGGCGGCCGCCCTGGCCGGCGCCGCCCCGAAGGTCGGCGCGCGCCCGGCCGGCAAGCGCCCCAGCGGCGCCCGCGGCGGGCGTCCGGCCGGCGGCGGGGGCAACCGGCCCGGTGGCGCGAAGCGCCGCTGACCGCCCACCCGGTAGGGATCGACCCGGCGGCGTCCGCCATGCTGTGAAAGCGGCATGACGGACGCCGCCGTCGTTCGAGAGGACATGGGACGCACCGTGACGGAGACCCACACCACCGGAGTACGGGGAGACAGCGGCCCAGAGGTCGCCCAACTGGTCGCCAGCCGGGTGCTGGACGTGCCGGACTTCCCGAAGCCCGGAGTCATGTTCAAGGACCTGATGCCGCTCTTCGCCGACGGCACGGCCTTCCGCGAGGTGGTCGACGGGATCATCGCGTACCACGGGCGGGACTCGTTCGACGCGGTGGTCGGCATCGAGGCGCGCGGGTTCGTGCTGGCCGCGGCGGTCGCGTACGCCACCGGGGTCGGCGTGGTGCCGGTGCGCAAGGCCGGCAAGCTGCCCCGGGCCACCCACTCGGCCTCCTACGCGCTGGAGTACGGCGAGGCGACCCTGGAGGTGCACCAGGACGCCTTCACGGCCGGCCACCGGATCCTGGTCCTGGACGACGTGCTCGCCACCGGCGGCACCGCGGAGGCCACCCTGGACCTGGTGGAGCGGGCCGGCGGCACGGTGGTCGGCTTCACGGTCCTCCTGGAACTGGGCTTCCTCAAGGGGCGGGAGCGGCTCGCTCCACGTCCGGTCCATGCCCTGCTGACCGTTTGACGCCGCCGGCCCGACGGACGGTCCTGGCGCGGTCCGTCCGGCGGAGCGGCGGCGTACCCTGCGTACGGGTAGCATTGCCCTTTGCTTGACCGGGCGGGTGACCGTCCGGCGGCGCGGGGTTGCCGGGGCCGCGAGGTTCCGATGCCCGGCGCGGAACAACTCCGGCCCCTCGGCCGGTTGGACAGGACGTCGGCCGGACGGCCGGCGCTTCCCGGCGAGCGGTGAGGAGGCCGGTGTCCCACGATGTCGTCCCTCCGGTGGAGGGCACGGTGCACCCGACAGGCGACGCGGACGGCTCGGTGACCGAGCGCAGCGGCAACCCGCCGGCGCGAGTGACCGGCCCCGTGCCCGACGGGCAGGCGGACGGCGGGGCGGTCGTCGTGCCGTTCCCGACCGACGGCGCGGCGGATCCCACGCCCGGCGCCGGCTTCGCCCTTTCCAACGCGCCGACCGGCCGCAGGGTGCGCGCCCGGCTGGCCCGCTTCAACGCGCCCTGGCAGACCTCGCAGGTCAGCGAGGTGCTGGAGCCGCTGATCGCCACCCACCGGGAGAACCACCCCAAGGCCGACGCCCGCCTGCTCCAGCGCGCCTTCGACACGGCCGCGCGGTGGCACTCGGGTCAGTACCGCAAGTCCGGTGACCCCTACATCACCCACCCCCTCGCGGTGGCGACCATCCTGGCCAACCTCGGCATGGACACCACCACCCTGGTGGCGGCGCTGCTGCACGACACGATCGAGGACACGGAATACACCCTCGATGCGATGCGCGCCGACTTCGGCGGCGAGGTGGCCCTGCTGGTCGACGGCGTCACCAAGCTCGACAAGGTCAAGCTGGGCGATGCGGCCAAGGCGGAGACGATCCGCAAGATGGTCGTGGCCATGGCGAAGGACCCGCGGGTCCTGGTGATCAAGCTGGCCGACCGGCTGCACAACATGCGCACCCTGACCTTCCTGCCCCGCCCGAAGCAGGAGCAGAAGGCCAAGGAGACGCTGGAGATCCTCGCCCCGCTGGCCCACCGCCTCGGTATGAACACGATCAAGTGGGAGCTGGAGGACCTGGCCTTCGGCACGCTGTTCCCGAAGCGGTTCGAGGAGATCAACCGGCTGATCGGCGAGCACCAGCCGCAGCGCGAGGCGCTGCTGCGCCAGGTGACCCAGAAGGTGTCCACCGACCTCAAGGCCGCCAAGATCAAGGCGGAGACGACCGGCCGGCCCAAGCACCTCTACTCGATCTACCAGAAGATGATCGTGCGGGGGCGCGACTTCAACGACATCTACGACCTGGTCGGGGTGCGGATCCTGGTCGACACGGTGCGGGACTGCTACGCGGCGCTGGGCGTCATCCACGCCAACTGGCAGCCGGTGCCGGGCCGGTTCAAGGACTACATCGCCATGCCCAAGTTCAACATGTACCAGTCGTTGCACACGACGGTCATCGGGCCCACCGGCAAGCCGGTGGAGATGCAGATCCGCACCTACGCGATGCACCGCACCGCCGAGTTCGGCATCGCCGCGCACTGGAAGTACAAGGAGCACAAGGGCACCCTGGTGGTCGGCCCGCCGGCGCACATCGACGAGATGACCTGGCTGCGCCAGCTGCTGGACTGGCAGCGGGAGGCGGCCGACCCGAGCGAGTTCCTCGACGCGCTGCGGTTCGACCTGTCCAGCCAGGAGGTGTACGTCTTCACCCCGAAGGGTGACGTCATCCCGCTGCCGACCGGGTCGACGCCGGTGGACTTCGCGTACGCGGTGCACACCGAGGTCGGGCACAAGTGCATCGGCGCGCGGGTCAACGGCAAGCTGGTGCCCCTCGAGTCGACGCTGTCCAACGGCGACGTGATCGAGATCTTCACCTCGAAATCCGACACGGCCGGCCCGACGCAGGACTGGCTGGGTTTCGTCAAGAGCCCGCGCGCCCGCACCAAGATCCGCCAGTACTTCAACAAGGAGCGGCGCGAGGAGGCGATCGAGGCCGGCAAGGACTCGATCGTCAAGGCGATGCGCAAGCAGGGCATGCCGCTGCAGCGGATGCTGACCTCGGACGCGCTCATGGCGATCGCCCGGGACCTGCACCTGGCCGACGTGGCCTCGCTCTACGCGGCGGTCGGCGACAGCCAGGTCTCGGCCCAGTCGGTGGTGCAGAAGCTGATGGCCGCGTACGGGGGCGAGGAGGGCGCGGCGGAGGACATCGCCGAGACCGCCGTCGCCACCCGGCCGCCGCGCAGCCGGCAGAGCAGCAGCGACCCGGGCGTGGTGGTCCGGGGCGTCAGCGACGTCTGGATCAAGCTGGCGCGCTGCTGCACGCCGGTGCCGCCGGACGCGGTGTTCGGCTTCGTCACCCGGTCCGGCGGGGTGAGCGTGCACCGGGACGACTGCGCCAACGCGGAGGACCTGCGCGCGCAGAGCGAGCGGGTGGTCGAGGTCAGCTGGAAGCTCACCTCCGCCTCCACGTTCCTGGTGGCCATCCAGGTGGAGGCCCTCGACCGGCACAAGCTCCTCGCGGACGTGACCCGGGTGCTCTCCGACGAGCGGGTCAACATCCTCTCCGCGACGGTCACCACCACCCGGGACCGGGTGGCGGTGAGCCGGTTCAGCTTCGAGATGGCCGACCCGAAGCACCTCGGGCACCTGCTGGCCGCGGTCCGCAAGGTCGACGGCGTCTTCGACGCCTACCGGGTCACCTCCGGCGCCTGACCGCACGACGAGAAGCGCCCGCCGGCTCCGAGCCGGCGGGCGCTTTCCGTTGCGGGGGCTGTCAGCCCTGGATGTCGCTCATGCTCAGCTTGTTGATGACGATCTCCTTCTTCGGGTGACCGCCGCCGGCCTGCTGGGCGAAGGCGCCGTCGTCACCGGCCGCGGCCACCTGCTTCACCAGGTCCATGCCGCCGGTGATGGTGCCGAGCACGGTGTAGTTCGGGTCGAGCTGGGAGTCGCCGTAGACGATGAAGAACTGGCTGCCCGTGCTGCCCGGCTGGCCGGAGTTGGCCATCGCGATGACGCCCTCCGGGTAGGGGGGCCGCTTGTCGGTGGGCAGGTTCTCCTCGGCCAGGTTGTAGCTCGGGCCGCCGGTGCCGTCGGTCTCCCGCCAGCCCTTGCCGGTCGCGCTCGGGTCGCCGCACTGGAGCACCTTGATGCCCTGGGTGACCAGCCGGTGGCACTTGGTGTTGTCGAAGAAGCCCTTGCTGGCCAGGTGGGTGAAGCTGCCGGCGGTGCAGGGCACCAGGCTCCGGTCGAGCTTCGTGGTGATCGGGCCCAGGTTGGTGTCGATCGTCATGGTCTGGGTGCCCTTGTTGGCCTGCTGGGTCGCGGGCAGCCCGACGTCCTTGATCTGTTTCGGGCGCCCCTCCTTGGGGACCTCCGTGTAGGTGCACTGGGAGAACCCGCCGCCGCCGGCGGTGTTCTGCTTCTTGTCGTCACCGCCGAGCGAGGTGGCGAGCCAGACGGTGCCGGCCACGACGAGCACCAGCACGGCCGCGGCGCCGACGATGGCCTGGGTCTGCCGACGCTTGCGGGCCTTGGCGGCACGCTCGGCCATCTCCCGCTCGAGGCGGGCCCGCGCCGCCGCGCGCTGCCGCTCTCTCGTGGACGTCACGGTCACTCCTCACATGCTTTTCGGGTGCGGCGGTGCTCGCCGCTGCTCAGGGTGGGGCGGCCGGGTCAGCCGGCGCTGGGGCTCGCCGCGGGCGCGCTCGTGGCGGCCGGCGCGGCGTTCGGCCCGCCGACGGTGAGGCTCTGGATCACCACGTCCGTCTTCGGCTTGACCTTGGCCCCACCCCCATTGTCCACGGTCGGCAGGGCGCCGATCTTCTCCACCACGTCGAGGCCGCCGGTGACCTTGCCGACGACGGTGTACGCCGGCGTGGCCGGGTTGAAGTCCTTGAAGAAGATCAGGAACTGGCTGCCGTTGCTGCCGGGCGGGTTGCCGATCATGGCGACCGTGCCCTTCGGGTACGCCGGGGGCTGCGCCGGCGCCGGCGAGGCGGACGGGCTGGCCTCCGGCGTGGTGGGGACGTTCTCGTTGTAGAACGAGTAGGTCGGGCCGCCCATGCCGCTGCCGCTCGGGTCGCCGCAGCGCAACGCCCCCTCGGTGGTGATCTCGTGGCACTTGGTGTTGTCGTAGAACGACTTGCCGGCCAGGAACGAGATGCTCGCGGCGCCGCACGGAGCAGCGGCCAGGTCCAGGTCGGCCGTGATCGGGCCGCCCTGGTTGGTGGTGACCGTCATGGTCCGGGTGCCCTCGGTGGGCAGCCCGGTGGTGGCCGGGGTGCCCACGTCCTTGAGGTTGGTGTTGGCCGTGGCGTCCTGCGGCGTCCAGAGGCAGGTGTCCTCGGCGGCCTGCTTCTTCGGCTCGGAGTCGAAGGCGCCGAGCGCCCAGGCCGAACCGACCACGATCAACGCGAGCACCACGGCGGCGCCGACGCCGGCCTGGATCTGCCGGCGGCGCTTGGCGGCCGCGGCCCGCCGGGCGAGCTGCCGGTCGAGCTTGGCCCGCGCCAGTTTGCGCTGCCGGTCCCTGCTGGAAGCCACCCGTGCTCCCCTTCCTCTACCCTGGTCCTGGCCGGCGCCGGGCGCTGCTCGCCCGCTTGTCGCGGGGGTGCGCCACGCCACACGCCCGCCAGAGTGTACGGGTACCGGCTGGGAAAGTGGTGTACGAGGTCCGGCCTCGGTTTATCGGGCGTTGTCACTGTGCCTGGCGTGACGACTGGGGCCGGTGGTCGGCGAAACCCGGTCGCCCGTACGGCTAGGCTGCTGACAGGGACGACGACCGGACGGAAGGGGAGCGGACGTGCTCGTGGCCGGCTTTCCCGCGGACGCCTTCGGCACCAACTGCTATGTGGTGGCGACCGCGCCGGGGGAGCAGTGCGTGGTGGTCGACCCCGGCATCGGGGTGCTCGACCGGCTCGACGCCGTGCTCGCCGAGCACCGCCTGCACCCGGCCGCCGTGCTGCTCACCCACGGCCACCTCGACCACACCTTCTCGGTGGCCCCGGTCTGCGGCGCGCGGGGCATCCCCGCGTACGTCCACCCGGAGGACCGGGAGCTGCTGGCCGACCCGGCCAAGGCGCTCTCGATGGACCTCACCCAGCTCTTCGGTGGGCGGCTGCCGTACGCCGAGCCGGAGGACGTGGCGGAGCTGACCGACGGCGCGACGCTGTCGCTGGCCGGGTTGGAGATCACCGTCGACCACGCCCCGGGCCATACCGGCGGGTCGGTGCTGTTCCGGATGCCCGGCGCCGGCTCGCCCTGGGAGGCCGACCAGATCTGCCTCTCCGGTGACGTGCTCTTCGCGGGCTCGATCGGCCGCACCGACCTGCCGGGCGGCAGCATGCCCCGCATGCTGGCCAGCCTCCGGGAGAAGGTTCTCCCGCTGGCCGACGACACGGTCGTCCTGCCCGGCCACGGCCCCCAGACCACCATCGGCCGCGAGCGCGCGAGCAACCCGTACCTCATCGAGGTGTCGGGCATCGGCGGCGCGCGCCCGGCCGCGCCCACCCGCGGCCTGTAACCCGGCCGCGACCCACGACCTCACCGCGCGGTCCCGCGCGGCGCCCAAGGAGTACGCGATGAGCAAGCCCACGCCCATCTCCGGTTTCCCGGAGTGGACGCCCGCCCAGCGGATGATCGAGCAGTTCGTGCTCGACCAGATCCGCGCCACCTTCGAGCTGTACGGCTTCGCGCCGCTGGAGACGCGCTCGGTCGAGCCCCTCGACCAGCTGCTGCGCAAGGGGGAGACCTCGAAGGAGGTCTACGTGCTGCGCCGGCTGCAGGCCGACACCGACGGCCCCGCCGGTGACGACGCGCTCGGCCTGCACTTCGACCTGACCGTGCCGTTCGCCCGGTACGTGCTGGAGAACGCCGGCAAGCTCCAGTTCCCGTTCCGCCGCTACCAGATCCAGAAGGTGTGGCGGGGCGAGCGCCCGCAGGAGGGTCGCTACCGGGAGTTCCTCCAGGCCGACATCGACATCGTCGACCGGGACACCCTGCCGGCCGACTACGAGGCGGAGATGCCGCTGGTGATCGGCGACGCGCTGCGCTCGCTGCCGATCCCGCCGGTGCGGATCCAGGTGAACAACCGCAAGATCTGCGAGGGCTTCTACCGGGGCATCGGGCTGACCGACCCGGAGGCGGCGCTGCGCGCGGTCGACAAGCTCGACAAGATCGGTCCGGCGAAGGTCGCCGAGCTGCTGGCGGAGACCGCCGGGGCGAGCGAGGCGCAGGCCAAGGCGTGTCTGGCGCTGGCCGAGATCTCCGCGCCGGACGCCTCGTTCGCCGACGCGGTGCGCGCCCTCGGGGTGACCGATCCGCTGCTGGACGAGGGCATCGCCGAGCTGGTGGCGGTGGTGGAGACCGCCGCCGCGCACTCGCCCGGCCTCTGCGTCGCCGACCTGCGGATCGCGCGCGGCCTGGACTACTACACGGGCACGGTCTACGAGACGCAGCTGATCGGCTACGAGCGGTTCGGCTCGGTCTGCTCCGGCGGCCGGTACGACAACCTGGCCAGCTCCGGCACCACCCGCTTCCCCGGCGTGGGCATCTCGATCGGGGTGACCCGGCTGCTCGGCCTGCTCTTCGGCTCGGGCGCGCTGTCGGTGTCCCGGGACGTGCCGACCTGCGTGCTGGTCGCGGTGACCGCCGAGGAGGAGCGGGCGGCCAGCAACCGGGTGGCCGAGGCGCTGCGCTCGCGGGGCATCCCGACCGAGGTGTCGCCGAGCGCGGCCAAGTTCGGCAAGCAGATCCGGTACGCCGAGCGGCGCGGTATCCCGTACGTCTGGTTCCCGGGGGCCGAGGGCGACGAGGTGAAGGACATCCGCTCGGGCGAGCAGGTGGCCGCCGCGGCGGGGGAGTGGACGCCGCCCCGCGCCGACCTGAAGCCGCTGGTCGGGCCGGTCACGGCTGGCGCCTGACGACGATTGGACCTACGGTGGCGTAAGTTACGCCACCGTAGGGAGATCGCCGTGACCGTGCTCAGCCAGACCGCTCTGCTCCTCGAACTCGAACCCGTGGTCGAGAAGAACCTCGACCGGCACCTGTCGCTGGCCAAGGAGTGGTTCCCGCACGAGTACGTGCCGTGGAGCGAGGGGCGGACCTTCGACGGCCCGCTCGGCGGCGAGCCCTGGACCGAGGGCGACTCCACCATCCCCGACGTGGCCCGGACCGCGCTGATCGTCAACCTGCTCACCGAGGACAACCTGCCCTCGTACCACCACGAGATCGCCACGCTGTTCGGGCGGGACGGCGCGTGGGGGACCTGGGTGCACCGGTGGACCGCCGAGGAGGGGCGGCACGGCACGGCGATCCGCGACTACCTGACGGTGACCCGGGCGGTCGACCCGGTGGCCCTGGAACGGGCCCGGATGACGCACATGTCGGCGGGCTACGTGAACACCCACGACGACGAGGTGCTGCACTCGCTGGCGTACGTCTCGTTCCAGGAGCTGGCCACCCGGATCTCGCACCGCAACACCGGGCGGGCGACCGGCGACCCGGCCTGCGAGGCGCTGCTGGCCCGGGTGGCGGCCGACGAGAACCTGCACATGGTCTTCTACCGCAACCTGCTCGGCGCCGCCTTCGAGCTGGCCCCGAACCAGGCCATGCGGGCCGTGGCGGACGTGCTGGCCGACTTCCAGATGCCGGGCGTGGGCATCGACGGCTTCGCCCGCAAGTCGGTGGCGATCGCGTTGGCCGGCATCTACGACCTGCGCCAGCACCGGGACGAGGTGGTGCTCCCGGTGCTGCGCCAGTGGAACCTCTTCGAGGCGACCGGGCTGGACGCCGACGGCGAGGCCGCCCGCGACCAGATCGCCGCCCAGCTGGAGACCCTGGAGACCCAGGCGTCCCGGTTCGAGGAGAAGCGCGCGGCCCGCGCCGCCCGCCTCGCCGCGGCCCGCTGAGGGCAGCCCCGGGCGCGGGTTCAGGCGGGCTGGTCGAGGGGGAAGATCAGGCAGCTCGACGTGGCGTGCGCGACCAGCCGGTCGCGCGCGTCGGTCAGCCGCGCCTCGGCCAGGGCGGTGCGGCGGCCCCGCTGGAGCACGGTGCCCTCGCTGCGCAGGGTGCCGCTGGCGACCGTGACCGGGCGAAGGAACTTCACGTTCAGGTCCAGCGAGGTGTAGCCCACGCCGGCCGGCAGGGTGGTGTGCACGGCACACGCGGCGGCGGTGTCCAGCAGCGTGGACAGGACGCCGCCGTGCACGGTGCCCAGCGGGTTGTAGTGGAACTCCTGCGGCACGAGCTCGACCGCGACGCGGCCCTCGTCCGCCTCCATCCGGGACATGTCGATGAGGTGCATGACCGGCGGTGCGGCCAGCTCGCCGGCGATCATGGCGCGCAGCAGTTCCAGGCCGCCGCGCCGGCCGATGTGCGCGGCCCCGGCGACCGGGTCGGACCAGGTGAAGGTGCGGCTGCGCTCCTGCGTCTGTGTCATGGACGCAGCCTCGCAGCGCGTTGCTGAGTCTGTCAATCAGACCTAGCCTGGTCGGCATGAGACCCGCGGCACTGGACTGGTCGGTCGAGAACTGCACGATCGCCCGCGCCATGGAGATCCTCGGCGAGCGGTGGACCCTGGTCGTGCTCCGGGAGGTCTTCAGCGGCGTACGCCGCTTCGACGACATGCGGGTGCGCACCGGCATCCCCCGGCAGGTGCTCACCAACCGGCTGGCCATGCTGGTCGAGCAGGGTGTGCTGCGCCGGGAGCCGTACCGGGAGCCGGGCAGCCGGCTGCGGCACGAGTACCGGCTCACCGGCAAGGGGCTCGACCTCTGGCCGGTGCTGGTGGCGGTGCTCGGCTGGGGTGACCGCTACCTCGCCGACCCGGAGGGTTCGCCGCTGGCCGTGACCCACCGCGACTGCGGCGCGGAGGTGCGCGTGGCGCTGCATTGCGCCGAGGGGCACGAGGTGACCGACCCGCGCGACGTGCTGCCGCGCCCCGGCCCGGGCGCCCGCCGCCGCGGCTGAACGGACCGCCCGGCTCTGACAGCCGATGTCGATGATGTTGCTTCGCGGTTACATCGCGCGGCCCTGCGAATTCGGGCAAAGGCATGTCTTGCTTAGGATCTTAAATATGTGAATACTTTGGTGACCCGGCCGGTTTCCCCAGGTCGGCCGGGTTGTCCTCGGGCGCGTCCACATGACAGTGCCCGTCACCCCCATCCGGAGGTTGTTACATGCGACCCACGAGGTCCACACTCCGCCGCGCCGTCGCCGTCGCGGTGGCCGGCACCCTGGTCACCGGATCGCTGCTCGGCGCACCCGCTCAGGCGGCCCCCGCCTCGCCCGCCTCGCCCGACGCCGCCGCCGCCCTCGCCACGAAGCTCGGTGACCGCGCCGCCGGCGCGTACGCCGACAGCAGCGGCACCATGGTCGTCGCGGTGACCGACGCCGCGGCCGCCCGCCAGGTCCGCGCCGCGGGCGCCACCCCGAAGCTCGTCACCCGGGGCGCCGACAAGCTCGCGGCGGCCACCAACGAGCTGGAGCGGTCCGCCAAGATCCCGGGCACCGCCTGGTGGACCGACCCGGCCACCAACCAGGTCGTCGTCTCCGTGGACAGCACCGTCACCGGCGCGAAGCTGGAGCGGGTCAAGGCCGCCGCCGCCCGCACCGGTGGCGCGGTCCGGATCGAGGCCGAGGCCGGCGTGCTCAGCACCCGGATCTCCGGCGGCCAGGCCATCTACACCGGTGGCTACCGCTGCTCGCTGGGCTTCAACGTGCGCAGCGGCTCGACCTACTACTTCCTGACCGCCGGTCACTGCACCAACCTGGGTTCGACCTGGTACTCGAACTCCGGCCAGACCAGCGTGCTGGGCACCCGTGCCGGCACCAGCTTCCCGGGCAACGACTACGGCATCGTGCGGCACAGCAACTCGGCCAACGCGGCCGGCAACGTCTACCTCTACAACGGCACCTACCAGGACATCACCACGGCCGGCAACGCCTACGTCGGCCAGTCCGTCCGGCGCTCCGGCAGCACCACCGGCGTGCGCAGCGGCTCGGTGACCGCCCTGAACGCCACCGTCAACTACGCCGAGGGCAGCGTCTCCGGCCTGATCCGCACCACCGTCTGCGCCGAGGGTGGCGACAGCGGCGGCTCGCTCTTCGCCGGCAGCACCGCGCTGGGCCTCACCTCCGGTGGCAGCGGCAACTGCTCCTCCGGCGGCACCACCTACTTCCAGCCGGTCACCGAGGTGCTGAGCCGCTACGGCGTCAGCGTCTTCTGATCGACCGCACGCGAACGGGCCGCCGGGACGACCGGCGGCCCGTCCGCATCCGTGGATCACCGGACTGACCGCCGCCGGGCGGGGTACGTTCCGGCCGGTGAGCGCCCCCATGACCCCGACCGCGCAGCCGGCGTCCGCCTGGGCGCCGCTGCGCATCGCCGCGTTCCGCGGCCTCTGGCTGGCCGTGCTGGCCAGCAACGTCGGCACCTGGATGCAGACCGTCGGCGCCCAGTGGCTGCTGGTGGACCAGCCCAACGCGCCGACCCTGGTCTCCCTGGTGCAGACCGCCAGCCTGCTGCCGGTGCTCCTGCTGGCCCTGCCGGCCGGCGCCCTCGCCGACACCTTCGACCGGCGGCGGCTGCTGATCGCCGTGCAGTGCTTCCTGGCCGCGGTCGGCGTCCTGCTCACGGCGCTGACCGCGGCCCACCGGATGCCGCCGGCCCTGCTGCTCACCCTCACCTTCGGCCTGGGCGTCGGGCAGGCGCTCACCCTGCCGGCCTGGCAGGCGGTGATCCCCGAGCTGGTGCCCCGGGCGCAGCTCGTCTCCGCCTCGGCGCTCGGCTCGATCAGCGTCAACCTGGCCCGCTCGGTCGGGCCCGCGGTGGCCGGCCTGCTGGTGGCCCGGGCCGGCGTCGCGGTGGTCTTCGCGGTCAACGCCGTCTCGTTCGCGATCTTCGCGCTGGCGCTGCTGCGCTGGCGTCCCGACCGGCCGGAGACCGAGCCGGTGCCGGAACGGTTCACCGCGGCGCTGCGGGCCGGCGGCCGGTACGTCCGGCACTCCCCGGTGGTGCGCCGGATCCTGCTGCGGGCCGCCCTGTTCGTGGTGCCGGGCAGCGCGCTGTGGGCGCTGCTGCCGCTGGTCGCCAGCCGCCGGCTCGGCCTGGGCGCCGGCGGGTACGGCGTGCTGCTCGGCGCGCTCGGCGTCGGCGCGGTGGCCGGCGCCCTGGTCCTGCCCCGGGTCCGCCGGGTGCTCTCCAGCAACCGGCTGCTGCTCCTCGCCGGCCTGCTCTACGCCGGGGTGCTGCTGGTCCTCGCGCTGGTGCCGGAGCCGGTCGTGGCGGTGGCCGCGCTGGTGCCCGCCGGGCTGGCCTGGATGACCGTGCTGTCCAGCGTCAACGCCGCCATGCAGCTGTTCCTCCCCGGCTGGGTACGCGCCCGCGGCCTGTCCGTCTACCAGATGGTCTTCGCCGGCGGGCAGGCGCTCGGCGCGGTCGCCTGGGGCGGGCTCGGCGAGGTCACCGGCCTGGTCGTGGCGCTCACGGCGGCCGCCGTGGTGATGGCGGTCGGCGCGTTCAGCGTGCTGCTCTGGCCGCTGCGGGAGACCCGCGGCGTGGACCGCGACCCGGCGATCTACTGGCCCGAGCCGAACCTGGCCCTGGAGCCGCAGCCGCGCGGCGGCCCGGTGCTGGTCACCGTCTCCTACACGGTCCACCCCGAGCGGCAGGCCGAGTTCGTCGAGGCGATGCGCGTGGTCGGCCGGTCCCGGCGGCGGACCGGGGCGATGCGCTGGGGGTTGTTCCGGGCCGGGGAGCGGACGCACGGCTTCGTCGAGGTCTACCAGGTCCCGTCCTGGGAGGAGCACCTGCGCCAGCACGGCGGCCGCCTCACCGGGGCGGACCGGGCGGTCGAGGAGCGCGCCCGGGCGCTCGCCGACGGCGACGTACGGGTCAACCACCTGCTCCCGGCCGACCCGGACTGACCGGCGGCCCGTCCGGCCGGGCCGGGTCCGCCGCCGGTGGTTCCGGTGACCGCGCGAGGAAGCGGCGGTGCGCCCGCCGGGCGGACAGGACCGCGGCCAGCGGCCAGAGCGCGACGGCCAGCGCGGCCACCCGCTCGGCCAGCCCGGTCCGCGACCCGCCGGTCACCTCGACGACGAACCAGCCGAAGAGGACCAGCAGCAGCGCGGTCGCGGCCAGCGCCACCGGCCGGCGGAACGCCCACGGCGGCGTGCCGGCGGGCGAGGCGGCCACGCCGCGCCGGACGGCCCGGGGCAGCCGCAGCGCCGACCCGGCCGGCCAGAGCGACAGGGCGAGCACCGCGATCGTGGCCACCGTCCCGTGTGCCGGCGACCCGCCGACCTGCGGCCGGGGAAAGGCGATCAGCGCGATGGTGGCCGTCCCGCCGAGCGCGAGCAGGAACCGGCTGGGCAACCCGGCCGCGTGCAGGACCAGCGCGGTGCCCAGGTAGCAGCAGCCGAGCAGCGCCAGGCAGCCCGCCATGAGCCACGAGTCGGTCGCGCCCTCGCCGGCCAGTTCGCTGATCGTGTCCCGCACCGGGTCGTAGCCGGGCGGCTGCCGGGCGCCGGCCACCGTCCAGCCCGCCACCAGCAGGACGGGCGCGGCCGCCGCCGTGGCCACGGCCCAGCTCGGTACGGCACGCACCCGGCCACGGTAACCGCCCGGCCCGGCCCCGGTCCGGGGTTCGGCGCGGGCCCGGCCTGGCGGGTGCCCGGGAGCCGGCCCGCCCGCCCTGACAGAATGCGGGGAGCAGACGTGGACCAGATGAGGAGACGCAAGCCGTGATCCGTACCCACAACGCCGGAAGCCTGGGCGCGGCGGACGCCGGCTCGACGGTGACGCTCGCCGGGTGGGTGGCCCGCCGGCGCGACCACGGCGGTGTCATCTTCGTCGACCTGCGCGACGCCTCCGGCGTCGTCCAGGTGGTCTTCCGCGAGGAGGACGCGCACGCGCTGCGCAACGAGTTCTGCGTGAAGGTGACCGGCGAGGTGACCCGCCGCCCCGAGGGCAACGAGAACCCCGACCTGCCGACCGGCGAGGTCGAGGTGACGGCCACCGCCCTGGAGGTGCTCTCCGAGGCCGCGCCGCTGCCCCTTCCGGTCGACGACCAGATCGAGGCCGGCGACGACATCCGGCTCAAGTACCGCTACCTCGACCTGCGTCGCGGCGGCCCGGCGAAGGCCATGCGGCTGCGCTCGCGGGCCAACCAGCTCGCCCGCTCGGTGCTGCACGAGCGGGACTTCCTGGAGATCGAGACCCCGACGCTGACCCGCTCCACGCCGGAGGGCGCCCGCGACTTCCTGGTGCCGGTCCGCCTCCAGCCGGGCAGCTGGTACGCGCTGCCGCAGTCGCCGCAGCTGTTCAAGCAGCTGCTCATGGTCGGCGGCATGGAGCGCTACTACCAGATCGCCCGCTGCTACCGGGACGAGGACTTCCGGGCCGACCGGCAGCCGGAGTTCACCCAGCTCGACATCGAGATGTCCTTCGTCACCGAGGACGACGTGATCGACCTGGGCGAGGCGATCGTTTCGGCGCTCTGGTCCGACCTGGCCGGCTACGAGATCCCCCGGCCGATCCCGCGGATCACCTGGCACGACGCCATGTCCCGCTACGGCTCGGACAAGCCGGACCTGCGCTACGGCGTCGAGCTGACCGAGCTGACCGACTACCTGCGCGGCACCGAGTTCCGGGTCTTCGCCGGCGCCATCGACGGGGGCGGCTACGTGGGCGCCGTGGTCATGCCGGGCGGCGCGAGCCAGACCCGCAAGGAGCTGGACGGCTGGCAGGACTGGGCCAAGGCGCGCGGCGCGCGGGGCCTCGCGTACGTGGTGCTCGACGCGGAGACCGGCGAGGCGCGCGGCCCGGTGGCCAAGAACCTCTCCGAGGCGCACCTGGCCGGCCTGGCCGACGCGGTCGGCGCGAAGCCGGGCGACGCCGTCTTCTTCGCCGCCGGCACCGACGCCCGGGAGGCGCAGGAACTGCTCGGCGCCGCCCGGATCGAGATCGCCAAGCGGGCCAAGCTGGTCGACGAGAGCGCCTGGGCGTTCTGCTGGGTGGTCGACGCGCCGATGTTCGAACGGACCTCGGACGAGAACGGCGGAGCGGGCGGCTGGACCGCCGTGCACCACCCGTTCACGTCGCCGAACGCCGAGTGGGTCGACCGGTTCGAGGAGGCGCCGGACCGGGCGCTCGCCTACGCGTACGACATCGTGTGCAACGGCAACGAGATCGGCGGCGGTTCGATCCGTATCCACCGGGGCGACGTGCAGCAGCGCGTCTTCGACCTGCTCGGCATCACCGCCGAGGAGGCGCAGGACAAGTTCGGCTTCCTGCTGGAGGCGTTCAAGTACGGCGCCCCGCCGCACGGCGGCATCGCCTTCGGCTGGGACCGGGTGTGCATGCTGCTGGCCGGCGCGGACTCGATCCGCGAGGTCATCGCCTTCCCGAAGACCCGCGGCGGCTTCGACCCGCTGACCGGCGCGCCGACGCCGATCACCGCCCAGCAGCGCGCCGAGGCCGGGATCGACGCCAAGCCGAAGGCGCCGACCGGCTCGCACGCCGGCACCGCCGGCCCGGCCGCCCCGGTGGCCGACCCGACCTGATCCGCCGCTCCTCGCCGTCGATCATGAGGTTGGCCCGGGACCGCTCCGGCGTCGCGCCGCCGTCCTCATGATCGACGGGTACGAGGGGTGGTGGGCCGACGCAGCGACGCGTCCAGTAGCTCAGGATGGCCGGCGTGCGGCGTGGGTCCGGATGAGTCCCTCGACGCCGCGGAGGAAGGTCTCGGCGATCAGCGCGGGGTCGAAGAGGCAGCCGGCCGCCATGGCACCGTCGCGGAGCATGACGAAATGCCGCGCGGCGGATTCGGCCTCGCTTTCCTGGATGCTCGCCAGCAAGGTGTTGACCGTGTCGAGGAACCACTGCCGATGCGCGAGGACGGCCTGGTGCACCTGATGGTCGGGGTCGGGATACTCCGCCACGGCGTTCAGGAAGGCGCAGCCGCGGAAGCCGGCGGACCGGATGTCCCGGGCGATCGACTCCGCAACGGCCCGGAGGGTGTCGGGCGCCGGCAGGGCGGCGGCGAAGGCTGTGTCCACCTGGTCGCGGATGGCTTGGTCGGCCGTCTGCAGATAGGCGAGGACGAGATCCTCCTTGCCCGGGAAGTGCCGATAGAACGTGGCCCGGGTCACCTTCGCCTCGGCGATGATCCGATCGACGCCGACCGAGTGGATTCCCTCCCCGTAGAAAATCCTGGTCGCGGTGGTGAGGAGCCGCTGTCGCGCCTCGGACGGCCGGACGCCGGATTCGCTACGTGCCATGAGCCCCATCCTAACCAGGTGGGTAGAACGTTCGGTCTTGACGAGGCGGGCCGCGGACGCTACCTTGACGACGAGACAGAACGTTCGTTCTACACGACGGCGTTCCGGCCGCGTGCCCCTGCTGGTCGCGGTCCCCTCAGAACCACCCGGAAGGACGACCATGACCACCCTTGCCGCACCCGGCATCTCGACGACGGCGTCCGCCCTGCGGCGGCTGTACTTCGTCCGCTTCGCCTTCGCCATCGTGTGGGCCGGCGTGACGTTCGCGATCGCCGGAGACCTCAACCCTCTCGCCCTCACGCTCTTCGTGATCTATCCGTTGTTCGACGTGGCCGCGGCCGTCATCGACGCCCGCGCGTCGCGCGCCACCGGATCGCCCACCCTGCTGTACGTGAACATCGCGGTCAGCCTGCTCGCCGCGATAGGCCTGGCCGTTGCCGGCACGTCCGGTATCCCGGCGATACTGCAGGTCTGGGGTGCCTGGGCGATCGTGGCCGGGCTGGTGCAGCTGCTCGTGGGCGTGACCCGCCGCAACATGGGCGGCCAGTGGCCGATGATCATCAGCGGCGGGCTCTCCGTGCTCGCCGGCGGGTCGTTCGTGGCGGCCGCCGCCGCGGACAACCCCGCGCTGACCAACGCGATCGGCTACGCCATCCCCGGCGCCATCTTCTTCCTCATCTCGGCCGTCCGCCTCGGCCGCGCCGCGAAGGCGAACTGACCTGGAGAACACGACGGCGCCTCGACCTCGCTCACCACGTGGCGTGCACTGAAGATGTCACCGCTGGTGGCGTCGGGTCACGCCTCGGAGTCGCGCTCGCCGGCTGCCTTCCGTGCGATCGGCGAGGCGGAGGGCTCCAGCGGCCGTCCCCGGCTCCGCAGCGCGTCGAGTAGCGCGACCAGGGCCAGCACTCCGGCCACCACGCTCAGCCCGACCATCGGCGCCCAGCGGGCCAACGCCGGCGTGAACAGCAGCAGGGCCACCAGGCCGATCACCCGGGACCGAGAAACCCGGCCGAAGACCTCGTACTCCAGCAGCGTGCGGGCGACGAGGAAGAGCACCGGACCGCCCACCACGAACAGAAGCCAACTGGGCCGCGGCGGCCCGTACGGATGATCGATCACCAGCTCGTAGCCGACCGCGGTGACGAGCACGCCGAGCACGATCAGCAGATGCGTCCGTTCCGACACCGTGCCCAGCCGGCCGGGCATACCCGCCCGACCCAACGCCTCGGTCAGCAGCAGACCGGCACGGTGGAAGTAGATCCGCCAGAGCAGCGCGCTGGTGGCGAACGCGACCCCGAAGGCCGCGGCCCGCTCCGAGGAGAAGTCCGTGCCGCCGAAAACCATGCTGATGACCAGAATCGTCTCACCGAGTGCGACGAGGAATATCTGCTGGTGACGGTCGGCAAGATGGGTGCCAGCGATCCGCCAGCGGTGCACCGCTGCGGCCCCGAGCCGCGGCAGCGGCCAGCCCAGGGCCCAGGCGAGGTAGTCGACAGCGAGCGCGGCAGCCCACAGCGGCAGGCGAAGGGCGTCCGGGCCCACCGCGCCGACCAGCCAGAGCGGCGCGCTCGCCGCAGCCCAGGCGGCGAGCCGGAACGGCACCAGACGTCGCGGATGGCCGTGCAGCGCGGCGGCGACCACCAGCGGCCGCACCACCATCACCATCAGGTATGCGGTCGCGAACGGCAGCGCTCGCTCCTCCACGGCGCGTGGCAGTGTCACCGCCATGACCAGGCCGGCGAGCATGGTGCCGACCACGACGGCCTGGATGATCGACCGCTCCGGTTCGTAGCGACTGGTGATCCAGGTGGTGTGCGACCAGATCAGCCAGAGCGCCAGGAAGAGCAGCAGGGTACGACCGAGCCCTGCGACGAGCGTCCAGCCGGTGTCGCCGCTCACGTCGACGAATCGTTGCGTGACCCGGGTGAGGGCCACAACGAAGGCCAGGTCGAAGAAGAGCTCCAGGAACGTGGCGCGGCCCGAACTCGTGGGAGGGCGCAGCAGGTCGGCACCGCGTCCCGCCGCCATCGTCCGCCTCCGTCCACCCTCGTCGCACCAACGAGCCAGCCGCCGGACACGTCGCGCCGGCCTGGACGGTCCACCTCATCCGGCGTCGAAAGGCCCGCGTCATGATGGCGCGGGCCTTTCGACGTCTGGAGGACGGAATGAATCTGCTCGTGGTGGGGGCCAGCGGTTTCCTCGGCGCCGAGGTGTGCCGGCAGTCGGTGGCCGCCGGGCGCCGGGTGACCGGCACGTACCACTCGGCCGCCGTCGCGGTGCCGGGCGTCGCGCCGCGCCGGCTCGACGTCACCGACCGCGCCGCGGTCCGCGCGCTGCTGACCGAGGTACGCCCCGACGCCCTCGTGGCCACCCCCTACCGGTACGACGACTGGCGGGTCACTGCCGACGGGGCGGCCCACATCGCGTGCGCCTCCGCCGAGGTGGGGGCGCGGCTCGTGCACCTGTCCAGCGACGCGCTGCACGCCGGCCGCCCGGCGCCCTATCTGGACGACGACGTGCCCACGCCGCTGCACCCGTACGGGGCGGCGAAGGCGGCCGCCGAGACGGCGGTGCGGGCGGTCGATCCGGGGGCGGTGCTGGTGCGGACCTCGCTGATCGTGGGGGAGGGGAGCAAGCAGATCCAGCTCTGCCGGGACGCCCTGGCCGGCCGGGCCGTCCTCTTCAGCGACGAGGCCCGCTGCCCGGTGCACGTGGCCGACCTGGCCGCGGCGATGCTCGAACTGGTGCCCACCGACCTGACCGGCCCGCTCAACGTGGCCGGACCGGAGGCGGTCAGCCGCGCCGAGCTGGGGCTGCTGGTGGCCCGGCACGACGGCCTCGACCCGACCGGCCTGAAGACGTCGACCATCGCCGAGGCCGGCCTGCACCGCCCCGCCGAGGTGCGCCTCGACTCGTCCCGGGCCGCCGGCCTGCTGCGTACCCGGCTGCGCGGGATCACCGAGGTGCTGGCCTGACCCTCGATGCACAGTTTCTGTGCATAGGACTTGTGCACAGAAACTGTGCACAGATATTGTGCATGGCATGGAGAACGAGGGTTCGCGTCCCGAGCCGCGCGAGGTGCGGCTGGACCATCGACAGGTGCGGGTGCTGGCCCACCCGCTGCGGATGCGCCTGGTCGGCGCGCTGCGCGTGAAGGGCCCGTCCACCGCCACCGCGCTGGCCGAGATGCTCGGCACCAACACCGGCGCTACCAGCTACCACCTGCGCCAGCTCGCCGAGGTGGGGCTGGTCGTCGAGGACCCGGACCGGGGCACCGGCCGGCAACGCTGGTGGCAGGCCGCGCACGACGTCACCAACTGGGAGTCGACCGACTTCGACGACGACCCCGACGCCCGCGCGGCGATCGACTGGATCCAGGGCGATCAGGTGCGCCTCCTGGCTCAGCACGCGGAGCAGTGGTTCGCCACCCAGCAGGAATGGGCGCCGGAGTGGCGGGACGCCTTCGGCATGAGCGACATCTTCATGACCATCCCGGCCGCCCGGCTGCAGGCGATCGAGGCCGAGGTCTGGGAACTCCTCGAACGCCACCGGAACGAGGCCGACCCGGCCGAGCCCGGCGCCGAGCAGGTGCAGATCTACCTCGCCGCCTACCCGATGCCGAAGGAGTTCCGGTGACCGCGCTGTCCGTACGCCAGGTCCGGTTCCGCTACCTCACCCTCTACGGTCTGCGCTGGCTGCCCACCGGCCTGCTCACCCCGGTGATGATCCTGCTCATGCAGGAGCGTGGCCTGTCGCTGTCCCAGATCGGCCTGGCCGCCACCGCGCAGGGCCTGGTCGTGCTGGCGCTGGAGCTGCCCACCGGCGGCCTCGCCGACGCGCTCGGCCGCAAGCCGGTGCTGGTCGTCGCCTGGGCGGTCTGCCTGGTCTCGCTGGTGCTCTTCGCGGTCGCCGACTCGTTCTGGTTGTTCTTCCTGGTCTGGGGTTTGCAGGGGATCTACCGGGCGCTCGACAGCGGCCCGCTGGAGTCCTGGTACGTCGACGCCACTCTGGCCGCCGACCCGAAGGCCGAATACGAGCGCGGCCTGGGCTGGGCCGGCACGGTCATCGGGGTCGCCATCGGCGGCGGCGCGCTGCTCGGGGGTGGCCTGGTCGCCCTCGGCCCGGTCGGCCCGATCAGCGCGCTGACCCTGCCCGTGCTGGTGGCCATCGCCCTCCAGGCGGTCTCGCTGGGGGCGCTCACGGTGCTGCTGGTCGAACACCGGCCGGCCCGGGGGGCCGCCGCGGTGCGGGCCTCCGTGGCCGAGGCGCCCCGGATGGTCGGCCAGGCGCTCGGCCTGCTGCGCCGCAACCGGGTGCTGCTCGCCCTGGTCGCCGTCGAGCTGTTCTGGGGCTTCGGCATGATCACCTTCGAGTCGCTGCTCCCGGTGCGCCTCGCCGAGGTGGTCGGCGGCGCCGACCGGGCCGCCGCGCTGCTCGGCCCGGCCAGCTCCGCGGCCTGGCTGGCCAACGCGGCCGGCGCCGCGCTGACCCCGCTGATGCTGCGTCGGCTCGGCGCCGCGCCCGCCGCCGCGCTCATGCGGATCCTGCAGGGCGTCACCGTGGTCGGGATGGGCCTGCTCGCCGGCCCGGTCGGCGTGCTCATCGCCTACCTGGCCTGCTACACCGTGCACGGCGCCTCGAACCCCCTGCACATGGGGCTGCTGCACCGGCAGGTCGACGGGCCCTACCGGACCAGCGTGCTCTCGCTGAACTCGATGATGGGCCAGCCGGCCGCCGCGCTCGGCGCGGTGGTGTTGACCGCCCTGGCCGACGCCACCAGCGTCACCGTGGCCATGCTGGTCGGCGCGGTGGTGCTCGCCGTGGCCGCCCCGCTCTACCTGCCGGCCTGGCGCGCCGGACGCCGGGGGGCGGAGCAGCCGGGTGACGACCACGGGCCCGGCGACTCGGTTGCCGGCCCGGGCCACCCCGGCCCGGCACTCGACCCGGCGGGTCCGGTCGACCCGGTCCCGGCCGCCGCCGCGCTCACCCGGACGGACTGAGCCCGTGCCCGGCCCTCGCGCCGGGTCGGCGGTCCGCCTCGGCGGGCTCGGCCGGTCCCGCCCGCCAGGTCGGCGAGGTGGCGCGGTCGGGGCGGCGCCGGGGCCGCCAGGTCGGCGAGGCGGAGGCCGTGCGAACGCCATGGTCCGGGAGGTGGTCGTCGTGGGTGGATCAGCCCAGGTGGACCGAGGTGCGGTGCTCGGTGCCGGTGTAGCCGAGGCGGCGGTAGAGCCGGATCGCCCCGACGTTCGCGGTGTAGACGCCGAGCGCCACGTGGTCGTGCCGGGCGAACAGGGCGCGGGTCATCCCGGCGGTGAGGGCCGCGCCGAGCCCGCGGCCCCGGCGGTCGGGCGCCACGGTCAGCCCGGCCAGGAAACCGATGTCGCCCCGGCTGCGGTCGGCGCCGCAGGCCACCAGGCGGTCGCCGTCGCGGATGCCGTACCAGTCGACGATCCGCGGGTCGCCCGGGCGGGAGGTCGTGCTCGGAAAGGCCTCCTCGATCAGCGCGGCCAGCGCGGGATGGTCGGCCTCGGTGAGACGGACGACGCGGTCCTCCTCCGGCTGCTCCGGCGGCGCGGTGGTGGTCCAGAGGAAGTCCCATTCGTCGAGCCGGGCCACCGTGAGCCGCTCGGCCACCTCCTCCGGCGCGGTCCGGGGCAGGTGCAGCCACTGGCCGGCGCCCAGCGTCCCGTCCGCCACCAGGCCCGCGAAGACGTCCAGCGCCGGCCCGGCCGATCCGAGCGCCCCGCCGGCCGGCCCCTGCCCCGGCGGGAGCAGCCAGCCGACCGCGCCGTCCCGCCGCCAGCCCCGCGCCTCCCGGTCGCGCCAGAGCGCGTGCCGGGCGTACGGGTGGTGGCCGGCGGCCGCGAGCAGGGTGTCCCGGCCCAGCAGGGCCTGGTCGGCAGCGATCATGCGGCCAGCCTACGAGAGGAGAACTCGTGACCCCCATCCACTCCGTACGAGCGGTGCGCCTGACCGGTCCGGGCTGTGTGCTGCGGGAATGGGCCGACGACGACGTGCCCGCGCTGCACGCGTTGCTGACCGAGCCGAGGGTGCTGGACCGGGTGCTGGACGAGCGGGCGCCCACCCGGGACGAGGTCCACGACGCCGTGTCCACCTGGCGCGAGGAGGCGGGCGGTGAGCCGCGGCCCGCGTACCGGCTGGCCGCCGTCGACGGTGACCGGTTGCTCGGGCTGGGCACCCTCACCGTGGAGAGCGTGCCGCACCGGCGCGGCGAGATCGGCTACGTGGTGCACCCCGACCACTGGGGCCGCGGGCTCGGCACCGGGATCGCGAGCCTGCTGCTGGACCTGGCGTTCGGGCCGGTGGGGCTGCACCGGGTGGAGGCGACGACCCGGCCGGACCACGTCGCCTCGCGGCGGGTGCTGGAGAAGGCCGGCCTGCGGTGCGAGGGCATCAGCCGGGACCACCTGCTGGTCCGGGGCTCCTGGTGGGATTCCGTCCGGTACGCGATCCTCGCCACCGACCGCTGACCGGAAACCGCTGCCCCCGGCCGGGGCGTTCCACGGTGGAGATTGACGAACAGACCGATTGGGTACATCCGTCGCCGACCTACTGGGACCCCCCACCGGAGGAACGACCATGCTCGCCATTCTCGCGGCCATCGTGTTCGGCTTCGCCCTGCTGATCGACTTCCTGAACACGAACCTCGGCGCGCCCGACCTGTTCAACACCCACACCCTCATGCTCATCGGCTTCCTCCTGCTCTCCCTCTACCTGGCCGGGGTCGGGTCCGGCTCGCGCGGCGGTGGCGGCGGCCGCTGGTACCGGGGCCGGCGTCCGGGTCGCGGCTGACCGGAAACGACCATCCGGGCCGGGCGGCGGCGCGATTCCAGCGTCGTCGGCCCGGCCCGGTACTGTTCTCGTGATGGAATCCGACGCCCTCTTCACCCTCGGCGAACCCGCCGGAGCGCCCAGCGCCCCCGCGGGTTCCGGCGGCGTCGACGGGTTCACCGCCGCTGCGGCGGATTCGCCGCTGCCCGTCCGGATGCGGCCGGCCAGCATCGACGAGCTGGTCGGTCAGGACCACCTGCTCGCGCCCGGCGCCCCGCTGCGCCAACTCGTCGAGGCCGCGGCGCCGATGTCGGTGATCCTCTGGGGGCCGCCCGGCAGCGGCAAGACCACGATCGCGCACCTGGTGGCCCGGGCCACCGACCGCCGCTTCGTCGCCATGTCGGCGCTGACCGCCGGGGTGAAGGACGTCCGCGCGGTCATCGAGACCGCCCGCCGGCAGCGCCGCGCCGGGGGCCCGCCGACCGTGCTCTTCATCGACGAGGTGCACCGGTTCAGCAAGACGCAGCAGGACTCGCTGCTCGCCGCCGTCGAGGACCGCACGGTCACCCTGCTCGCGGCGACCACCGAGAACCCGTACTTCTCGGTCATCTCGCCGCTGCTGTCCCGCTGCGTGCTGCTGACCCTCCAGCCTCTCGACGACGACGCCGTACGCGGCCTGCTGCGCCGCGCGGTCACCGACGAGCGCGGGCTGGGCGGCGCGCTCAGCCTGGCCACCGACGCCGAGGACCACCTCGTCCGCCTCGCCGGCGGCGACGTCCGCAAGGCGCTCACCGCCCTGGAGGCGGCGGCGGCCACCGCGGCGGCCCGCGGCGCGGACCGGATCGACCTCGCCGTCGCCGAGCAGGCGGTCGACGTGGCGGCCGTCCGCTACGACCGCGACGGCGACGCCCACTACGACGTGACCAGCGCGTTCATCAAGAGCATGCGCGGCTCGGACGTAGACGCCGCGCTGCACTGGCTGGCCCGGATGCTGGTGGCCGGCGAGGACGCCCGGTTCATCGCCCGGCGCATGGTGATCTTCGCCAGCGAGGACGTCGGCATGGCCGACCCCACGGCGCTGACCGTCGCGACCGCCGCCGCGCACGCCGTCGAATACGTCGGCCTGCCCGAGGCCCAGCTCAACCTGGCCCAGGCGGTCATCCACCTGGCCACCGCACCGAAGTCCAACTCGGCCACCACCGCCATCGGCGCGGCCATCGCCGACGTGCGCGCCGGTCGCGGCGGGGCCGTGCCGCGCGGGCTGCGCGACTCCCACTACGCCGGCGCCCGGGGCCTCGGCCACGGGGCCGGCTACCGCTACCCGCACGACGACCAGCGCGGCGTGGTCACCCAGCAGTACGTTCCGGACGACCTCGTCGGGACCGACTACTACCAACCCAGCGGGCACGGCGCGGAGCGGGCGGTGGCCACCCGGCTGCCGTTGCTGCGCCGGATCGTGCGCGGGCTGCCCGCGCCGCCGGCACGGGTCGAGGCGGCGGTGAGCGGCGGCCGCCCGGCGGACGCCGCGCGGGCCGACGGCGCGAACGAGGGCGGCAGCGACGCCGTGGGGGAGGGTCAGCAGTGATGGCGCGTGGTCCGGAGCAGCCGGCGGACGGCCCCGACGAGCGGCGGGACCCGCGTGCCAAGGGCCGCCGGTGGGGGCGCGGCAAGGCCGACGCCGAGCCCGCCGAGGCCGCCGCCGGCGAGGAGTTCGGCTGGATCGACGACCTGCGGACGGCCAAGCAGCAGCGCAGCGACCTGGGCCCGGACGGGGAGGCGCCCGGCGCCGTGCCGCCCGCGCGCGGCGGGCTGCCGCCCGCCGCTCCGGGGCCCCGGCCCGGTCCGGCCGCCCCGGAACCGCCCGGGGCCACCCGCCCGGGCGCGGTGCCGCCGCCCCCGGCCGCCCGGCCCGGACCGGAGACCCCACCCGCCCGCCGTGCCCCCGAGGCCGGCCCGGCGGGCCCCGCCCTGCCACCCGCCCGCCCCGGCGGCCCCGATCCGGCGGCGCCGCGCCGCCCCGTCGACGGTCCCTGGCCCGGCGCACCGGAACCGGCCCGGCGCCCCGCCGAGCCCACCCGCGGCCCCGGCGAACCGTCCCGCCCGCCCCGCCGGAGCCCGGACGCGCCGACGGGTCAGCAGCCGCCGGCTACCGGCCGGATGAGCGGCCCGCCCGGCCCGCGCGTCGCGCCCCCCGCCGGCCCGGTTCCCGGCCGCGCCGGTCAGGGTGCCGGTCCCGCCCCCGACCGCGGTTACGGTGGCCCGAATCCCGGCCCCGCCTGGCCCGGCCCGGACGGTGCCCGCAACGCGATTCCCCCCACGCCGCGCGGCCGGCACGGCGCCGAGGCGCCTGCCGCCCCCACCGGCGCCCCCCGGCCGGGCGGCGTCGACCCGGCGGTGGGCCCCGCCCCCGGCGGCGGCCGGCGGGCCCTGCCCGACGGCACCGACCCCGGCGTCCGCCCGGTCTCCGGCGCCGGTCGTCGACCGGCCTCCGAGGGCGGCGCACCCGGCCGTCGCGGTGCACCCGACCTCGCTCCCGGCGTCCCCCCGGGCACCGGCGGTCACCGGCGCGCCGTGCCCGACGGTGCCCCGCCCGCCACCGGCCGGCGCCCCGCCGCGGGTCCGGCCGACCCCGCGGTCCAGCCCGTCTCCGGCGCCGGCCGGCGGGCCGCCGTGGATCCCGGCCGCACCGGCGTGCCCTCGGCGCGCGCCGCCGCGCCCGGCGTCGGCCGGCCCACCGACCCGGTGACCGGCGGGCCGCAGCCGGGCGAGCCCGAGCCGCGTCGTGGCCGCGCCCCGCAACGCGCCGAGCCGTCCACCGCCGGCGTGCCCACCGTGGACGGTGGCGCCGGTCGGAGCGGTGGCCGTCGTCGCGCGGGGGAACCGGACCACCCGATGGTGCCGCGCAGCGGAAACGCCCCGCAGGTGCCCGGCGCCGGTCCCGACGTCGAGCGTCGGCCGGACGGAGCCGCACCCGGCCCCCGGCCCGGTGCCGACGTCCCACCGACCGGCCGGCGAGCCGGTGCGGTCCCGGCGTCCCCGCCCGGCCGCCGTGCGGCTCCGGACGGCCCGGCGGTCCCGCCCGGCCGCCGGGGCGCTCCCGACGACAGCGCATCGCCGACCGGCGCGCCCGACATCGCCGCCGTGCCGCGTGGCCGGCGGGTCGCTCCCGACGAGACGGCGATGCCGCCCGGCCGACGGGCTGCCGCCGACGACGCCGCGACGTCGCCGGGTCGCCGCGGTGCTCCCGACGGCCCGGCCACCGCGTCCGGCCACCGCGCCCCCGGCGACGCCCCGCCTGCGTCCGGTCGTCGCGCCGCCGCTGACGCCCCGGGTGGACCCGGTGCCACCGGCGGCGGTCCGGCCCCGCGCCGCGCGGCCCGCGACGCCGCCGACGAGCCGCGCCCGCAGCGACCCGACCGCCCCGCCGACTGGCTGCGCCAGGCCGGCCGCACCTCGCACAGCGACCCCGCCATGCCGGCGGTCCGCCGCCCCGGCGGCCCCCCGGTGGACGAGCCGGCCGCCACCCGACGCGGTGGCCCGACCGCCCCCGACCGTGGCGCGACCGGCCGCGTCGGCGCGGCCGTGCCGCCCCTGAAGCCCGACCAGGCCGGCCCCGCCCGGGGCCCGGCCCGGCCCGCCGGCCCGGGGGCTCCCGGCGACGGCGCCCGTGGCGCGGCCCGGCCGGACAGCGACGGCACCGGCGGACTGCCGCCCGCCGGCCCCCGGCCCGGCGCCCGCCCGCCCGCCGACGACCCGGCCCGCACGGGTGGGTTCCCGGCTGGCGGTGATCCGGCCCGCACGGGCGGTTTCCCGGCCGGTGGTGATCCGGCCCGTTCCGGCGGTGTGCCGCCCGGCGGACGGGGCCGGGGTGGCGATCCGGGACGCACCGGCGGTGTCCCCGCCGGTGGTGACCCGGCGCGCACCGGCGGCCCGCCGACCGGCGACCGTCCCGGCGGGCGCGGCCCCGCCGGCGACCCGTCCCGTACCGGTGGCTTCGCGGCCGGCGGTGACACACGTGGTCCCGCCCGCGGCGCGGCCCGCCCGGACGGCGGAGTCCCGGCCGGCGAGCCACGCGCCGCGGCCGGCGGCCCCCCGGTGGCCCGCGCGGCCGCCTCGGTGGCCCGCCCCGCGGGGCCGGACGAGCGGCCGGCCGGCCGGGCGAACCCGATCGCGTCGGAGCCCACCCGGCCCGGACCGGGTGGCCCGGGCGCCGTGCCGCAGGGTCCCGGTGCGCCGGCGGTGGCGCGGGCGGCCGCGGTCGTACCTCCCGGGGAGCCGGCGGTGGCGCGGGCCGCCGCGGTCGTGCACCCGGCGGAGGCGCGGCCGGGACCGGAGGACGGCGCCGGACCGGCGCTGCGCCGGGCCGAGGCCGCGCCGGGGGACGCCGACGACGCGGCGGGCGGCCTGCGGGGCGCCCGCTCGGAGCTACGCCGGCAGATGCGCGAGCGGCGGCGGCTGCGGATGGGCATCCTCGCCCTGGTCAGCGTGGTGCTGCTCGGGGCGTTGCCGCTCTTCTTCGGGCTGCGCACGCTGAGCCACGACCCGGTCTTCGACACCCTCGACGCGCTGAGCGTGCCGTCCTGGGCGGCGACGAAGACCGTGGACAACGTCAGCGGCAGCCGCTGGTGCCTCCAGGACTGCCGGCTGCGGGAACGCACCGTCGAGTCGCAGAAGGCCTGGAAGGAGACCGCGCAGGCCTACGAGGCGGCGCTGTCCCGGGACGGCTGGCAGCGGTGGAAGGTGGACCGCTGCCCGGAGCAGAAGGTCAAGGGCAGCTACACCTGCTGGCGCCGGGACGAACTGACCCTCGACCTGTGGGTGCGCGAGCCCACCTGCGTGCCGCCAGCCGTGGCGGGCGAGCCGGCGCCGTCTCCGGTGCCCGCGCCCGCAGCGGGGGAGTGCACCGGCTCGTTGGTGTCGGTGAAGGTGCGCAACGCGATCGACGACGAGCGGACCGGACCGCAGCCGACCACCGATCCGTCACTCACCGGCGAGGACCCGTACCCGACCCTCACCGACGATCCGCTCGGTGAGCCGGCACCCTCACCGTCGTGAGCCGGTTTCCATCACGGACGGTAGGGTCTGGGGCTGGCGGGGCGCGTCCGCCCCGTTGACCGGTCACGGGTCGGCGTGCGACGGACCGGCCAGGTACGGTCGCGCGTCCCGGGGCGTCGGGTCCCGGGACACTGCTTGAGGAGGACATGCGCGTGAGTGGTGGAGAGATCGCTGCGCTGATCGCGGCCGGCGCGTTCCTGATGCTGGTGCTCGTGCTGGCGGTGCCGATCCTGCGGCTGCGGCACACCGTCGACGCGACGACCCGCATGATCGCCGACCTGAACGACCGCACGGCGCCGCTGCTCGGTGACGTGAACACCACCGTGAAGAACGTCAACACGGCCCTGGAGCAGGTGCAGACCTCCCTCGACGGGGTCAACCTGCAGCTGGCCAAGGTGGACACCATGACCACCCACGCGCAGAACGTCACCGCGAACGTGGCGAACCTGGCCGCCGTGGTCTCCGCCGCCGCCGCGAACCCGCTGGTCAAGGTCGCCGCGTTCGGCTACGGCGTGCGCAAGGCCGCCGCCGCGCGCCGGCACGCCGAGACCGAGCGCGAGGTCCGCGACACCATCAAGCAGCAGCGCCGGGCCGCCAGGCGCGGCAACCGCTGACCCGGCCGGCGAACAGCGGGAGGATGAGAGCATGAGGCGGTTGTTCTGGCTGGGCATCGGCCTGGCCGTGGGCGTGCTGGTGGTCCGCAAGGCCACCCGGACCGCGCAGGCGTACACGCCGGCGGGGATCGCCAGCGGGCTGTCCGAGTCGGCCGGCGGCCTCGTCGAGTCGGTCCGCAGCTTCGTGGACGACGTCCGGGCCGGGATGGCCGAGCGCGAGCAGGAGATCCACGAGGCCTTCGCGCGCGGCGAGGCGTACGACGACCAGTTCGCCGAGCTGCGGGAGGACCCGCGGATCGGTGACCGAGAGATTTTCCCGGAGGAGCACCAGCGATGAAGACGGCGGAGATCAAGCGGCGGTACCTCGCCCACTTCGAGGCCAACGGCCACGCCGTGGTGCCGTCCGCTCCGCTGCCCGCCATCAGCGACCCGAACCTGCTGTTCGTCAACGCCGGCATGGTGCAGTTCGTCCCCTACTTCCTGGGCCAGCAGACCCCGCCGTACCGGCGCGCGGTCAGCGTGCAGAAGTGCATCCGGACGCCGGACATCGACGAGGTCGGCAAGACCAGCCGGCACGGCACGTTCTTCCAGATGAACGGCAACTTCTCCTTCGGCGACTACTTCAAGGACGGGGCCATCCCGCTGGCCTGGGACCTGGTCACCAAGCCGGTCGAGGCGGGCGGTTACGGGCTGGACCCGGAGCGGATCTGGCCGACCGTCTACCTGGACGACGACGAGGCGTTCCAGATCTGGCGGTCGGTCGGCGTGCCCGCCGAGCGGATCGTCCGGCGGGGCAAGGCGGACAACTTCTGGTCGATGGGCATCCCGGGCCCGTGCGGCCCGTGCTCCGAGCTGTTCTACGACCGCGGCCCCGAGTACGGCCGCGAGGGCGGGCCGGCGGTCGACGAGGACCGCTACATGGAGTTCTGGAACCTCGTCTTCATGCAGTTCGAGCGGGGGCCGGGCACCGGCAAGGAGGACTACCCGATCCTCGGTGAGCTGCCGGCGAAGAACATCGACACGGGCATGGGCCTGGAGCGGATGGCCTCCATCCTCCAGGGCGTCGACAACCTCTACGAGATCGACGAGGTCCGGCCGATCCTGGCCCGGGCCGCCGAGCTGACCGGCAAGCGCTACGGCGCGCACTCCGGCCACGTGGCCAGCGAGTCGCACCCGGACGACGTGCGGCTGCGGGTGATCGCCGACCACGTCCGCACGGCGCTCATGCTGATCGGCGACGGGGTGACCCCGTCGAACGAGGGCCGCGGCTACGTGCTGCGCCGGATCATGCGCCGGGCCATCCGCGCGGTCCGCCTCCTCGGCTACCAGGACCGGGCGCTGCCCGAGCTGCTGCCGGTGGCCCGGGACTGCATGGCCCCGTCCTACCCGGAGCTGGCCGAGGACTTCGGCCGGATCTCCCAGTACGCGTACGCCGAGGAGGACGCCTTCCTCGCCACCCTGCGGGCGGGCACCACGATCCTGGACACCGCCATCGCGGAGACCAAGTCGGCCGGGCAGGCGTCGATCTCCGGCGACAAGGCGTTCCAGCTGCACGACACGTACGGCTTCCCGATCGACCTGACGCTGGAGATCGCGGCGGAGCAGGGCCTCCAGGTCGACGCGGAGGGCTTCCGCCGGCTGATGGCCGACCAGCGCAGCCGGGCCAAGGCCGACGCGCAGGCGCGCAAGACCGGGCACACCGACGTGTCGGCGTACCGGTCGGTGCTCGACGGCGGCGGGGCGGTCGAGTTCACCGGCTACACCGAGCTGACCCGGGAGTCCCGGGTGCGGGCGCTGCTGGCCGGCGGCGCCCAGGTGGCCGCGGCGGTCGAGGGCGACACGATCGAGCTGGTGCTCGACACCACGCCGTTCTACGCGGAGGGCGGCGGCCAGCAGCCCGACCAGGGCCTGATCACGGTCGGCGGCGGCCAGCTCGAGGTCTTCGACGTGCAGCAGCCGGTGCCGGGGTTGATCGTGCACCGGGCCAAGGTGCTCCGCGGTGAGGTGCGTGCCGGCGAGACCGGCTACGCCGAGATCGACGTGTCCCGGCGGCGGGCCATCTCCCGTTCGCACACGGCCACCCACCTGGTGCACCAGACCATGCGCAACTTCCTCGGCGAGTCGGCCACCCAGGCGGGTTCGCTGAACGCGCCGGGCCGGCTGCGGTTCGACTTCAACACTCCGACCGGGGTGGCGCCGAGCGTGCTGCACGACGTGGAGCAGCAGGTCAACGAGGTGCTCCTGGCTGACCTGGAGGTGCACGCCTTCATCACCACGCAGGAGGAGGCGCGCCGGATCGGGGCCATGGCGCTGTTCGGCGAGAAGTACGGCGAGCGGGTCCGGGTCGTCGAGGTCGGCGACTACGCCCGCGAGCTGTGCGGGGGTACGCACGTGGCCCGCTCGGCCCAGCTGGGCCTCGTCAAGATCCTCTCCGAGGCGTCGGTGGGTTCCGGGGTGCGCCGGATCGAAGCGCTGGTCGGCATGGACGCCTTCGGCTTCCTGGCCCGCGAGCACCTGCTGGTCTCCCGGCTCGCCGAGCTGTTCCGGGTGCCGGGTGACCAGGTCGCCGACCGGGTGGAGCAGACCGTCACCCAGCTCCGCGACGCGGAGAAGGAGTTGGAGAAGCTCCGCGCCCAGCTCGTGCTCGGCGGGGCCGCGGCCCTGGCGGCGCAGGCGAAGGACGTCCGCGGTGTCGCGTACGTCGGCACCGAGGCCCCCGAGGGCGCGGCCGGCAACGACGTGCGGACCCTGGCCCAGGAGATCCGGGGCCGGATCGACCCGGCCCGCCCGGCCGTGGTCGCGGTGGCCGCCCGGGCGAACGGCAAGGCGTCCCTGGTGGTGGCCGTGAACCAGGCCGCGCGCGGCCGGGGCCTGACCGCGAAGGACCTGGTGAAGGCGGCCTTCTCCGGTCGCGGCGGTGGCAGCGACGACCTCGCTCAGGGCGGCGGCCTGCCCGCCGCGGAGGCGCCGAACCTGCTGGCCACCGTGGAGAAGGCGATCGCCGACGTCTGATGTGCGCACCGATGGAAGCCAGGGCGGGCCGCCGGGTCCGCCCTGGCCTGTACCGGAGGGGAAGTGTCCGGTAGATGGTTGAAGTGTCCCGTGGTGTCCGGCTCGGCGTCGACGTCGGCCAGGTCCGGGTCGGGGTGGCTCGCTCCGATCCGCACGGCATCCTGGCCACCCCGCTGGTCACCCTGGCCCGCGATCTGACGACCGGTCCGGACGCGGTGCCCACCGACATCGCCGACCTGGTCCGGCTGGCCGCCGAGCACGAGGCGGTCGAGATCGTCGTCGGCCTGCCGGTCAACCTCGCCGGAAAGCATGGTCCCGCGGCGGCGAACGTCTCGGCGTACGCTGCCCGGTTGGCCGATGTAATGGGGTCGATTCCGGTGACGCTGACGGACGAGAGGATGTCGACCGTGGTGGCTAGTCGTAGGCTGGCCGAACGGGGCGTCCGGGGAAAGCGCCAACGGGCGGTGGTCGACCAGGCCGCCGCGGTGGAGATTCTGCAGAGCTGGCTGGACGCGCAGCGGAGGCGGACGCAATGATCGACGATCTTGATCTCGGGTTCGACGAGGCGGAGAGGGGGGAGAAGGGCCGGCACCGGCGCAGCGCCGTGCGTAAGCGCAACGGCGGGTCGGGTGGCGGCCGGGGCAAGACCATCTTCGCCCTGCTGATGGCGATGGTGCTGCTGGGCGGCATCGGCGGCGGCGCGTACGTCGGCTTCGACCGGATCCGCAACCACTTCGTCACCCCGGACTACGACGGACCGGGCACGGGCGAGACGCTGGTCGAGGTGAAGGCCGGCGACAGCCTCACCGACATCGGGAACACCCTCTACGACGCGGGCGTGGTGAAGAGCACCAAGGCGTTCATCGAGGCCGCCGACGCGAACTCGCGCAGCAAGAACATCCAGGTCGGCCGGTACAAGGTCCGCAAGGAGATGAAGGCCGCGGACGTGATCACGCTGATGCTCGACCCGAAGAGCCGGGTGGTCAACGGGGTGACCATCCCCGAGGGCACGATCAGCCTGAACATCTACCAGATCCTCTCCAAGCAGACCAAGATCCCGGTCAAGGACTTCCAGACCGCCGCGAAGGACCCGGTCAAGCTGGGAGTGCCCGCCTTCTGGTTCAACCGGGAGGACGGCAAGAAGGGCCCGAAGAGCATCGAGGGCTTCCTCTACCCGTCCACCTACGAGATCCCGCCGAAGGCCACCGCCGAGCAGATCCTGTCGATGATGGTGGACCAGTTCCTGACCGTGGCCCAGCAGCTCGACTTCGTCGACCGGGCGCAGAAGGAACGGAAGATCTCGCCGTACGAGGCGCTGATCACCGCCTCGATCGCCGAGGCCGAGTCGGTCAACGCGGTCGACCTGCCGAAGGTGTCCCGGGTGATCTACAACCGGGTCTACGCCGGCAAGATCGGCTGCAAGTGCCTCGGCATCGACAGCGGCATCAACTACTACTTCCGCCTGCAGGGCAAGGACCCGAAGGACTCCGACGACCTGCTGCAGAGCGAGATCAACGACCTGAAGAACCCGTACAACACGCACAACGTGGCCGGCCTGCCGATCACCCCGATCAGCAACCCGGGTGAGGCCGCGCTCAAGGGCGCCCTGGAGCCGCCGCCCGGCGACTGGATCTTCTTCATGACGGTGGACCAGAAGGGCACCATGGGCTACGGCTCGAACGACGCCGACTTCCGCAAGCTGCAGCGGCAGATGTGCGACAACAAGGTGCTCACCGGGGAGAACTGCACCTGATGAAGGCCGCCGTGGTCGGCCGGCCGATCGCCCACTCGCTCTCCCCGGTGATCCACAACGCCGGGTACGCGGCGGCCGGGCTGACCGGGTGGTCGTACACCCGGATCGAGTGCGCGGCCGACGAGCTGGCCGGCCTGGTCGCGGGCCTGGGCCCCGAGTGGGCCGGCCTGTCGGTCACCATGCCGGGCAAGGAGGCGGCGCTCGCGGTGGCCGACGAGGCCTCGCCGGTCGCCGCCGCGGTCGGCGCCGCCAACACGCTGGTACGCCGGCCGGACGGCACCTGGTACGCCGACAACACCGACGTCGCGGGCATGGTCGACGTGCTCACCGCCGCCGGTTGCGCGGCCGGCGCCACGGTCACCGTGCTGGGCGCGGGCGGCACCGCCCGGGCGGCCGTCGCGGCGGCGGCCCGGATCGGCGCGGCCGAGGTGACCGTGGTGGCCCGGCGGCCGGAGGCGGTGCGGGAGCTGTGCCCGATGGCCGAGGCGCTCGGTGTCCCGCTGGCCGGCGCGCCCTGGGACGGTGATCCGGCGCACGCCCGGGCCGACCTCGTGGTCTCCACCGTGCCGAAGGGCGTGGCCGACCGGCTCGCGGACAACTTCGACTGGCGGCCCGGGACGGTCTTCTTCGACGTGGTCTACGACCCGTGGCCCACACCGCTCGCCGCGGCGGCGGTCGCCGCCGGCTGCCGGGTGGTCTCCGGGCTGGACCTGTTGCTGGCCCAGGCGGTCGGCCAGTTCGAGCAGTTCACCGGCGTCTCCGCCCCCCGCGAGGCGATGCGCGCCGCGCTCGCCGAGGCGCAAGGAAGGGCCCCGTGTTAACGCCTGCGGTATAGCAGGGGCCCCCTCCTAACCGTTCGGGCGGCGAGCGCGTCCGCAGGGCGGGACGGGGCGGGCAGGACGACCCGGCGGACACCGGGCGTGACAGACTGACCGCTGTGTTGCGCTGGCTGACTGCAGGTGAATCGCACGGACCCGCCCTCGTCGCGCTGCTGGAGGGGGTGCCCGCCGGCATCGAGGTGACCACCGCGGAGATCTCCGACGAACTGGCCCGGCGCCGGCTCGGCTACGGCCGGGGCGCCCGGATGTCCTTCGAGCAGGACGAGGTCGAGGTCATCGGCGGGCTCCGGCACGGCGTGACGCTGGGCAGCCCGGTGGCCATCCGGGTGGGCAACTCGGAGTGGCCGAAGTGGCGCACCGTGATGGCCGCCGACCCGGTCGACGCGGAGGAGCTGGCCGGGCAGGCCCGCAACGCCCCGCTCACCCGCCCGCGCCCCGGCCACGCCGACCTGGCCGGCATGCAGAAGTACGGCCACACCGACGCCCGGCCGATCCTGGAGCGGGCCAGCGCCCGGGAGACCGCCGCGCGGGTCGCCGTGGGCACGGTCGCCAAGGCCCTGGTCAAGCAGGCTCTCGGCGTCGAGATCGTCTCCCACGTGGTGGAGCTCGGCCCGATCGGCGTCAAGCCCGGCCTGCGGCCGACCCCGTCCGACGCCGCCCGGATCGACGCGGACCCGCTTCGCTGCCTCGACCCGGAGGCCAGCGCCCGGATGGTCGCCGAGGTCGACGCCGCCAAGAAGGCGGCCGACACGCTCGGCGGCGTGGTCGAGGTGCTGGCGTACGGGGTGCCGCCGGGCCTGGGCAGCCATGTGCAGTGGGACCGCAAGCTCGACGCGCGGCTGGCCACCGCGCTGATGTCGATCCAGGCCATCAAGGGCGTGGAGATCGGCGACGGCTGGACGCAGGCGCGCTCGCGCGGCTCCGAGGCGCACGACGAGATCCTGCCCACCGCCACCGGGGTGCGCCGGGTGACCGACCGGGCCGGCGGGCTGGAGGGCGGCATCACCACCGGCGAGCCGCTGCGGGTGAAGGCGGCCATGAAGCCGATCTCCTCGCTGAACCGGGCGCTGGCCACGGTCGACGTGCTCACCGGCGAGCCCGCCACCGCGATCAACCAGCGCTCGGACGTGTGCGCGGTGCCGGCCGCGGCCGTGGTGGCGGAGGCCATGGTGGCCCTGGTGCTGGCGGAGGCGGCGGTGGAGAAGTTCGGCGGCGACTCGGTCGCCGAGATGCGCCGCAACCTGTCCGGTTACCTCGACGCCCTGGTGATCAAGTGAGCACCCGGCCGGTCTGCGTGCTGGTCGGGGCGCCCGGCTCCGGCAAGACCACGGTGGGACGGGCGCTCGCGGCGGCACTCGGCGTCGGGTTCCGGGACACCGACGGCGACATCGAGCAGCTCGCCGGCAAGCCGATCCCGGAGATCTTCGTGGACGAGGGGGAGGAGCACTTCCGTACCCTCGAACGGGCCGCGGTGGCGGCGGGGCTGGCCTCGCACACGGGCGTGCTCGCCCTCGGCGGCGGCGCGATCCTCGCCGAGGAGAACCGCGCCGCGCTGGTCGGGCACACCGTGGTGCACCTGTCGGTGGAGCTGTCCGACGCCGTGAAGCGGGTCGGCCTGGGGGCCGGCCGGCCGCTGCTGGCGCTGAACCCGCGCGCCACCCTCCGGCACCTCATGGAGCAGCGCCGCCCGCTCTACGCCGAGGTGGCCACCGCGACGGTGCTGACCGACGGGCGTACCCCGGAGGAGATCGCGACCGAGATCGCGGCGCTGCTCAAGCCCTGACCGCCACGGGCCGGGGCGCCCGCTCCGGCCGCCAGGTGACCAGCAGGGCGAGGGCCAGCAGGATCTCGGCCAGGTCGCCGCCGTAGTACATCACCGTCGCGCCGGCCCGCAGCTCGTCCCCGGTCGCCGGCACGTCCACGAGCAGCCCGGCGTAGAGAAGTTGGGCGAGCACGGCGTGCGCCGCCACGCCCAGCCCGAGCACGACCAGCCGGATCGGGACCCGGGGCCGGTGCGGGCCGGGATCCGGCCCGGCGATCGACCAGGTGAACAGGTAGCCGCTGAGCACGAAGTGCAGCAGCACCAGCCCGTGCAGCGCCGGCTGGGTCAGGGTGGCCCGGTACAGCGGGGTGAGGTACAGCAGCCAGAGCCCGCCCGCGGTGAGCAGCAGCCCGGTCACCGGGTGGGCGAGCGCCTGGAGGGCCGGGTGGCGCAGCAGGCGCAGCGCCGCGCGGCCGACCCGCCGGTCCACCGTCCGCAGGGCCAGCGTGCCGGGTGCGCCGAGCACCAGGGCCAGCGGCGCCAGCATGCCGAGCACCAGGTGCTGCGCCATGTGCCCGGGCAGGTCGGCGGCGGGAAGCAGCAGCCTGGTGGCGAGCAGCGCCGCGCCGAGGGCGAAGCTCGCCGTCCGCCGGTGGTCCCACCCGGCCCGGCCCGGGTCCCGCTGCCGCAGGGCCGCCGCCAGGTAGGCCCAGAACAGCACCGGGGGTACGAGCGCGGCGGCCGGGAAGCCGCCGGCGGCGTGCCCGGCGTGGGCGAGGCTCACCGCCCCTCCGCAGCGCAGAGGTCGACGGCCGAGGCGCGCCGCTGCACCGCCCAGCCGATCACGACGAAGATCGCCCCGAGGGTCAGGAAGCCGAGGTCCCACCAGAGCTGGTGCGGGCCGCCGCGCACGTGGTGGATGCCGAGGATCTGGTGGTCGACGAGCCCTTCGACCAGGTTGAACAGGCCCCACCCGACCAGCGCCCAGCCCCACAGCGCGGGGGAGCGCCACAGCCTGCCCCGGGACCGGGTGACCCGGGCGTACAGCAGGGCCAGGCCGGTCAGCACCGCCACCCAGGTGACCGTGTGGAACAGGCCGTCCCAGAGCGTGTTCATCTTGAGCCCCGCCACCGTGTCCACCGGGTAGTACCTGACCCCGATCCGGTCCGTGTCCGTGCTGCTCAGCAGGTGGTGCCACTGGAGCACCTGGTGGAGCAGGATGCCGTCGACGAAGCCGCCGAGGCCCACGCCGAGTATCGTCGCCGGCCCTCGGATGTCGGCGCCGTCGATGGTTGGTCGGGTCATGCCTGCACCTCCGCCGTCGGGGGTTCGTTCGCACCGTTACTGCCCACTCCTGCCCGGTCAAACGTCGGGGACGGCGGATCGGCCACGGAGTGGACAGTGGCCGCCCCGGCGCCGCCGGCTCGACTAGGCTGCCCGCGATGGACGAGGTGACCCGGATTCCGGTCGGCGGCGACCGGCCGTACGACGTGCTGGTGGGACGCGACCTGTTGGACCCGCCGCCCCGGCTGCTGCCCGGCGCCGAGCGGGTGGCCTTCCTGCACGCGCCTCCGCTCAAGGGGCTGGCCGAGGAGCTGGCCGGGCGGGTGCGCGAAGGCGGGGTGACCCCGCTGCTCATCGAGGTGCCGGACGCCGAGGCGGGCAAGCACGTCGACGTGGCCGCGGCCTGCTGGGACCGGCTCGGCGAGGCGGGCTTCACCCGCAGCGACGCGGTGGTCGGGGTGGGCGGCGGCGCGGTGACCGACCTGGCCGGGTTCGTGGCGGCCAGCTGGCTGCGCGGGGTGCGCTGGGTGCCGGTGGCGACGTCCCTGCTCGGCATGGTCGACGCGGCCGTCGGCGGCAAGACCGGGATCAACACGGCCGCCGGCAAGAACCTGGTCGGCGCCTTCCACCCGCCGGCCGGGGTGATCTGCGACCTGGCGACGCTGGACAGCCTGCCGCCGGCCGACCTGGCCGCCGGGATGGCCGAGGTGGTCAAGTGCGGGTTCATCGCCGACCCGGTGATCCTCGACCTGGTGGAGCGGGACCCGGCCGCCGCGCTGGACCCGACCGGGCCGGTGACCCGCGAGCTGATCGAGCGGGCGGTCCGGGTCAAGGCGGACGTGGTCTCCGGTGACCTGCGCGAGTCCGGGGTGCGTGAGGTGCTCAACTACGGGCACACGCTGGCCCACGCGATCGAGAAGGTGGAGGGCTACCGCTGGCGGCACGGGCACGCCGTCGCCGTGGGCCTGGTCTACGCGGCCACCCTGGCGCGCCTGGCCGGGCGGCTGGACGCGGCCACCGCCGAGCGGCACCGGGCCGTGGTGGCGGCGCTCGGCCTGCCCACCGGCTACCGGGCCGACGCCTGGCCGGAGCTGCTGGCCGCCATGCGGGTGGACAAGAAGGCCCGGGGCAGCCGGCTGCGCTTCGTGGTGCTGGACGGCCTGGCCCGCCCGGCGATCCTGGAGGCACCGTCGGACGAGCTGCTGGCGCGGGCGTACGAGGAGGTCAGCTCGTGAGGGTCTACGTGCTCAACGGGCCGAACCTGGGCCGGCTCGGCACCCGCCAGGTCGACGTCTACGGGGTCACCAGCTACGCCGACCTGGTGACCATGTGTGAGGAGACCGGCCGCGAGCTGGGGCTGGACGTGGTGGTCCGGCAGACCGACGCCGAGCACGAGCTGCTGGGCTGGCTGCACGCGGCGGCCGACGAGGGTGCGGCCGTGGTGCTCAACCCGGCCGCCTGGTCGCACTACTCGATCGCGGTCCGGGATGCGTGCGCCCTGCTGCGCGGCCCGCTGGTCGAGGTGCACATCTCCAACATCCACGCCCGCGAGGAGTTCCGGCACCACTCGGTGGTCTCCGCGGTGGCCACCGGGGTGATCTGCGGACTGGGCGTGGACGGCTACCGGCTCGCCCTGCGTCACCTCGCCGCGGCCGCTCCGGCCAGCGCCGGGCAGCCGGTTCGACACAGCTAGTAGACTTCGTGGGTCTGTCCGCCAATTGAAGATCAAGGCAGGAAATGGCCTCCACCAACGACCTCAAGAACGGCCTGGTACTCAACCTCGACGGCGAGCTGTGGGCCGTCGTCGAGTTCCAGCACGTCAAGCCCGGTAAGGGCGGTGCGTTCGTGCGTACCACGCTGAAGAACGTGCTGTCCGGCAAGGTGGTCGACAAGACCTTCAACGCGGGCACCAAGGTCGAGACCGCCACCGTCGACAAGCGCACCATGCAGTACCTCTACGCCGACGGCGAGGACTACGTCTTCATGGACCTGGAGACGTTCGACCAGATCACCGTCCCCGGCGGCACCGTCGGCGAGGCGGCCAACTACCTCCTCCCGGAGGCCGAGGCCACCGTCGCCACCCACGAGGGCCTGCCGCTCTACATCGAGCTGCCGACCTCGGTCGTGCTCGAGATCACCTACACCGAGCCGGGTCTGCAGGGCGACCGGTCGACCGGCGGCAACAAGCCGGCCACCGTCGAGACCGGCGCCACCGTCCAGGTGCCGCTGTTCATCACCACCGGCGAGAAGATCAAGGTCGACACCCGCGACGGCCGTTACCTCGGCCGAGCCTGATGGCCGAGGGTCCCAAGCAGCAGATGCCGGCGCGCCGCAAGGCGCGCAAGCGGGCGCTGGACGTGCTCTTCGAGGCCGACCTGCGGGACCGGCCGCCCGTCGAGGTGCTCGCCGGCTACCTGGAGCGGATCGAGAAGCCCCGCCCGGAGCACGTCGGTTACGCGGTCGGCCTGGTCGAGGGCGTGGCCGCGCACCTGGACCGGATCGACGAGGTGATCGCCAGCTACGCCGAGGGCTGGACGCTGGACCGGATGCCGGCGGTCGACCGCAACCTGGCCCGGATCGCGGTCTACGAGCTGCTCTACGTCGACGAGATCGACGACGCCGTGGCGATCAGCGAGGCCGTCGAGCTGGCCCGGCAGATGTCGACCGACGACTCGCCGCGCTTCCTCAACGGCATCCTCGGCCGCATCGCCGAGTACGCCACCCGCTGACGGTCGCCGCCACTGCGCGACGAAGGGCCCGTGCCGGAACGGCACGGGCCCTTCGTGTGGGCGTCGGTGAGGGTCAGGACGCGAAGAAGGCACGCGGGTCGGCGACCAGCACACCGTGCTCGGTGAGCCGCTCGATCAGGCCCGACGGCGAGGCGTCGTAGACGATCGCGAGGGCGCGCAGGTCGTCGGCGCGGATGGAGAGCACCCGGCCGTTGTAGTCACCGCGCTGCTGCTGGATGGCGCGGGCGTACCGGGCGACGTAGGCCAGGTCCTCGGAGGCCTCGTCGTAGAGCCGCTCCAGGTCCAGAACGATCTTGCTGGTGGGCTCGTGGCGCACCCCGCTGCCGTCGGGCAGCAGCTCCGAGACGGGAACTCGGTAGAAGTCGGCCAGCTCCGCCAGGCGGGACACGGTGACGGCGCGGTCGCCGCGCTCGTACGAGCCGACCACCACGGCCTTCCACCGCCCGTTCGACTTCTCCTCCACCCCCTGCAGGGACAGGCCCTGCTGCTGGCGGATGGAGCGCAGGCGGGCGCCCAGCGACTTGGCGTATTCAGAGGGCATTCGGACACTCCCAGTGCTGCTCGGGGTTCTCCCAGCTATCGCTACGGAGCGTGACGGTACGGGGATTGCGACATGCGGTCAAGTGTTCGTGACGACCCCGGTTGGCCCGGTGTGCGGGTTGTCCGCATTTCTCCACGCTGACCCGCTGGTCAGTCCCGGCGGCGGCCGACCCGGTGACCGCTGGTAACGTGGCACGAAGCCCCGCTCCGGGCCCGCCACGGCCCGCCGGAGCCAACCAGACGTCCTTTAACGACCCGTCCCGTGAGGCGGGGAAGGAGGTCCGCCGTGGCCTACCCACCGGCTGCCCACCCGTCGCCGCCGCGACAACCCTCGGTGAAGGTGATCCTCGCCGCCGCCGACGTGTCGCGGGTGGTCGACCGCATCGCACACCAGATCCTGGAGAAGACCCAGGGCGCCGCCGACACCGTGCTGCTCGGCATCCCCACCCGTGGGGTCCCGCTTGCGAAGCGGCTCGCCGCCCGGATCAGCACCTTCGAGGACGTGACCGTCCCGGTCGGGGTGCTCGACATCACGCTCTACCGCGACGACCTGCGCCGGCACGCCACCCGCGCGGTCGGCCCCACCGACCTGCCACCGGGCGGGATCGACGGGCGGCGGGTGATCCTCGTCGACGACGTGCTCTTCTCCGGCCGCACCGTGCGGGCCGCCCTGGACGCGCTCAGCGACGTCGGCCGCCCGGCGTCGGTGCAGCTCGCCGTCCTGGTCGACCGGGGGCACCGCCAGCTGCCGATCCGCGCCGACTACGTCGGCAAGAACATCCCCACCGCGCTCGCCGAGAGCGTCAAGGTCACCCTGGCCGAGACGGACGGCGCGGACGAGGTACGGCTGCACGGAGGCGCCTCATGATCCGTCACCTGCTCTCCGGGGCCGACCTGGACGCGGCCACCGCCACCCGGATCCTGGACACCGCGGCCGAGATGGCCACGGTGGCCGGCCGTGAGGTCAAGAAGCTGCCGGCGCTGCGCGGCCGGACCGTGGTCAACCTCTTCTACGAGGACTCCACCCGCACCCGGATCTCGTTCGAGGCGGCCGCCAAGCGGCTCAGCGCCGACGTGATCAACTTCTCCGCCAAGGGCTCCAGCGTGGCCAAGGGGGAGAGCCTGAAGGACACGGCGCTCACCCTCCAGGCCATGGGCGCCGACGCGGTGGTCGTCCGGCACCCGGCCTCCGGCGCCCCGCACCGGCTGGCCAACTGGGTGGACGGCTCGGTGGTCAACGCCGGCGACGGCACGCACGAGCACCCCACCCAGGCGCTGCTCGACGCCTACACGATGCGGTCCCGGCTGGGTCGCCTGGACGGCCTGCACGTGGCGATCGTCGGCGACGTGCTGCACTCCCGGGTGGCCCGCTCCAACGTGCTGCTGCTCTCCACCCTCGGCGCGAAGGTGACCCTGGTCGGCCCGCCGACCCTCATCCCGGTCGACATCTCTCCCGCGCTCGCCCCCGGCACCGATGTCTCCTACGACCTCGACACCGTTCTTCCCGGTGTGGACGTGGTGATGATGCTGCGGGTGCAGCGGGAGCGGATGAACGACTCCTACTTCCCCTCCGCCCGCGAGTACGCCCGCCGCTACGGGCTGGACGGGCCGCGGATGCGCCGGCTGCCCGAGCACGCGATCGTCATGCACCCCGGCCCGATGAACCGGGGGATGGAGATCACGCCCGAGGTGGCCGACTCGCCCCGCTCCACCATCGTCGAACAGGTCGCCAACGGGGTCTCCGTGCGGATGGCCGTCCTCTACCTGCTGCTCGGAGGGAACAACCGGTGACCGCGTACCTGGTCAGGAACGTGAGTGTGGTCGGCGGCGCGCCGACCGACCTGCTGATCCGCGACGGCGTCGTGGCGGAGACCGGCGCCGGCCTGGCCGCGCCGGACGCCACGGTGCTCGACGCCACCGGCCTGGTGGCACTGCCCGGCCTGGTCGACCTGCACACCCACCTGCGGGAGCCGGGCCGGGAGGACGCCGAGACCGTGGAGTCCGGCTCCCGGGCCGCGGCGCTGGGCGGCTATACGGCGGTCTGCGCCATGGCGAACACCTCGCCGGTGGCCGACACGGCCGGCGTCGTCGAGCAGGTCTGGCGGCTCGGCCGGGAGGCCGGGCTGGTCGACGTGCAGCCGATCGGCGCGGTCACCGTCGGCCTGGCCGGCGAGCGCCTGGCCGAGCTGGGCGCGATGGCCGACTCGGCGGCCCGGGTGCGGATCTTCTCCGACGACGGGCACTGCGTCGCCGACCCGAAGCTGATGCGCCGGGCCCTGGAGTACGTCAAGGCGTTCGACGGGGTGATCGCCCAGCACGCCGAGGAGCCCCGGCTCACCGAGGGCGCGCAGATGCACGAGGGTGAGGTCTCCACCCGGCTCGGGCTGACCGGCTGGCCGGCGGTCGCCGAGGAGGCGATCATCGCCCGGGACGTGCTGCTGGCCGAGCACGTCGGCAGCCGGCTGCACATCTGCCACGTGTCCACGGCGGGCAGCGTCGAGGTGCTGCGGCACGCCAAGGCGCGCGGGGTGAAGGTCACCGCCGAGGTGACCCCGCACCACCTGCTGCTGACCGACGAGAAAGCCACCACGTACGACCCGGTCTACAAGGTCAACCCGCCGCTGCGCACCGCCGACGACGTCGCCGCGCTGCGGGCGGCCCTGGTCGAGGGCGTGATCGACATCGTCGCCACCGACCACGCGCCGCACGCCGTCGAGGACAAGGAGTGCGAGTGGGCGTACGCCCGGCCGGGCATGCTCGGCCTGGAGACGGCGCTCTCCATCGCGCTGGACGTGCTCGGGCCGCAGTGGGACCTCATCGCCGAGCGGATGTCCCGCGCCCCGGCCCGGATCGCCGGGCTGGACGGGCACGGGCTCGACCCCGCCCCCGGCGTGCCGGCGAACCTGACCCTGGTCGACCCGGCCGCCCGCCGCGTCGTCGAGCCGGCGGAACTGGCCAGTCGCAGTCGCAACACCCCGTACGCCCGCATGACGCTGCCGGGTCGCATCGTGGCGACCTTCCTGCGCGGCGAGCCGACGGTCCTGGACGGAAAGGCAGTTCGATGACCAAGCGGAGGCCCGCGATCCTCGTCCTGGAGGACGGGCGCACGTTCCACGGCGAGGCGTACGGCAGCGTCGGGGAGACCTTCGGTGAGGCGGTCTTCAACACCGGCATGACCGGCTACCAGGAGACCCTCACCGACCCCTCCTACCACCGGCAGGTCGTGGTGCAGACCGCGCCGCACATCGGCAACACCGGCGTCAACGGCGAGGACGACGAGTCCGGCCGGATCTGGGTGGCCGGCTACGTGGTGCGCGACCCGGCCCGGATCGGCTCCAACTGGCGGGCCACCGGCGGGCTGGAGGACCGGCTCGCCGCCGAGGGTGTGGTCGGCATCAGCGGCATCGACACCCGGGCGCTCACCCGGCACCTGCGCGAGCGCGGCGCCATGCGGGTCGGCATCTCCAGCATCGACGACGACCCGGCCGCCCTGCTCGACCGGGTCCGCCACGCGCCGCAGATGGTCGGCGCGGACCTGTCCGCCGAGGTGACCACCGAGAAGCCGTACGTCGTCGAGGCGGTCGGCGAGCACCGCTTCACCGTCGCGGCCCTGGACCTCGGCATCAAGCGCAACGTGCCCCGCCGGCTCGCCGCCCGCGGCGTCACCACCCACGTGCTGCCCGCCGGCTCCTCGATCGAGGAACTGCTGGCCACCGGCGCGGACGCGGTCTTCTTCTCGCCCGGGCCGGGCGACCCGGCCACCGCCGACGGGCCGGTCGCCCTGGCGCGGGAGGTGCTCGGCCGGCGGATCCCGCTGTTCGGCATCTGCTTCGGCAGCCAGATCCTCGGCCGGGCGCTCGGCTTCGGCACCTACAAGCTCGGCTACGGCCACCGCGGCATCAACCAGCCGGTGCTCGACCGGGCCACCGGCAAGGTCGAGGTGACCAGCCACAACCACGGCTTCGCGGTCGAGGTGCCGGGCGCGGGGGCCGGGGCGGTCGTCCCCGACCAGGTGATCGACACCGAGTTCGGCGGCGTCCAGGTCTCCCATGTCTGCCTCAATGACAACGTGGTCGAGGGGCTGCGGGCCAGGGACGTGCCCGCCTTCACCGTCCAGTACCACCCGGAGGCGGCGGCCGGCCCGCACGACGCGGACTACCTCTTCGACCGTTTCGCCGAGCTGATCGAGGGGCGCAAGGATGCCTAAGCGGACCGACCTCAAGCACGTCCTCGTGATCGGCTCCGGGCCGATCGTCATCGGCCAGGCCTGCGAGTTCGACTACTCCGGCACCCAGGCCTGCCGGGTGCTGCGCAGCGAGGGGATCCGGGTCAGCCTGGTCAACTCCAACCCGGCGACGATCATGACCGACCCGGAGTTCGCCGACGCCACCTACGTCGAGCCGATCACCCCGGAGTTCGTCGAGCTGGTCATCGCCAAGGAGCGCCCCGACGCGCTGCTGCCCACCCTGGGCGGGCAGACCGCGTTGAACACCGCGGTCGCCCTGCACGAGGCCGGCATCCTGGAGAAGTACGGCGTCGAGCTGATCGGCGCCAACATCGAGGCCATCAACCGGGGCGAGGACCGGCAGCTGTTCAAGGACATCGTGGCCAAGGCCGGCGTACGCCTCGGGCTGGACGACCCGTCGTCGCTGGTGCCCCGCTCCCGGGTCTGCCACACCATGGACGAGGTCCGCGAGACCGTCGGCGAGCTGGGCCTGCCGGTGGTGATCCGGCCGTCGTTCACCATGGGCGGCCTCGGCTCCGGCATGGCGCACACCGACGAGGACCTGACCCGCATCGCCGGGGCCGGCCTGGCCGCCAGCCCGGTGCACGAGGTGCTCATCGAGGAGAGCGTGCTCGGCTGGAAGGAGTACGAGCTCGAACTCATGCGCGACCGCCACGACAACGTGGTGGTGGTCTGCTCGATCGAGAACCTCGACCCGATGGGCGTGCACACCGGCGACAGCGTCACCGTGGCCCCGGCCATGACGCTGACCGACCGGGAGTACCAGCGCCTGCGTGACCTGGGCATCGCGGTGCTCCGCGAGGTCGGGGTCGACACCGGCGGCTGCAACATCCAGTTCGCGGTGAACCCGGCCGACGGCCGGATCGTCGTGATCGAGATGAACCCGCGGGTGTCCCGCTCGTCGGCCCTCGCGTCGAAGGCCACCGGCTTCCCGATCGCCAAGATCGCCGCGAAGCTGGCCATCGGCTACACCCTCGACGAGATCCCCAACGACATCACCCTGAAGACCCCGGCGGCGTTCGAGCCGACCCTGGACTACGTGGTGGTGAAGATCCCCCGGTTCGCGTTCGAGAAGTTCCCCGGCGCGGACCCGGAGCTGACCACCACCATGAAGTCGGTCGGCGAGGCGATGAGCCTCGGGCGCAACTTCACCGAGGCGCTGAACAAGGCGATGCGCTCGATGGAAACCAGATCATCGGGTTTCTGGACCACCCCGGACCCGGAGGGGGCTACCCGGGAGAACACCCTCGCCGCGCTGCGGATGCCGCACGACGGCCGGATCTACACGGTCGAGCGGGCGCTGCGGCTGGGCGCGTCGATCGCCGAGGTGGCCGAGGCGTCCGGCGGGATCGACCCCTGGTTCCTGGACCAGATCGCCGCGCTCGTGGAGCTGCGGGCCGAGATCGTGGACGCCCCCGTGCTCGACGCCCACCTGCTGCGCCGGGCCAAGCGGGCCGGCCTCTCCGACCGGCAGCTCGCCGCGCTCCGCCCCGAACTGGCGGCCGAGGACGGCGTCCGGACCCTGCGCCACCGGCTCGGGATCCGGCCGGTCTACAAGACGGTGGACACCTGCGCGGCCGAGTTCGAGGCGACCACGCCGTACCACTACTCCACGTACGACCAGGAGACCGAGGTCGGGCCCTCGGACCGGCCCAAGGTGCTCATCCTGGGCTCCGGGCCGAACCGGATCGGGCAGGGCATCGAGTTCGACTACTCCTGCGTGCACGCCGTCATGGCGCTCCGGGAGGTCGGCTACGAGACGGTGATGGTCAACTGCAACCCGGAGACCGTCTCCACCGACTACGACACCGCCGACCGGCTCTACTTCGAGCCGCTCACCTTCGAGGACGTGCTGGAGGTCTGGCACGCCGAGGACTCCTCCGGCAAGGCGGCCGGCGGCCCCGGCGTGGTCGGGGTGATCGTGCAGCTCGGCGGGCAGACGCCGCTCGGGCTGGCCCGGCGGCTCAAGAACGCCGGCGTGCCGATCGTCGGCACCTCCCCGGAGTCGATCCACCTGGCCGAGGAGCGCGGCGCGTTCGGCGCGGTGCTGTCCCGGGCCGGGCTGCGCGCCCCGGCGCACGGCATGGCCACCTCGTACGACGAGGCCAAGGGGATCGCCGACGAGATCGGGTACCCGGTGCTGGTCCGCCCGTCGTACGTGCTCGGCGGCCGGGGCATGGAGATCGTCTACGACGACGCCACCCTGCGCGACTACATCGGCCGGGCCACCGACATCTCGCCGGACCACCCGGTGCTGGTGGACCGCTTCCTCGACGACGCCATCGAGATCGACGTGGACGCCCTGGTCGACGCCGACGGCGCGGTCTACCTGGGCGGTGTGATGGAGCACATCGAGGAGGCCGGCATCCACTCCGGCGACTCCTCCTGCGCGCTGCCGCCGATCACCCTGGCCGGCTCGCACCTGGCCCAGGTGCGCCGCTACACCGAGGAGATCGCCCGCGGGGTCGGCGTGAAGGGCCTGCTCAACGTCCAGTACGCGCTCCAGGGCGACATGCTCTACGTGCTGGAGGCCAACCCGCGCGCCTCCCGGACGGTGCCGTTCGTCTCCAAGGCCACCGCCGTGCCGCTGGCCAAGGCGGCGGCCCGGATCGCGCTCGGCGCCACCATCGCCGAGCTGCGCGCCGAGGGGATGCTGCCGCCCACCGGTGACGGCGGGACGATGCCCGCCGACGCCCCGATCGCGGTCAAGGAGGCGGTGCTGCCGTTCAAGCGGTTCCGCACCCCGTCGGGCAAGGGCATCGACGTGCTGCTCGGCCCGGAGATGAAGTCCACCGGCGAGGTGATGGGCATCGACACCAACTTCGGGCACGCCTTCGCCAAGTCGCAGTCCGCCGCGTACGGGTCGCTGCCGACCGCCGGGAAGATCTTCGTCTCGGTGGCCAACCGGGACAAGCGCGGCATGATCTTCCCGATCAAGCGGCTGGCCGACCTGGGCTTCGAGATCGTGGCCACCACCGGCACGGCCGAGGTGCTGCGCCGGCACGGCATCGCCTGCGAGCAGATCCGCAAGCACTACGAGTCGGGCGAGGGCGAGGACGCCGTATCGCTGATCCTCGGCGGCGACGTGGCGCTGGTGGTGAACACCCCGCAGGGCTCGGGCGCGAGCGCCCGCTCCGACGGCTACGAGATCCGCAGCGCCGCCGTGACGGCGGACATCCCCTGCGTCACGACGGTGCCCGGCGCGGCCGCCGCGGTGATGGGCATCGAGGCGCGGATCCGGGGCGACATGCGCGTCCGCCCCCTCCAGGAGCTCCACGCCGCCCTCCGGGCCGGCGAGTGACCGCGGTGCCGACCGCGGTGCCGACCGCGTCGATCATGAGGTTGGCGGCAGTCGAGGAGATCGACTTCGCCGTCAACCTCATGATCGACGCAGCGGGGGTGGGCGGACGGTGATCTTCGAGAAGGTTGTCCGGCCCCGGTTGTTCGGGATCGGGGGCGGGGACGCCGAGGCGGCGCACGAGTGGACCTTGGCGCGCCTCTCCGGGGTGGCTCGGCGGCCGGGCGTGCTGGCGGCCCTGCGGGCGCGGTACTTCCGGGCGGCGCCGCGGACCGTGTTCGGGGTGGAGTTCCCGAATCCGGTCGGGTTGGCGGCCGGGATGGACAAGAACGGGGTGGCGCTGCCGGCCTGGCCGGCGCTGGGCTTCGGCTTCGTCGAGGTCGGCACGGTCACCGCGCACGCCCAGCCGGGCAACCCTCGGCCCCGCCTGTTCCGGCTGCGCGACAGCGAGGCCGTGGTCAACCGGATGGGCTTCAACAACGCCGGCGCCGACGCCCTCGCGGCCCGGCTGGCGGCGCTGCCGCGCCCGCTCGGCGTCCCGCTGGGCATCTCGCTCGGCAAGTCCAAGGTGACCCCGCTGGACGAGGCGGTCGAGGACTACCTGGCCTCCCACCGCGCACTCAAGGGACACGGGGACTACTTCGCGGTCAACGTGTCCTCACCGAACACCCCGGGGCTGCGCTCGCTCCAGGACCGGTCCCACCTGGACGCGCTGCTCGCGGCCCTCGTGGGGGAGAAGCCGGTGCTCGTGAAGATCGCCCCCGACCTCACCGAGCCGGCCGTCGCCGAGCTGCTGGAGGTCTGCCTCGACCGCGGCGCAGCCGGGGTGATCGCCACCAACACCACCCTCGCCCGCGACGGGCTCGCGCCGGCCGACCGGGCGTCGGGCGCGGAGACCGGCGGCCTCTCCGGCCGCCCGCTGACCGACCGCGCCCGGGAGGTGGTCGCCTTCGTGCACCGCGAGACCGGCGGCCGGCTGCCGGTGATCGGCGTGGGCGGCATCCTCGACCCGGACGACGCCACCCGGATGTTCGACGCCGGGGCGAGCCTCGTCCAGCTCTACACCGGTTTCATCTACCGGGGCCCGGCCCTGGTCCGGTCGGTGGCCCGGGCGGCCGCCCGGCACTGACCGGGCGGCCGGACACCACGAAGGAGAACCGTGACGCCCGAGGAGATCCTCGCCGCCGACCGCCGGCACGTCTGGCACCCGTACGCGGCCCTGCCGCCGGCCAGCCCACCGTACGTGGTGGACAGTGCCGAGGGCGTGCGGCTGCGGCTGGCCGACGGCCGGGAACTGGTCGACGGGATGTCGTCCTGGTGGGCGGCGATCCACGGCTACCGGCACCCGGTGCTGGACGCGGCGGTCACCGACCAGCTCGGCCGGATGAGCCATGTCATGTTCGGCGGCCTCACCCACGAGCCCGCGGTACGCCTGGCGCGGACCCTGGTGGAGCTGGCCCCGGACGGGCTGGAGCACGTCTTCCTGGCCGACTCCGGCTCGGTCAGCATCGAGGTGGCGGTGAAGATGTGCCTGCAGTACCAGCGGGCGCTGGGGCGGCCGGAGCGCCGCCGGCTGGGCACCTGGCGCGGCGGCTACCACGGCGACACGTTCCACCCGATGAGCGTCTGCGACCCGGAGGGCGGCATGCACCACCTCTGGGGCGACGTGCTGCCCCGGCAGGTGTTCGCGCCGGTGCCACCGTCCGGTTTCGACACCCCGCCCGACCCGGCGTACGAGGCGGCGCTGGTGGACGCGGTGGAACGGAACGCCGGGGAACTCGCCGCGGTGATCGTCGAGCCGGTGGTGCAGGGCGCCGGCGGGATGCGCTTCCACCACCCGCACTACCTGCGGGTGCTGCGCGAGGTGACCCGGGCGCACGGGATCCTGCTGGTCTTCGACGAGATCGCCACCGGCTTCGGCCGGACCGGCACCATGTTCGCGGCCGAGCACGCCGGGGTCGCCCCGGACGTGCTCTGCGTCGGCAAGGCGCTCACCGGCGGGTACCTCACCCTGGCCGCGGCGCTCTGCACCCCCGAGGTGGCCCGGGGGATCTCCGCCGACGGGGTGCTGGCGCACGGCCCCACCTTCATGGGCAACCCGCTCGCCTGCGCGGTCGCCAACGCCTCCCTGGACCTGCTGCGGGCCGGGGACTGGGCCGGCCGGGTGGCGGGCATCGCCGAGGGCCTGCGAGCCGGCCTGGCGCCGCTGCGCGACGCCCCCGGGGTGGCCGACGTGCGGGTGCTCGGCGCGATCGGCGTGGTGCAGCTCGACCACGAGGTGGACCTGCCGCGGGCGACCGCCGCCGCGGTGGCGCAGGGCGTCTGGCTGCGCCCGTTCCGGGACCTCGTCTACACCATGCCGCCGTACGTCTGCGACGAGGCGGACGTGGCACGGATCGCGGCCGGCGTGGCCGCGGCGGTCAAGGCCGGCTGAGCCCGGCGGACGGCACCACCGGCGGCGGGACGACGTCGCCGGACACGACGCGGCCCGGCGCCGCGCCAGGAGAGGGAGAGACGCGATGGAGACCTTCGGCGCCCGCCTGCACCGGGCCGTGGCCGAGCGGGGACCGCTCTGCGTGGGGATCGACCCGCATCCCGGGCTGCTGGCCCGCTGGGGCCTGACCGACGACGTCGAGGGCCTGGACCGGTTCTGCCGGACGGTGGTGGAGGCCATCGGCGACCGGGTGGCCGTGGTCAAGCCGCAGTCGGCGTTCTTCGAGCGTTTCGGGGCGCGCGGGGTTGGAATCCTTGAGTCAACTATCCGACAGTTGCGAAATGCGGGCTCGCTCGTTCTCCTCGACGTCAAGCGCGGCGACATCGGCTCGACGGTCAGCGCCTACGCCTCGGCGTACCTTGATCCATCCAGCCCGCTGTATGTCGACGCGGTCACCGCGAGTCCCTACCTGGGGGTGGGTTCGCTCGCGCCGATGTTCGAGCTGGCGGCCGCGCACGGCGGCGGCGTCTTCGTCCTGGCGCTCACCTCGAATCCCGAGGGTGCCGCCGTGCAGCGCGCCGTCGGCGCCGACGGGCGCACCGTGGCGCAGACCGTCATCGACGAGATTTCGCAGCTCAACCAGGGTGCCGAGCCGCTCGGCAGCTTCGGGCTGGTGGTGGGCGCGACGATCGGTGACACCGGTCACGACCTTACGGCGGTGCACGGTCCGCTGCTCGCCCCGGGGCTCGGCGCGCAGGGCGCGACGGCCGCCGACCTGCGTACCGTCTTCGGCTCCGCCCTGCCCTCGGTGCTGCCGTCGTACTCCCGGGAGGTGCTGGGTGCGGGGCCGGACCCGGCCGCGCTGCGCGCCGCCACCGACCGGGTCCTGGCCGAGTGCCGGGCCGCCCTGGCCACCCCGTGACTGACTGACGGCTCGGTCACTTTCCGTTGATCTTCGCGCGTCCACGTTGCCGAAAACGCCGTTGACCGCTAGTTTTCCCCGCGCTGGGAACCACTGACCCCTTTGGTTGCCAGCGACACCACGTTTCACAGCTGCGGTGGTGCGCCCCGCCCGCCGTACTAGGGACCTGAGGAGAACTGGTGCCGCTCCCGTCACTGACCCCCGAACAGCGCGCTGCCGCGCTGGAGAAGGCCGCGGAGATCCGCAAGGCCCGTGCTGAGCTGAAGGAGCAGCTCAAGCAGGGCAAGACCACCCTCGCCACCGTCCTCGAGCGGGCCGAGTCCGACGACGTCGTGGGCAAGCTGAAGGTTTCGGCCGTGCTCCAGGCGATGCCGGGCATCGGCAAGATCCGAGCCACCCAGATCATGGAGAAGCTCAAGATCGCTGACAGCCGCCGGCTGCGTGGCCTGGGCGAGCAGCAGCGCAAGGCGCTGCTTGGAGAGTTCGCCGCCAACTGAACGACCCACCGTGTAGAAACAAGCGGTGAGCACGGATGACGAGGCGCGCCCGGCGGCTCGGCTCACTGTCCTGACCGGACCTTCGGGGACCGGCCGGGAGAGTGTCGTCGAGCTGGTCCGGGCGCGCTTTCCGTCCGTGTGGGTGCCGGTGGCCGCGACCACCCGGCCGGCCCGCCCCGGCGAGGTGGACGGCGTCGACCGGCTCTTCGTCGACGCGGGTGACTTCGACCGGATGGTCGCGGCCGACGAGCTGCTGGAGTGGAGCCGGGTCGGGCCGTACCGGCGCGGGGTGCCGCGCGCGGGCGTGCGGTCCCGGCTCGCCGAGGGGCTGCCCGTGCTGCTCCCGCTGGACCTGCCGGGCGCGCTCGCCGTCCGGGCCACGGCGCCGGACGCGCGGCTGGTGCTGCTCACCCCGCCGGCGTACCGGCCGGACCCCGCCGTCGCGGCCGCCTTCGCACACGCCGTGGTGCACGACCGGACCGAGCGCGCGGCCGAGGAGCTGGTAGGCTTGCTCGGTTCTTCCTTCCTGGCTCCGGCCCGACCGCGCCCGAGCGGTTGAGAGGCCACCGCCCCCGGGCGGTGCACAACGACGCAGAGGTTAATTCGTGGGATCCATCGCCAACCCCGAAGGCATCACCAACCCGCCGATCGACGAGCTCCTCGAGAAGACCACCTCGAAGTACGCGCTGGTCATCTTCGCCGCCAAGCGCGCGCGCCAGGTCAACGCCTACTACAGCCAGCTCGGTGAGGGCCTGCTGGAGTACGTCGGCCCGCTGGTGGAGACCACCCCCCAGGAGAAGCCGCTCTCCATCGCCATGCGCGAGATCAACGCGGGTCTGCTCACCGCCGAGCCGACCGACCAGCCGTAAGCCCCGCCCGCGCCGATGGCCGCCGAGATCGTCCTCGGGGTCGGTGGCGGCATCGCCGCCTACAAGGCGTGTGAGCTGCTCCGGCTCTTCACCGAGTCGGGTCACCGGGTCCGGGTCGTGCCGACCGCGTCGGCGCTCCGTTTCGTCGGGGCGCCGACCTGGGCCGCGCTCTCCGGCCAGCCGGTCGCCGACGACGTCTGGTCCGACGTGCACGAGGTGCCGCACGTCCGCCTCGGGCAGCACGCCGACCTGGTCGTGGTGGTGCCCACCACGGCCGACCTGCTCGCCAAGGCCGCCCACGGCCTGGCCGACGACCTGCTCACCAACACCCTGCTGACCGCGCGCTGCCCGGTCGTGCTCGCGCCGGCCATGCACACCGAGATGTGGGAGCACCCGGCCACCGTCGCGAACGTGGCGACCCTGCGGTCCCGTGGCGTCCTGGTGATCGAGCCCGCGGTCGGCCGGCTCACCGGCAAGGACACCGGCAAGGGCCGGCTGCCCGACCCGGCCGAGATCTTCGCGGTCGCCCGCCGGGCCCTGGCCCGCGGCGGCGCCGCCCCGGCCGACCTGGCCGGCCGGCACGTGGTGGTCACCGCCGGCGGCACCCGCGAGCCGCTCGACCCGGTCCGCTTCCTCGGCAACCGCTCCTCGGGCAAGCAGGGCTACGCGTTCGCCCGCGCCGCCGTGGCCCGGGGCGCCCGGGTCACCCTGGTCTCGGCCAACGTCGCGCTCGCCGATCCGGCCGGTGCGGACCTGCTCCGGGTGGGCAGCACCGAGGAGCTGCGCAAGGCCACCCTGGAGGCGGCCGCCGACGCGGACGCCGTGGTGATGGCCGCCGCGCCCGCCGATTTCCGGCCGGCGACGTACGCGCCCGGTAAGATCAAGAAGTCGGACGACGGCAGCGCGCCCACCATCGAGCTGGTCACCAACCCGGACATCGCGGCCGAGCTGGGCCGGCGCCGGCGGCCGGAGCAGGTGCTGGTGGTCTTCGCCGCCGAGACCGGCGACGCCGAGGCCAACGGCCGGGCCAAGCTCGCCCGCAAGCGCGCCGACCTCATCGTGATCAACGAGGTCGGCGTGGACAAGGTCTTCGGGGCCGAGACCAACGCCGCCACGGTGATCGGGGCGGACGGGTCGGTGCACCGGATGCCCGAGCAGCCCAAGGAGGACCTGGCCGACGCCGTCTGGGACCTCGTGGTCGCCCGGCTGGCGGAGCGGTCCTGACGGTTGGTCACTCTCCGGTTCCCCGGGTCACCCTGGGAGCACGGTGACTAAACTGCCGCCGAGCACCTTTAAAAGTCTTCACATGCTTAGGAGTGCCGTGACACGTCTCTTCACGTCCGAATCGGTCACGGAAGGCCACCCGGACAAGATCGCCGACCAGATCAGTGACGGCATTCTCGACGCACTGCTCGCCCAGGACCCGCACAGCCGCGTGGCGGTCGAGACCCTGATCACCACCGGCCAGGTGCACGTCGCCGGCGAGGTGACCACGAAGGCGTACGCCGACATCCCCACCATCGTGCGGGACACCATCCTGTCGATCGGCTACGACTCGTCGAAGAAGGGCTTCGACGGCGCCTCCTGCGGCGTGAGCGTGTCGATCGGCGCCCAGTCGCCGGACATCGCGCAGGGCGTGGACAACGCGTTCGAGCTGCGTACCGGCTCGTCGGAGAGCGCGCTCGACGCGCAGGGCGCCGGCGACCAGGGCATGATGTTCGGCTTCGCCTGCTCCGAGACGCCCGAGCTGATGCCGCTGCCGATCGCGCTCGCCCACCGGCTGGCCCGCCGGCTCGCCCAGGTCCGCAAGGACGGCACGATCCCCTACCTGCGGCCCGACGGCAAGACCCAGGTGACCATCGAGTACGACGGGCTGCGCCCCGTCCGGCTCGACACCGTCGTGGTCTCCAGCCAGCACGCGGCCGACATCTCGCTCGAGTCGCTGCTCACGCCGGACGTCCGCGACCACGTCATCACCCCGGAGCTGGAGGGCCTCGGCCTGGACACCGAGGGCTACCGGCTGCTGGTCAACCCGACCGGGCGCTTCGAGATCGGCGGCCCCATGGGCGACGCCGGCCTCACCGGCCGGAAGATCATCGTCGACACCTACGGCGGCTACGCCCGCCACGGCGGCGGCGCGTTCTCCGGCAAGGACCCCTCCAAGGTGGACCGCTCGGCCGCGTACGCGATGCGCTGGGTCGCGAAGAACGTGGTCGCCGCCGGCCTGGCCGAGCGCTGCGAGGCGCAGGTCGCGTACGCGATCGGCAAGGCCCACCCGGTGAGCCTCTTCGTCGAGACCTTCGGCACCGAGACCGTGCCGGTCGCCTCGATCGAGAAGGCCGTCGCCGAGGTCTTCGACCTGCGCCCGGCCGCGATCATCCGCGACCTCAACCTGCTCCGCCCGATCTACCAGCAGACCGCCGCCTACGGCCACTTCGGCCGCGAGCTGCCGGACCTGACCTGGGAGAGCACCGACCGGGCCGCCGACCTCAAGTCGGCCGCGGGAGCCTGACCGGCACCAGGCGCGGCGACCGGCGACCCGCCGAGGGGTCGCCGGTCGCTCGTGTCTGCGTGGACGTGCCGCTGCCGCACCTCGACCGCCCCTTCGACTACCTCGTCCCCGACACCCTCGACGCCGACGCCCGGCCCGGGGTGCGGGTAAAGGTCCGCTTCGCCGGGCAGCTCGTCGACGGCTGGCTGCTGGAGCGCGTCGCGGAGTCGGCGCACCCGAAGCTGGCGTACCTGGAGAAGGTGGTCTCCCCGGTGCCGGTGCTGGCGCCCGAGGTGGCCGAGCTGGCCCGCGCGGTCGCCGACCGCTACGCCGGCAGCCTCGCCGACGTGCTCCGGCTCGCCGTCCCGCCCCGGCACGCCCGGGTCGAGAAGGACGTCACGGCGACCGACGCGGCCGGCGCCGACGCCGACGCCACCCCGCCGGCCGCCGCCGATCCGCCCGTCCCGGCGTCCGCCGATGCCGCCGACCCCGCCACTCCAGCCGCCGCCGCCGGCCCTGCCCGTCCCGCCACTCCGGCGTCCGCCGAGGCCGCCGGCCCGGCCACCCCGGCGACCGTCCCCGTGCACGCCGGCCCGGACGATGCCGCCCCGGTCGACCCGCGTGGCTGGCGCGACTACCCGGCCGGGCCGGCTCTCCTGCGGGCCCTCACCGCCGGCCGGGCGCCCCGGGCCGTCTGGTCCGCGCTGCCCGGCGAGGACTGGGCCGACCGGTACGCCGACGCCGTGGCGGCCACCGTGGCCGGCGGCCGGGGCGCGGTGGTCGTGGTGGCCGACGCCCGGGACCTGGACCGGCTCGACGCCGCCCTGACCGCCGTCCTCGGGCCCGGGCGGCACGCCTGCCTCTCCGCGGCCGCCGGACCGGCCCGCCGCTACCGGGCCTTCCTCGCCGCCCGTCGCGGCGACGTACCCGTGGTGATCGGTACCCGGGCGGCCATGTTCGCCCCGGTCGAGCGGCTCGGCCTGGTCGCCGTCTGGGACGACGGGGACGACCTGCACGCCGAGCCTCGGGCGCCCTACCCGCACGCCCGGGAGGTGCTGCTCACCCGCGCCCAGCTCGGCGGGACCGCCGCCCTGGTCGGCGGCTACGCCCGCACCGCCGAGGCGCAGCTGCTGGTGGAGACCGGCTGGGCCCGTGAGGTGGTCGCCGATCGGGCGACGGTGCGGGCCCGCATGCCGGCGATCGCGCCGACCGGGGACGACCCGCACCTGGCCCGCGACCCGGGTGCCGCCTCGGCGCGGCTGCCGAGCCTGGCCTGGACCACCGCCCGCGACGCGCTCCGCGCCGACCTGCCGGTTCTGGTGCAGGTGCCCCGCCGCGGCTACCTGCCATCGGTGGCCTGCGCCGAGTGCCGGGCCCCGGCCCGCTGCCCGCACTGCGCCGGACCGCTGGGACTGCCGTCGGCCGACGGGGTGCCCGCCTGCCGCTGGTGCGGGCGGGTCGCCGCCGCGTACGCCTGCCCGGAGTGCGGCGGGCGGCGGCTGCGCGCGTCGGTCACCGGCGCCCGGCGGACCGCCGAGGAGCTGGGCCGGGCGTTTCCCGGGGTGCCGGTGCGCACCTCGGGGCGGGAGGAGGTGCTCGCGGCCGTGCCGGCCGGCGCCGGTCTGGTGATCGCCACCCCGGGCGCGGAGCCGGTGGCCGAGGGCGGCTACGGGGCGGTGCTGCTGCTCGACTCGTGGGCCCTGCTCACCCGGGCCGACCTGCGGGCCGGGGAGGAGACGCTGCGCCGCTGGCTGGCCGCCGCCGCGCTGGCCCGGCCCGGCTCGGCCGGCGGCCGGGTGGTGGTGGTCGCCGACGGCGCGCTCGCGCCCGTGCAGGCGCTGCTGCGCTGGGACTCGGCCTGGTTCGCCACCCGCGAACTGGCCGAGCGCCGCGAGCTGGGCTTCCCGCCGGCGGTGCGGATGGCCAGCGTCACCGGCGTGGCCGACGCGGTGGCCGACCTGCTGGCCGGCACCCGGCTACCGGACGGTGCCGAGGTGCTCGGCCCGGTGCCGGCCGACGAGGGGCGGGAACGGATGCTGGTCCGGGTGCCCCGGGCCCGGGCCGCCGCCCTGGCCGGTGCGCTGCACGCGGCCGCCGGGCAGCGCAGCGCCCGCAAGGCGGCGGACCCGGTCCGGCTCCAGATCGACCCGCTCAGCCTGTTCTGAGCCGGCCGACCGCCCGTGACCTGCCGCACCCGGGCCGTCGCGTACGGTCGTGAGCAGCGGTTTGTCGCACACCTCGTCCGGCAAATGGGTGGAAGACGCGTGATAGCATCGCCCGTCATGCCCAGGCGCACGACGGCTCACGGTCGCGGCGCGGCGAAGCGGGAGCGCGTCGAGCCGACGCGGATTCGATGATGTCAATCAGCCGGTGATCAGGGGTGGACCAGTCGTGACCGTTCGTCAGTCGATCGTCTTCAACGGTGACCTCGGCAGCGGCAAGAGCACCGTTTCCGTCGAGATCGCCAAGCGGCTGGGGCTGCGCCGGGTCAGCGTCGGCGACCTCTACCGCCAGATGGCCCAGGAGCGGCAGATGACCGCCCTCCAGCTCAACCTGCACGCGGAGCTGGACCAGGCCGTCGACGGCTACGTCGACCAGCTCCAGCGGGACATCGCCGCCTCCGGCGAGAGCCTCGTCATGGACTCCCGGCTGGCCTGGCACTTCTTCACCGACGCGCTCAAGGTGCACATGATCACCGAGCCGACCGAGGCGGCCCGGCGGGTGCTGGCCCGCCCGTCCGGCCCGGCGGAGAGCTACACCTCGATGGAGGAGGCCAAGGCCAAGCTCCGCGAGCGCAGCGAGAGCGAGCGCAACCGGTTCATCGTGCGCTACGGCGTCGACAAGGCCCGCCTGCGCAACTACGACCTGGTCTGCGACACCACCCGGGCCACCCCCGAGCAGGTGATCCAGCACGTGATCGACGTCTACGAGGGCCGGCTCGGCGCGGACGTGCTGCGCGACGGCCAGCCGCTGTTGCTGCTCGACCCGGCCCGGGTCTACCCGACCGAGGACATCGCCACCCTGCGCGGGTTGTGGGACTCGGAGTTCGTCGGCGAGGTGGCCGGGTCCGGCGACGAGGCCCTGGAGCCGCTGACCATCGGCTACACCGGCGAGTACTTCTTCGTGGTCGACGGCCACCGCCGGCTCAGCGCCGCCCTGCAGAGCGGCTTCCCGCTGGTCCCCGCCCGGCTGGTCGCCGAGGTCGACGAGCCGGTGGTCGGCGGGCTGAGCGCGGTCGACTTCTTCACCGCCCAGGCCCGGCCCAGCCTGATCCACGACTGGGAGGCCGCCCACGGTCTCACGCTGCCGCTGCCCGAGCACGCCCTGCTGGGCGGGGACGCGGTGCTGGCCGGGGAGCCGGGCACCGGCGCCTGACCGGCCGCGGGCGCGGCGAGGGGATCGCCCGATCCGGCGGACCGGAGCATGATGAAGGCCTCCGATGCCTGGGGAGGCCGACCGTGGATCCTGCTGACGCCCTCGCGCTGCTGATGTCACCCTCGGGGCGGGTCGACCCGTACCCGACGTACGAGCGGCTGCGCGCGCACGGCACGGTGGTCCAGGCCGGGCCGGTCTTCTACGTGGTGACCGGCTACACCGAGGCCGACGCGATCCTCCGCGACGCCCGGTTCGGGGTGATGGACGACGACCTGCGCGACCAGTTCCTGCCGGGGTGGCGGGAGAGTCCCGCGGTCCTGTCGATCTCCCGGTCGATGCTGCGCACCAACCCGCCCGACCACAGCCGGATGCGCCGGCTGGCGGCCGGCGCCTTCACGCCGCGCCGGATCGCCGTCATGCGGGACGTGGTCGAGGCGCAGGCCGACCGGCTGATCGACGGGATGCTGGCCCGAGGCCGGGACGGCGCGCCGGTCGATTTCATGGCCGAGTTCGCGTACCCGTTGCCGGTGGGGGTGATCTGCGCGCTGCTCGGGGTGCCGGCGGCCGACCGCCCGCTGTTCCGGCGCTGGGCCACCGACCTGACCGGGGTGCTGGAGCCGGAGATCACCCCCGAGGAGCTGGCCGTGGCCGACCGGGGCGCGAGCGAGCTGCGCGACTACTTCAGCGAGCTGGTCGCGGCCCGCCGGCGCGCCCCGGCCGACGACCTGACCACCGCCCTCGTGCAGGCGCACGACAACGATGGTGATCGGCTCTCCGGCGACGAGCTGCTGGCCAACCTGATCGTGCTGCTGGTCGCCGGCTTCGAGACCACCACCAACCTGCTCGGCAACGGCCTCGTGGTGCTCCTCGACCATCCCCGCGACGCGGCGGCGCTGCGCGACCACCCCGAGTTCGCGCCCGGCTACGTCGAGGAGCTGCTGCGCTACGACTCCCCGGTGCAGCTCACCTCCCGGATGAGCACCGAGCCGAGCCGGCACGGCGGCGTGGACCTGCCCGCCGGGAGCTGGCTCATCGTGATGCTCGGCGCGGCGAACCGGGACCCGGGCCGCTACCCGGAGCCGGAGCGGTTCGACCCGTGGCGCCCGCAGGTGCACCCGCTGTCCTTCGGCGCCGGCCCGCACTACTGCCTCGGCGCGGGGCTGGCCCGGCTGGAGGCGCAGGTGGCGTTCCCGCTCCTGCTGCGCCGGCTGCCCGGTCTCGCCCTGGCCGGGCGGAGCGAGCGGCGGGTCCGGCTCACCCTGCGCGGATACGCCACCCTGCCGGTCACCGTGGGTGACGAGGCGTCGCCGGTCACCGATCGCGGTACGCCGGCCGGGGCGACCGGATCGACTCCGTAGACTGGTACGGCACCACCCGTCCCAGACAAGGAGCCACTCCGCGTGACCGTCCAGCCCATCCGTCTGTTCGGCGATCCGGTGCTGCGCACGCCGGCCGACCCGGTTGTCGACTTCGACGCGGAGCTGCGCAAGCTCATCGCCGACCTGACCGACACGATGCGCGAGCAGAGCGGCGCCGGCCTGGCCGCACCGCAGCTCGGGGTGGGCCTGCGGGTGTTCACCTTCGACGTCGACGACGTCCTGGGGCACCTGGTCAACCCGGTGCTGGAGTTTCCCGACGAGGAGGAGCAGGACGGCCCGGAGGGCTGCCTGTCCATCCCGGGGCTCTACTTCGACACCAAGCGCCGGCAGAACGTCATCGCCAAGGGCTTCAACGGCTACGGCGACCCGCTGCAGATCGTCGGCACCGGCCTCATGGCCCGCTGCGTGCAGCACGAGACCGACCACCTCGACGGGGTGCTCTTCGTCGACCGGCTCGACCCGGCGGGTCGCAAGGAGGCCATGAAGGCGATCCGCCAGGCCGAGTGGTACGACGAGGCCGCCCCGCCGACCGTCAAGCTCAGCCCGCACGCCGCCGGCAACCCGTTCGGCCTGGGGCGGTGACCCGCATGCGCCTGGTCTTCGCCGGCACGCCGGCCGTCGCCGTCCCCGCTCTGGAGGCGATCGCCGCCTCCGGTCACGAGCTGCTCGCCGTGGTCACCCGCCCCGACGCGCCCGCCGGCCGGGGGAGGGGCCTGGTCCGCTCCCCGGTCGGGGCCTGGGCCGACGCGCACGGCGTCGAGGTGCTCACCCCGGCCCGGCCGCGCGAGCCCGAGTTCCTCGACCGGCTCCGCGAGCTGGCCCCGGACTGCGTGCCGGTGGTCGCGTACGGCGCGCTGGTGCCGCCGGCGGCGCTGGAGATCCCCCGGCTCGGCTGGATCAACCTGCACTTCTCGCTGCTGCCCGCCTGGCGCGGCGCGGCGCCCGTGCAGCACGCCGTGCTGCACGGCGACGAGCTGACCGGGGCCAGCGTCTTCCAGCTGGAGGAGGGGCTCGACACCGGCCCGGTCTACGGCACCGTCACCGATGAGGTGCGGCCGGCCGACACCTCCGGCGACCTGCTGGAGCGGCTCGCCCACTCCGGCGCCGGGCTGCTGGTCGCGGTGCTCGACGCGCTGGCGGCCGGCACCGCCCGGGCCGAGCCGCAGCCGGCCGACGGGGTCTCGCTGGCGCCGAAGCTGACCGTCGAGGACGCCCGCGTCCGCTGGGCCGACCCGGCCTTCGCGGTCGACCGGCGGATCCGCGCCTGCACCCCGGCCCCCGGCCCGTGGACCACCTTCCGGGGCGACCGGGTCAAGCTCGGCCCGGTCACCGCGGTGGCCAACGGCCCGGAGCTGAAGCCCGGTGAGCTGCTGGTGGAGAAGTCGCGGGTGCTGGCCGGCACGGGCACCGTCCCGGTGCAGCTCGGCGAGGTGCGCGCGGCCGGCAAGAAGGCCATGTCGGCCGGCGACTGGGCGCGCGGCGCCCGGGTCGCGGCCGGCGAGGTGCTCGCGTGACCGGGCCGTCCGAGTCCGCCGGCGCTCCCCGCGGTGGCCGCTCCGACGACGCCGGGCGGTTCACCGGCGGTGAGCGGTCCCGGGACCGTGGCCGCCCGGAGCATGGCGAGCGTCCGGGCCGCCGGGGCGACGGCCCGCCACGCGAGGGGCGCTTCGGCGCCGACCGGCGCGGTGGCGCCCGGCGTCCGGTCCGGCCGGCCGTCGACCTGCCCCGGCAGGTCGCGTTCGAGGCGATCGCGGCGGTGCACCGGGACGACGCGTACGCCAACCTGGTGCTGCCGGCCATGCTCCGCGAGGAGGGGCTCACCGGCCGGGACGCGGCCTTCGCCACCGAGCTGACCTACGGCACGCTCCGCCACACCGGCACCCTGGACGCGATCATCACCGACGCGGCCGGCCGGGACGTGCAGCGGATCGACCCGCCGGTGCGGGACGCGCTGCGGCTCGGGACGTACCAGCTCCTGCACACGCGGGTGCCGGCGCACGCGGCCGTGTCGTCCACCGTGGACCTGGTGCGGACCGTGGGGCCCGGGGCCACCGGCTTCGCCAACGCGGTGCTCCGCGAGGTGGCGAGCCGCGACGTCGACGGCTGGGTGGCGAAGCTCGCCCCGTCCGAGGAGACCGACCCGATCGGCCACCTCGCGCTGGCGTACAGCCATCCGCAGTGGATCGTGCGGGCCTTCGCCGAGGCGCTCGGCGGCGACCTGCGCGAGACGGCCCGCCTGCTCATCGAGGACAACGAGCGCCCGCCGGTGCACCTGTGCGCCCGGCCCGGGTTGGCCGACCCGGTGGCGCTGGCCGACGAGGTCGGCGGGGCGCCCGGCGCCTTCTCGCCGTATGCCGTCTACCTCTCCGGCGGCGCGCCGGGTGAGCTGGCGGCGGTCACCGAGGGGCGCGCGCACGTCCAGGACGAGGGCTCCCAGCTGGTGGCGAACGCCCTCGCGGTGGCGCCGCTGGACGGCCCGGACGGCCGCTGGCTCGACCTGTGTGCCGGCCCCGGCGGCAAGGCCGGCCTGCTCGGCGCCCTGGCCGCGGAGCGTGGCGCACGGCTCACCGCGGTCGAGGTGGCCGAGCACCGGGCCCGGCTGGTCGCCCAGGCCACCCGGGGCCTGCCGGTGGCCGTGGTGCACACCGACGGGCGCACGGTCGGTGCCGATCCGAAGCTGCCGGAGGGGCACTTCGACCGGGTGCTGGTGGACGCCCCCTGCACCGGCCTCGGCTCGCTGCGCCGCCGGCCGGAGTCGCGCTGGCGCCGCCAGCCGTCGGACCTGCCGCCGCTGACCCGGTTGCAGCGGGAGCTGCTCACCGCCGCGCTGCGCGCGGTCCGGCCCGGTGGCCTGGTCGCGTACGTGACCTGCTCGCCGCACACCGTGGAGACGCACGTGACGGTGACCGAGGCATCCCGCCGGTGCGGCTTCCCGGTCGACTTCGTCGACGCCCGCCCGCTGCTGCCCGCCGGCATGCCGGGGCTGGGCGACGGCCCCACGGTCCAGTTGTGGCCGCAGCGGCACGGCACGGACGCGATGTTCCTGGCGGTGCTGCGCCGGGGCTGAGGGCGGGCCCGGTCGACGGGCCGAATGTCCACAGGTGAACACATAAGCGGGACCGGCGACGCCGGTCCCGCTTTGTGTCATGTGACAGCACCGTTGACTCTTACATCGATACATGTAACTGTTCCGATCAGTTCGACCCCGAGGTTCCCACCGGGGCCCACGGGTCGCGCCACCCCCGCCAGCACGTCCCGCCGACCCCCACGAGGAGTCACCATGAGACGCAGAACGCCGACCGCGGGCCTCGCGCTCGCCCTCTTCGCCGCCGTGACGGCGACCCTGGCCGCCCCCGCACCGGCCGGCGCCACCCCGATCAGCGCCGCCCCCGCGCTCGCCGCCGCCGCGCCGGACATCTCGGTGACCAACGTCCAGGCCCACCTCACCCAGCTCAACAGCATCGCGAGCAGCAACGGGGGCAACCGGCGGGCCGGCTCGGCCGGCTACACCGCCTCGGTCGCCTACGTGAAGGGCAAGCTCCAGGCCGCCGGCTACACGGTCTCCGAGCAGGTCTGCACCACCTGCACCTACCGGTCGAACAACCTGATCGCCGAGTGGCCGCAGGGCCCCGCCGACCAGGTGGTCATGTTCGGCGCCCACCTGGACAGCGTCTCCGCCGGCCCGGGCATCAACGACAACGGCTCCGGCTCGGCCACCCTCCTGGAGAACGCGCTGGTCCTGGCGAGCCAGAACCCGAGCATGACGAAGCGCGTGCGGTTCGCCTGGTGGACCGACGAGGAGCAGGGCCTCAACGGCTCGGAGTTCTACGTCAACTCGCTCACCGCCACCCAGAAGAGCGCCATCAAGGGCTACTACAACTTCGACATGGTCGGCTCGACCAACGGCGGCTACTTCATCAACCGGCTCACCTCCACGACGGCGGCGCCGCTGAAGGCGTACTGGGACTCGCTGAACCTCCAGCCGGAGGAGAACGTCGAGGGCCAGGGCCGCTCCGACGACTACTCCTTCCAGCAGGCCGGCATCCCGACCTCCGGGTACGCCGCCGGCGCCAGCGCCCGCAAGACCAGCGCCCAGGCGAGCAAGTGGGGCGGCACGGCCAACTCGGCGTACGACTCCTGCTACCACCGCTCCTGCGACACCACGGCCAACGTCAGCGCCACGGTGCTCAACCGCAGCGCCGACGGTGTGGCGTACGCGATCTGGCAGCTCGCGGTCGGCGGCGGCACCCCGACCAACGACTTCTCCGTCGCGGTGAGCCCCACCTCCGGCAGCGTCGCCCGGGGCGGTTCCACCACCGCGACGGTCGGCACCGCCACCACCAGCGGCAGCGCTCAGACGGTGAGCCTGTCGGCCACGGGCGCCCCCAGCGGGGTGACGGTGAGCTTCAGCCCGTCCTCGGTCACCTCGGGGGGCTCGGCCACCATGACGGTCAGCGCCTCCGCGACGGCGACCACCGGCACCTTCACCATCACGGTCACCGGCACCGGCTCGGTCACCCGCACCACCGGCTGGACCCTCAGGGTGACCGGCACCGGCGGCTGCGCCGGCGGGCAGCTCATCGGCAACAGCAGCTTCGAGTCGGGCAGCACGCCGTGGACGGCCAGCTCGGGCGTCATCACGAACTCGTCGAGCCAGGCGGCCCGGACCGGCTCCTACAAGGCGTGGCTGGACGGCTACGGCAGCACCCACACCGACACGCTGTCGCAGTCGGTGAGCATCCCGGCCGGGTGCGCCAGCTACACGCTGTCCTTCTGGCTGCACATCGACACCGCGGAGACCACCACGAGCACCGCGTACGACAAGCTGACCGTGCAGGTCGGCACGGCCACGCTGGCCACGTACTCGAACCTCAACGCGGCCAGCGGCTACGCCCAGCGCAGCTTCAACCTGGCGGCGTACGCCGGGCAGGCCGTCACGCTGAAGTGGACCGGGGTGGAGGACTCCTCGCTCCAGACCAGCTTCGTCGTCGACGACGTGACGCTCCAGGTCGGCTGAGCGACCCGCACGGGGTGGGCCCGCGGGCCCACCCCGTGCCCGCTCAGGTGACCGGCAGGGCCTTGCTGCCGCCGCCCTTGAGGGAGCGGGTCAGCGTCCGGTCCGAGACCCAGAGGAAGCACTGCACACCCCGGTCGCCGTCCTGCCACTCCTCCTCGTAGGGGTGGTAGATGATCGTGCCGGCCCGGTAGACCATGTCGCTGTTGTTCGGCACCTTCACGTACTTCGCGATCAGCCCGCGGCAGCCCTTGTGCGCCCGCAGCGTGGTGCGCTGGAACTCGGCGTAGCTGAGGTCGGGGAACCGGTAGACCCCGACGAACTCGGCGTGGTGCTTGGCGGTGCAGGCGACCGGCCGCATCTCCTCCACCTCGTCCTTGCTGAGCTTCGGGTTGAAGCAGCCCAGCGCCAGCGGCGAGCCCGCCTTCAGGGCGTTGCGCAGGCTGCCGCGGCGCGCGATGACGCTGCCGTCGTCCAGGCTGGCCACCTCGGAGGCGTCGCAGCGGAACCAGCGGGCCCCACCGGTCCAGGCCAGGGTCGAGGGGAAGACCACCGACAGCCGCAGCCGCCCCGAGCGCCACTCGGCGCCGACCGCCTTGTTGACCTGGGTGGCGCACTCGGCGTGCGCGGTCCGGGCGCCGGACGACCCGGCCCGCGGGGGAGCGCCGCGCCCGGCGTCCGGGCCGGTCAGGGTGCCCACGTACAGCGTCTCGGCGCGGTGCGCGGCGGCGCAGTCGACCGGGTTCCAGCCGCTGAGGTAGCCGACGTCCTGGACGGTGGGGTGGCAGGCTCCGGCCTGGGGCACGAAGGCCGCCGGGGCGCCGAAGGCGGGCCAGTCGTCGGCCAGGTCGCGGTCGACCCCGGCCGGCGCGCCGCAGCCGCCGAGCGCCAACACCGCCGTGACACCCACGGCGAGCGCCGCCCACCATCGCCGCATCCCGACCGACCTCCCCGTCGTCCGTGGTCGCCCGACCGGCGCGGAGCACCGGGTACGCCTCGGCGGTGCAGCATACGACACCGGGGGCTCAGCTGACGGGTAGTCCCTCCGGGCCGGCCCCGCGCATCGACCGGGTCAGCTTCCGGTCGTCGCTCCACAGGAAACAGCGCACCCCCCGGTCGCCCTCCTCCCACTCGCGCTGCGACGGCGGGTAGAAGATGGAACCGGCCCGGTAGGGCAGGTCGGCGTTGTTCGGCACCGCGGCGAACGCGGCGATCAGCGCCATGCAGCGGCGGTGCACCTGCGCGGCGGACCGGTTGAAGTCCGCCCAGCTCATGTCGCGTTCCTCGAAGACGCCCACGAACTCGGCCCGGTGCGGCTCGGTGCAGAGCACCGGGGCCATGTAGTTCAGGTTCTCGCCGATCAGCTTCGGGTCGAAACAGCGGTGCACCAGCGGGCTGTCGCCCACCATGGCGCCCCGCAGGCTGCCCGCCCGGTTGACGGGCCGGGTGTTGTCGATGCTGTCGGTCTCGGCCAGGTCGCAGCGGAACCAGCGGGCCCCGCTCACCCAGGCGGTCACCGGGGGCAGCGCGATGTTCAGGGTGAGGCGGGCCGAGTGCCAGTCCCCGCCGATCACCTCCCGGGCCCGCTGGTCGCACTCGGCGCGGGCGGCGCGCAGCCCGGGCGAGCCCGGCTCCGGCCGCGGGCCCTGCGCCGCCGGTCCGGTGAAGGTGCCGACGTGCACCGTCTCGGCCAGATGGCTGCCCGCACAGTCGACCGTCTCGTAGGTGGCGGCGTGCACCACGGGGGTGAGCCGGGGCAGGCAGGCCTCCGTGGCGGGAACGAAGAGGCGCGGCGCCGGCAGCGCGGCCCAGTCGTCGGTGAGGTCCCCGTCGGCCCGGTGCGGTGGGACACAGCCGGTCAGGACCACCGTCGCCGTGCCGGCCAGCGCCAGCGCCAGGAGCCACCGTCGCATCGTCCGCCCTTCCCGGGAGATGACAGCCGGTCGCCGCGGTCCGTGCGGTGTTCCGCGCGACCGGGCGTGCAGCATATGTGACAGTCCCTGTAGGAGTTTCGTCCTGTTTCGATCGTTCGGCCAGTCGCGGATGACTTTTCGTACCGACTTTCCGCGCCCGGCCGGCCGATTCTGCACGCCGGGTCACGACCGGGTCACAGCGGGCTGCCGGCGGAGCCGCGCTGCGGACGCCGGGTGACCGCCTTCGTACACTGGCGCGGTGACCGTACCGCCGCTGATCATCGCGCCCAGCATCCTGGCCGCCGACTTCGCCCGCCTCGCCGACGAGGTCCGCGCCGTCGAGCACGCCGCGGACTGGTTGCACGTGGACGTCATGGACAACCACTTCGTGCCCAACCTGACCATCGGGCTGCCGGTGGTGCAGAGCCTGCGGGCGGCCACCCAGCTTCCCTTCGACGTGCACCTCATGATCGAGGATCCGCGCCGCTGGGCGCCCGGATACGCCGACGCAGGGGCGTACAACGTGACGTTCCACGCCGAGGCGTGCGACGACCCGGTGGCGCTGGCCAAGGACCTGCGCTCGGCCGGTGCGAAGGCGGGGCTGGCGATCGACCGGGACACCCCGATCGAGCCGTACCTGGACCTGCTGCCGAGCTTCGACACGCTGCTGATCATGACGATCAAGGCCGGCTTCGGCGGCCAGCGGTTCATCCCCCAGCTGCTCGACAAGGTGCGCGCCGCCCGGCGGCACGTCGCCAGCGGCCACCTGGAGCTGCGCATCGAGGTGGACGGCGGGATCGCCGCGGACACCATCGAGCAGGCCGCCGCGGCGGGCGCCGACGCCTTCGTGGCCGGCACCGCGGTCTACGGTGCCGACGACCCGGCCGAGGCGGTCCGCCGGCTGCGCGGTCTGGCGGAACGCGCGACGACCGGGGCCTGAGGTGGACCCGGCCGGCGACCGACCCGACGTGATCCTGGTCGTCGACGACGACGAGGACATCGCCCGCTTCGTCGAGTTCAACCTGCGGTTGCACGGCTTCGAGGTGCTGCACGCCGGCGACGGCCAGGAGGCCCTGGAGGTCATCGAGCGGCACCGGCCGGACCTGGCCGTGGTCGACCTCATGATGCCGCGGATCGACGGGCTGGAGCTGACCCGCCGGCTGCGCGCCGACCCGATGACCTCGGCCCTCCCGGTGATCATGCTGACCGCCAAGGGGATGACCTCCGACAAGGTCAACGGCCTCAGCGCGGGCGCCGACGACTACCTGGTCAAGCCCTTCGACACCGCCGAGCTGGTCGCCCGGGTCAGCTCCACGCTGCGCCGCAACAAGGAGTTCCGGGAGGTCTCCCCGCTGACCGGGCTGCCCGGCAACAGCCGGATCCGGCGGGAGATCAGCGACCGGGTGCGCAGCGGCGTCGACTACGCCGTCGGCTACATCGACATCGACCGCTTCAAGAGCGTCAACGACCGCTACGGCTTCGTCCGAGGCGACGAGTTCATCTCGGCGCTGGCCCGCAGCCTGCACCGGGCGGTGGTCTCGATCGGCCTCCCGCCGGCCTTCCTCGGCCACGTCGGCGGCGACGACTTCGTCATCGTGTGCACCCCGTCCCAGGTCCGGCCGCTGACCAGCCGGGCCGTGGTCGACTTCGAGAAGGCCGCCGACGCGCTCTACGACCCGACCGACCGGGAGCGCGGCTTCGTCGAGCTGAAGGACCGGCGGGGCAACATCCGCCGGGCCGCCCTGGTGACCCTCTCGATCGGGGTCTCCCTCTCCGACGCGGGCAAACGCTTCACGGATCCCCTGGAGGCGATCGCCGTGGCCTCCGAGATGAAGACGGTCGCCAAGAGCCAACCCGGGTCGTACGTCGCGGTCGACCGCCGCCGGGGCGTGACGTGACGAACCGTCCCCCGTTGTGAGGTAGCTCGCGTCTGTGGCGCGACCCGCCGCCCGGCGTGTAAGACTTCCGGTGTACCCACCACGCGCTGGCGGGGCTCGGTGAGATTCCGAACCGGCGGTGATCCACGGTCCGACCGTGGTAAGCCCGCGACCCGGACGGCTTTGGCCGGACGGTGGACCTGGTGAGAATCCGGGGCCGACGGTTGGGGTGCGGCTCGTCCGCCCCCAGAAAGTCCGGATGGGAGACAGCGCGCGGGACGGGGGAGAGCCCTGCCGGGCGCTGAGCACCCTCAGCCGCCGCGTGGGCTCCCCGGGGTCGGCTGTGCCGTCCCCGGATCTCCGCCGCCGCGTGTCCGCGGCACCCGTGCCGTTCTGTCCCCGACCCGCCCGCGCGCGACCGGCGAGCGAGAGGGCAGGGCTGGCGATGGCGAGCGTCTCCGTGGACGAGGCGATGCGTCGCGCGATCGCGCTGGGCGCCCGCGGCCTCGGCACCACCAGCCCCAACCCCGTCGTCGGCTGCGTCCTGCTGGACGCCGACGGCGAGGTCGTCGGCGAGGGCTTCCACGCCTACGCGGGCGGCCCGCACGCCGAGATCGTCGCGCTGGCCCAGGCGGGCCGGCGCGCTCGCGGCGGCACCGCCGTGGTCACCCTGGAACCCTGCGACCACACCGGCCGCACCGGCCCCTGCAGCCACGCCCTCATCGCGGCCGGCGTCGCCCGCGTGGTGGTCGCCGTCCCGGACCCCAACCCGGTCGCCTCCGGCGGCGCGGCCACCCTGCGCGCCGCCGGCGTCCAGGTGGACCTGGGGGTACGCGCCGACGAGGCCGAGGCGGGCAACATCGCCTGGCTCACCTCGATGCGCCGCGGCTGGCCGTACCTCATCTGGAAGTACGCGGCCACCCTCGACGGGCGCTCCGCCGCGGCCGACGGCACCAGCATGTGGATCACCTCGGAGGCGGCCCGGATCGACGTGCACGCCCTGCGCGGCACCGTCGACGCGGTGATCGCCGGGGTGGGCACCGTGCTCGCCGACGACCCCCGGCTCACGGCCCGCAACCTGCGCGACGGCACCCTGGCCATCCGGCAGCCGCTGCGGGTGGTGGTGGACAGCTCGGGGCGTACCCCGGCCCAGGCCCGGGTCCGCGACGGCGCCGCCCGGACCTGGGTGGCCACCGCCGCGGAGGTCGGCGCCGGCCCGGACGGCCGGGTCGACCTCGCGGCGCTGCTCGCGGAGCTGCACCACCGCGGCGTGCGGGCCGCGCTGCTGGAGGGCGGTCCCACCCTGGCCGGCGCGTTCCTGGCCGCCGGCCTGGTCGACAAGATCGTCGGGTACGTCGCGCCGAAGCTGCTCGGCGCCGGCCCGACCGCGCTGCTGGACGCCGGCGTGACCACCATCGCCGACGCCATCGACCTGGAGCTCACCGACGTTACGCAGGTCGGCCCCGACCTGCGGATCACCGCGCTGCCCCGGAAGAGGGAGGCCTGACATGTTCACCGGCATCGTCGAGGAACTGGGCGAGATCGTCCGGACCACGGAGACCGGGGGTGACTCGGCGCTGGTCGCGGTCCGCGGCCCGCTGGTCACCTCGGACGCCCGGCACGGCGACTCCATCGCGGTCAACGGGGTCTGTCTCACCGTGGTCGACGTCGACGGCGGGACCTTCACCGCCGACGTGATGGGCGAGACCCTGCGCCGCACGGCGCTCGGCGCGCTGCGCCCCGGCGACCCGGTCAACCTGGAGCGGGCCGCCGCGCTGAACAGCCGCCTCGGCGGCCACCTCGTACAGGGGCACGTCGACGGGGTCGGCGAGCTGCTGTCCCGGGAGCCGGCCGCCCAGTGGGAGACGGTCCGCTTCCGCCTGCCCGCCCTGCTGTCCCGCTACGTGGTGGAGAAGGGCTCGATCACCGTCGACGGCATCTCGCTGACCGTCGCGGAGGTCGGCGACGACTGGTTCTCGGTCGGGCTGATCCCCACCACGCTCAAGCTCACCACCCTCGGCGCCAAGGGTGTCGGCGACCCGGTCAACCTCGAGGTGGACGTGCTGGCCAAGTACGTCGAGCGGCTGCTCGGCGAGCGCGCGGCCGGAGGTGCCCGATGATGGGCCCGCTCGGCTGGCTGCTCGACGCCCAGGTGCACGTGGCCGGCTCGCCGGTGCTGGTGCGGGAGATCGTCGGCAACGTCTTCGGCCTCGCCTCGGCGCTGCTCGGGCTGCGCCGGGTGGTCTGGGCCTGGCCGGTCGGCATGATCGGCAACGCGCTGCTGTTCACCGTCTTCCTGGGCGGGGTGTTCACCACCCCGCAGGCGCACGACCTCTACGGCCAGGCGGGCCGGCAGGTCTTCTTCTTCGCGGTCAGCGTCTACGGCTGGTGGCGCTGGTCGCGCAACCGCCGCTCCGGCGGCGGCGAGCAGCCGGCGGTCGTCCCGCGCTGGGCCACCTGGCGCGAGCGGCTCGGCCTGCTCGCCGCGGCGGCGGTCGGCACCGCGGCCGCGTACCCGGTGCTCGCCGCGCTCGGCTCGTGGGGGCCGCTGCCGGACGCCTGGATCCTGGTCGGCAGCCTGCTCGCCACCTACGGCATGGCCCGCGGCTGGGTGGAGTTCTGGCTGATCTGGATCGCCGTGGACGCGGTCGGCGTGCCGCTGCTGCTCCAGGGCGGCTTCTACCCCTCGGCCGCCATGTACCTGGTCTACGGCGGGTTCTGCCTCGCCGGCCTGTACGCCTGGTGGCGCACGTCCCGGGCGACCCCGCCCGCCCGCACCCCGATCCCGTCGACGTACTCGGAGGCCGTGGCATGAGCAGCACCTTCGGCAGCATCGAGCAGGCGGTGGCGGACATCGCCGCCGGCCGGCCCGTCGTGGTGGTCGACGACGAGGACCGGGAGAACGAGGGCGACCTGATCTTCGCGGCCGAGCTGGCCACCCCGGAGCTGGTCGCGTTCATGGTCCGCTACACCTCCGGCTACATCTGCGTGCCGCTCACCGAGAGCGAGTGCGACCGGCTGGACCTGCCGCCCATGCACCACACCAACCAGGACCGGCGGGGCACCGCGTACACGGTGACCGTGGACGCGCGGGAGGGGGTCAGCACCGGCATCTCCGCGGCCGACCGGTCGCACACCATCCGGCTGCTCGCCGCCGCGTCGACCGGCCCGACCGACCTGGCCCGCCCCGGGCACGTGGTGCCGCTGCGGGCCCGCCAGGGTGGCGTGCTGCGCCGCCCCGGGCACACCGAGGCGGCCGTCGACCTGACCCGGCTGGCCGGGCTGCGCCCCGCCGGCGTGCTCTGCGAGCTGGTCAACGACGACGGCACCATGATGCGCCTGCCCGACCTGGAGAAGTTCTGCGCCGAGCACGGGCTCACCCTGATCACCATCGCCGACCTGATCGCCTACCGGCGGCGCACCGAAAAGCAGGTCGAGCAGGTCGCCGAGGCGCGGATGCCCACCCCGTACGGGGTGTTCCAGGCGCTCGGCTACCGCGCCGAGCACGACACCGCCGAGCACGTGGCGCTCGTCATGGGCGACCTGGGCGACGGCAGGGACGTGCTGGTGCGGGTGCACTCCGAGTGCCTCACCGGGGACGTCTTCGGCTCGCTGCGCTGCGACTGCGGCCCGCAGTTGCAGGCCGCGCTGGCCCGGGTGGCCCAGGAGGGGCGCGGGGTGGTGCTCTACGTGCGCGGGCACGAGGGGCGCGGCATCGGCCTGCTGCACAAGCTCCAGGCGTACCAGCTCCAGGACCAGGGCCGGGACACCGTGGACGCGAACCTCGACCTGGGGCTGCCCGCCGACGCGCGGGACTACGGGACCGGCGCGCAGATCCTCTACGACCTCGGCGTCCGCTCCATGCGGCTGCTGACCAACAACCCGGCCAAGCGCGCCGGCCTGGAGGGCTACGGCCTCACGGTGAGCGGCCGGGAAGGGCTGCCCGTGCGGTCCAACCCGGAGAACGTGCGTTACCTGCGGACCAAGCGGGACCGGATGGGCCACCTCCTGGAGGGGCTGGACGAGGTGACCGAGGCGCCGATGGGCCGCCCGGTCGCCGGCGACGAGATCGGAGCGTAGACATGGCGGGATTCGGCGAACCGGGCGTGACCGCGGTGGACGCCGGCGGGCTGACCGTCGGCATCGTGGCCGCACGCTGGCACGGCGACCTCACCGACCACATGGTCGACCGGGCGGTGGCCGCCGCCGAGGCGTGCGGCGCGCGGTCCGTGGTGGCCCGGGTGGCCGGCTCGGTCGAGCTGCCCGTGGTGGCCCAGGCGATGGCCCGCCGGTACGACGTGGTGGTCGCCCTCGGCGTGGTGGTGCGGGGCGCCACCGCCCACTTCGACTACGTCTGCCAGTCGGTCACCGAGGGGCTGACCCGGGTGGCGCTGGACGAGGGCAAGCCGGTGGCCCACGGTGTCCTCACCGTGGACACCATCGAGCAGGCCCGGGACCGGGCCGGGCTGCCCGGCTCGGCCGAGGACAAGGGCTGGGCGGCCACGGTGGCGGCGCTGGACGCCGCGCTGGCCGTCCGCGGCCTGGACGCCAACGCCCACCGGGTCGGCTTCGGCGCCTGAGCGCACGCGACACGACTCCCCACACACACGGCCGACGGGCCGCCCTCGGGCGGCCCGTCGGCGTTTCCGCGCTGCCCGGGTGTCAGCGCCTCAGCGGCGTCGGCGACGCAGGCGCACCGCGAACGCGATCGACGCGAGCAGCGGCCACAGCACCCAGGCGTAGAGCCCGACCAGCCAGGTGGTCTGGAAGACCGGCGACGGCACGACCAGCCCGAGCACGCTGCTGAAACCGATGACCGCGAGGACGATGAGCGGGATCGACCGGCTGCTCTTCGGTGACCGGGACCGGCCCTACGAGGTGGTCACGGGGCTGGCCGAGCGGCTGTCCCGGACCGAGGCGCTGGACGAGCTGTTGCACACCGTCACGGAAACCCTCACCACCATGCTGCGCGTCCCGTACGCCCGGGTGGTGCCGGATGAGCCGGCCGACCCCCCGACCGACGCGCACGCGTTCCCGCTGGTCAGCAACGGCCGCCAGGAGGGCATCCTGCTGGTCGGGCGGCGCAGTGGCGGGACGCCGTTCGAGCCGCGCGAGCTGGACCTGCTGGCCGACCTCGCCGGGCAGATCGCGGTCGCCGTGCGGGCGGCCCGGCTGGAGGAGGACCTGCGCGAGTCGCGGGAGCGCATCGTCCGGGAGGAGGAGCGGCGACGGTTGCGCCGGGACCTGCACGACGGCCTCGGACCGCTGCTCGCGGCGGCCAGTCTCCAGGTCGACGTGCTCGCCGAGCGGGTCGCCGAAGACCCGGCCGCCCAGCCGCTGGCCGCGAAGATCAAGTCGGTGATCGGTCAGTCCGTCTCGGACGTGCGGGAGATCGTGCACGGACTGCGTCCGCCGTCCCTGGACGATCTCGGGCTGCTGGGCGTGGTCCGCGAACACGCCGCCGCCTTGCGGGCCACCGGGCTGGCCGTCGAGGTGGACTGCGGCGACGACCTGCGGGTCACCAGCGCGGCCGTGGAGGTCGCCGCCTACCGCATCGTCACCGAGGCGATGACGAACGTGGCCCGCCACGCCCGCGCCACCACGTGCCGGGTCCGGATGGGCCTGCGGGACGGGTGGCTGCGGCTGGAGATCACCGACGACGGCTGCGGGCTGGTCGTCCCGCACCGGGACGGCGTCGGCCTGTCGTCGATGCGGGAGCGGGCCGACGAGCTGGGCGGCACGTTCACCATCGAGCCGCCGCCCGGCGGGGGTACGAGCGTCCGGGCCGAACTGCCGGTGCCCGTCGTGGCGGGGAGGAGCTGACATGCCGGACCCGGTGCGGGTGCTCCTGGTGGACGACCACCCGATTTTCCTGGACGGGCTGTGCACGGCGTTGGACGGGCTGCCCGAGATCGAGATCGTCGGCACCGCGGCCGACGGCGAGACGGCCGTGGTCGCGGTCGGGGACCTGTGCCCCGACGTCGTGCTGATGGACCTCGCCATGCCGGGCATGGGCGGCGTCGAGGCCACCCGGCGGATCACCGCTCGGGGCGACGCGGCGGTGCTCGTGCTGACCATGCACGCCGACGACGAGTCGGTCTACGCCGCCATCCGCGCCGGCGCTGCCGGCTACCTGCTCAAGGGCGCCGCCCGGGCCGACGTGACGCGGGCGGTCTCCGCCGTGGCGGCCGGCGAAGCCGTCTTCGGCACCGAGGTCGCCCAGCGCGTCCTGCGGTTCTTCGCCGAGGGGCCCCGGTCGCCGTCGGCCCGGCCGTTCCCGGAACTCACGCCGCGGGAGATGGAGATCCTCGACCTGGTGGCGCAGGGGCTCGGCAACCAGGCGATCGCCCGGAAGCTGTCGGTCGCCCCGAAGACCGTCCGCAACAGCGTCTCCACCATCCTCGGCAAGCTGCACGCCGCCGACCGTAGCGAAGCCGTGGCCCGGGCCCGTGCCGCCGGGCTCGGGCAACTGCCCGGGCGGCCGGCGGCCACCGGGTGAGGTCGGCGTCGGCGGGCAGCCGGCGGTGACCCGCCGGTGTCGACGCGGCCAACCAGGGGTGTGTCCGAGCTGCCTGCGTATGACTCGCGGGACGCTACGAACGTGATGACGTGGGTGATTCACCGTCCCGCCGCCCGTCACGACCGGGCGCCTCCACAGCCGTGGTCACCCGAGTCGCACCGGGAGTGTCGCCGGCCCGGGTGAATCGTCTGCGTCATCAGGTTCGTAGCGTCCTCCGGTGCATGGGATGGTGAGGCGGCGGCCGGTCAGCAGGTACGCCCCGGCAGCCAGTAGCAGCGCCCCGATAGCGGCATAGAGCAGCCGGTAGTCGACCAGGCCGACCACCAGGGCGCCCGCCCCGATCGCCACCGCCTGCGGTCCGCTGGCCAGGGCGTCCAGCGCGGCCGAGACGCGGCCGACCAGTTCCGGTGGAGTGTTCCGTTGCACCAGCGTCATGGTGCCCACCAGGGCGACCGGCAGGCCGAGGCCGATCAGCACCGCAGCGGCGACGGCGAACCCGAGCACCGGCCAGACCGGGGCCAGGAAGCCCACGGCGATGGTGGCCACGCCGAGCGCCATGGCGCCCAACTCGCCGAGCCGGCGCACCAGCGCCGCCGAACCCAGCCCTCCGATCAGGCCACCGACGCCCTGCAGGGAGACCAGCACCCCCAGGAAGGCCGGCTCCCGTCCGAGCCCCTGGTCGACGTACGCGAACCACAGCGTCTCCCCGAAGCCGAGGCCGATGGTGGCGAGCACGACCGCCAGCAGCGCCCGGCGCAGCGCCGGCTCGCTCACCAGGTGTCGCACGCCGGCGACCAGTTCCCCGCGCCCGTCTCCGGGGGCCCGCACCCCGGCCGCGCGCGGTGGGGCCGTTCCGGCGGCCCCGATCTCACCCGCCCTCGGCGGCGGGCGCACCGCCAGCCCCACGGCGCCGGCCACCAGGAACCCGAGCGTGCAGGCGGCCGCCATCGCCGGGCCACCGAGCAGCACGAACAGGCCGGCGCCGAGCAGCGGGCCGACCAGCCGCAGTCCCTGCTTGACGGTCTGGGACACGCCGTTGGCGTCGGGTAGCAACTCCGCGGGGACCAGTTCCTGCACGAGCGCGGTGACCGTCGCGCCGAGCGCGATGTACGAGAGCCCGTAGCCGGCGGCGACCGCGTAGACGATCCACAGCCCGCTGGGGTCGTGGACGGCCAGCAGCGGCAGCAGCAGGACAGCGGTGCCCGCGTTGAGGGCCACGAACAGCCGACGGCGCGGCGCCCGGTCGACCACCCAGCCGGCCAGCGGGGCGAGCACCATCGGCGCGGTCAGCGCCAGGAAGGTGGCGCCGGCCAGCCCGTCGGAGCCGGTCAGTTCCTTGACCCAGATCGCGAGGGCCAGCAGCAGGATCGACTCGGCGATCATGCTGACGGTCAGTGCGACGAAGAACAGCCGGAACTCCGGCCGGCGCAGCAGTTGTCTCATCGGTCCCCGTTCCCGTCGGCGTCGGCGTCGGTGGGCCCGTCGACCTCGGGCGCGCTCCAGGCCATCAGCCGTACCGGCCGGGAACCGGGCGGCCGGGTCGCCGGGTCGCCGAGCCGGTCCAGGTGGCGACCGAGCACCCCGCGCAGCTCCTCCTGCAGCTCGTGCAGTTCCTCCGGCGTGTACCAGCTGATGAACTGGTGGAGGAAGGCGGCGTCGCGCCAGGCGGGGGGCTGCTGGCGGCGGACGGTCATCCAGTCCCGCAGCTTGCGGTACTCCAGGTCGAGCAGGGTCAGGAAGGCCGCGTCCCCGGCCCGCGCCAACGCCGGGCTCTCCTCGCCGTCGCCCCACCGGTGCCCGTCAGTGACCAGCCGCCACGGCCGCTGTCGGCCCGTGCCGCCGCCCGCCTCGCTGACGAAGCCGTACTTGGCGAGCTGGCGCAGGTGCCATGAGCAGTTGGCGGGGCTCTCGCCGACCCGCTCGGCGACCTCCGTGGCGGTCAGCGGGCCGTGCAGACCCACGGCGTCGAGGATGCGCAGCCGCAGCGGGTGCGCGAGGGCGCGGAGCGTGTCGACGTCGGTGATCCGGCGGGGTGACTGGTCTGCCATGCATTGAAGGTTAGCCTTCGAAAGGCCTCTTTCGAAACCTCTCTTTTCAAAGTCGGGTCCAGTATGTGGTCGCGGTCGGCGTGTGGCATACCCGGGGAGAGGCGTCACCCGGGGCGGCTGGAAGAATCGCCTTCCGTGAAGACGTTCGAGGAGTTGTTCGCCGAGCTGCAGGCCAAGGCCGCCGCCGGCGCCCCGGGCTCGGGCACGGTCGCCGCCCTGGAGAAGGGCGTGCACTTCATCGGCAAGAAGGTCGTCGAGGAGGCGGCCGAGTCGTGGATGGCGGCCGAGCACGAGGGTCCGGAGCGGGCCGCGGAGGAGATCTCCCAGCTGCTCTACCAGGCCCAGGTGCTGATGCTGGCCACCGGCCTCGAGCTGAAGGACGTCTACCGACATTTGTGAGTGCCCGATCCGCTGATCATCTCGTCGATCGAAGGAGCACTCCCATGCTGCGTGTCGCCGTACCCAACAAGGGCGCCCTGGCCGAGTCGGCCGCCGGGATGCTGCGCGAGGCGGGCTACCGCCAGCGCACCGACCCGAAGGACCTGGTCTGCCGGGACGAGCCCAATGACATCGAGTTCTTCTACCTCCGCCCCAAGGACATCGCCACCTACGTCGGCTCCGGCGACCTGGACGTCGGCATCACCGGCCGGGACCTGCTGGTCGACTCCGGCGCGCCGGCCGAGGAGGTCGTCGACCTCAACTTCGGCCGGGCCACCTTCCGGTTCGCCGCCCGCCCCGACGACGTGGACTCGGTCCAGCAGCTCGGCGGGCACCGGATCGCCACCGCGTACCCGGGGCTGGTCGAGCGGCACCTGGCCGAGCTGGGCGTCAAGGCGGAGGTGATCCGGCTGGACGGCGCGGTGGAGAACGCCATCCGGCTCGGCGTGGCCGACGTGGTCGCCGACGTCGTGGAGACCGGGGCCACCCTGCGCCAGGCCGGCCTGGTGGTCTTCGGCGAACCGCTGCTGCGGTCCTCGGCGGTGGTGGTCCGCCGGGCCGGCGCCGCCGGCTGTGCCCAGCAGGAGCAGTTGCTGCGGCGGCTGCACGGCGTGCTGGTCGCCCGCCGCTACGTGATGCTCGCCTACGACGTGCCGGCCGGCCTGATGGACCGGGCCAGCTCGCTGACCCCGGGCATCGAGTCGCCGACCGTCTCCCCGCTGCACCGGGAGGGCTGGGTGGCCGTGCAGGCCATGGTGCTGCGCGAGGACGTGCACCGGATCATGGATGAGCTCTACGAGCTGGGTGCCCGGGCCATCCTGGTCACCAACATCCACGCCTGCCGGCTGTGAGGCCGCTGCCGGTCCCGGCCGCCCTGGCCGTGGTCGTCCTGGGCGGGGTGGCCTCGGCCGCGCAGGGCGTGGTCAACGCCGAGCTGGGGGAGCGGGCCGGCGACCCTCTCGTGGGCGCCATGGTCAACAACCTCGGCGGTTGCCTCATCGTGCTGCTCGGGCTGGTCGCCGTCCCGTCCATGCGCGCCGGGCTGGCCGGCCTGCGCCACTCCGGCCTGCCCTGGTGGGCCTACCTGGGCGGGCTGGGTGGCGCCGCCATCGTGGTGATCGGCCCGTTCGTGGTGCCGGCGCTCGGGGTGGCGGTCTTCACGATCGCCCAGGTGGCCGGGGGCAGCCTCGGCGGGCTGGCCGTCGACCGGGTCGGCCTGGCCGCGACCGGCCGGCTGGCGCTCACCCTGCCCCGGGTCGTCGGGGCGCTGCTCGGGATCGCCGCGGTGACCATGGCCCAGCTCGGCCGGCCGGTCGGCGACCTGGCGGTCGGTCTGGTGCTGCTCTCGGTGGCCGGCGGCCTGGCGGTGGCGCTGCAGTCCGCGCTCAACGGTCGGGTCGCCGCGGCGATCGGTCCGGCCGCCGGGCTGGCGGTGAACTTCGCGGTCAGCACCTCGGTGATCGCCGCGGTGGCGGCGCTGGCCGGGGCGCTGGCCACCCGCCCGGCGTGGCCCACCCAGTGGTGGCTCTACGTCGGCGGCCTGTTCGGTGTCGGCATCGTGCTCGCCCTGCTGGTCGGCGTCCGGGCCGCCGGGGTGCTGCGCACCGGCCTGGCGCTGGTGGCCGGCCAGCTCGGCGGCGCCCTGGTGCTGGACGTGGCGGTGCCCGGCGGGGCCGGGGTGCGGCTGCCGGTGCTGGCCGGGGCGGTGCTCACCGGGGCGGCGGTGGTCGTGGCCGGGGGGCGGCGCCGCCGCCCGGTCCGTGTGGCGGCGGAACCCGAGCCCGAGCCGGATGGCAGACTGGTTCCGTGAGTGATTCAGTGGTGACCGTGCGGCCGCGGCGGGTCCGGGTGGTCTGCTGGGCGTCGGCCGTCACGCTGCTGGTGGTGTTCAGCCTGGTGGCCACCTCCCTGAGCGGGGCGACCGGCGACGGGTACGGCAGCTTCCAGCGGGGCGACCAGCTCGCCATGGTGGGGCTGGGCGTCTTCGGGGCCCTCGGCTTCCTGCTCTTCACCCGCCCCCGGGTGGTGGCCGATGCCCGGGGTGTCCGGATCCGCAACGTGATCAGCTCCTACGAGCTGCCCTGGGAGGTGATCCGCGGGGTCCGGTTCGACCGGGGCGCCCCGTGGGCCAGCCTGGAGCTGCACGACGACGACCTGCTGCCGATGGTCGCCCTGCAGGCCGCCGACAAGGAGCGCGCCGTCGAGGCGGTCCGCGCCCTGCGTCGCCTGCACCAGGCCCACCTGGCCGCCCTGGTCGGCGGCCCGGCCGCCCCTCGCTGACCGCCGCGCCCCGGTTTGGGGCGGGCTGGTCCGAGGGTGTAGTGTTGCGGAGTCGACCAGACCGTCCTGTGGGCGGTCCTGAAGCGGAGCGCCTGCTCCCACCCGAGTCGCCCCCGTAGGTGGCCGGGTCCCGGTCTCCCGGTTCCGGGCACGTCCCGGATCCGGATGCGCGATCCTGTGATCGTGCCGACCGGTCGAGTGGGCCCTGGCATGCGCCGGGGCCTTCTGCTTTCCGGGTCGGCTCCCGTCCGGGAGCCCGCGGAGTCGGCACCACGGAAGACTCGACTCGAGGAGGCCCCATCAGCGTCGAACCACGCGTGAACGAACAGATCCGGGCACGTGAGGTCCGACTGGTCGGCCCTGAGGGTGAGCAGGTGGGCATCGTCCCGCTGGAGCGCGCCCTGCAGCTGGCCGCGGACGTCGACCTGGACCTGGTCGAGGTTGCGCCGATGGCGCGCCCGCCGGTGTGCAAGCTCATGGACTTCGGCAAGTTCAAGTACGAGAGCGCACTCAAGGCGCGCGAAGCGCGGCGTAACCAGCAGCAGACCGTCATCAAGGAGATGAAGCTCCGGCCGAAGATCGACCCGCACGACTACGAGACCAAGAAGGGTCACGTGGTGCGGTTCCTCAAGGCGGGCGACAAGGTCAAGGTGACGATCATGTTCCGCGGTCGCGAGCAGAGCCGCCCGGAGCTGGGTTACCGGCTCCTGCGTCGGCTCGAGTCCGAGATCACGGACCTGGGATACGTCGAGGCCGCTCCGAAGCAGGACGGTCGAAACATGATCATGGTTCTCGCTCCGCACCGGGCCGTGAAGGCCTCCGCGGTCGCCGCCACGGCGTCCCGCGGCGGGCCCCGTGACCGGGCCGCGGAGGAGTCGACCGCCCCGGCAGGTGGCGAGACCCCGGCGGCCGGCGAGACCGCAGCAGCCGGCGAGACCGGCACGACCGCTGACACCAGCGGCCAGTAACAGGGGAGATACGTTCCACATGCCGAAGATGAAGAGCCACACGGGTATGGGCAAGCGGGTCAAGGTGACCGGCCGGGGCAAGATCGTCGCCCAGCAGGCCGGCCTCCGCCACAAGCTGGAGAAGAAGCCCTCCACCCACACCCGCCGGCTGACCGGCACGGTCGAGCTGGCCAAGGCTGACGTCAAGCGCATCAAGAAGCTGCTCGGCCGCTGACGCGCGCCACCTGAACCGAAGAAGGAGTTGAGATGGCACGCGTCAAGCGGGCTGTGAACGCCCAGAAGAAGCGTCGTACCCTGCTGGAGACCGCGAGCGGCTACCGCGGTCAGCGCTCCCGGCTCTACCGCAAGGCCAAGGAGCAGGTGCTGCACTCGATGCAGTACGCCTACCGGGACCGCCGCGACCGCAAGGGCGACTTCCGGCAGCTCTGGATCCAGCGGATCAACGCTGGCGCCCGGGCCAACGGCATGACCTACAACCGGCTGATCCAGGGCCTGCGCCTGGCCGGCATCGAGGTCGACCGCAAGATCCTGGCCGACCTGGCCGTCAACGACGCCGCGGCGTTCGCCGCGATCGTCGAGCTGGCCCGCGCCGCCGTGGCGGCCGAGGGCACCGGTGGCGCCGCGGCCCAGGCCGCCTGATCCACCCGCACCAGCAGATCGAGGCGTCTCCCATGCCGTCAGCACCGCACGGGAGGCGCCTCGACGCTGTTCCCGGCCCGTTCACCCCGCGTACCCCGCGGGTGGTCGCCGCCCGCCGGCTCCAGCGCCGGCGGGACCGGGAGGCCACCGGCCGGTTCCTGGCCGAGGGGCCGCAGGCCGTCCGCGAGGCGCTCGCCCGCGCCGGCACCGTGGTCGAGCTGTTCGGCACCCCGGCGGCCCTGGACCGGCACGCCGACCTCGCCGCGCTCGCCGCCCGGGCCGACGTGCCGGTCTCCGAGGTCACCGACGAGGCTCTCGCCGCGCTCGCCGAGACCGTCGCCCCGCAGGGCCTGGTCGCGGTCTGCCGGCACCTCGACGTACCCCTGGACGACGCCCTGGCGCGCGGACCGCGCCTGGTCGCGGTGCTCGCCGAGATCCGTGACCCCGGCAACGCGGGGACCGTGCTGCGCACCGCCGACGCGGCCGGCGCGGGCGCGGTGATCTTCGCCGGTGACGCCGTCGACCCCTACAACGGCAAGTGCGTGCGGGCCTCCGCCGGCAGCCTGTTCCACGTCGACGTGGTCCGCGCCACCGACCCGGTCGCCGTGGTCGCGGCGCTGCGGTCCGCCGGGCTCACCGTCCTGGCCACGACCGGGTACGGCGACAGCGACCTCGACGACCTCACCGACGCCGGCCGGCTGGCCGCACCGACCGCCTGGCTCTTCGGTTCCGAGGCGCACGGGCTGCCCGAGGAGCTGACCGCCGCGGCCGACGCCCGGGTCCGGGTGCCGCTGCACGGGCGCGCCGAGAGCCTGAACCTGGCTGCGGCCGCGGCCGTCTGCCTGTACGCTTCAGCGAGAGCTCTGCGCCGACCCGCGGGTCGGCGCGGCCACACAGCAGGGGAGTCAGCCGGATGATGAACGCGCCACGGCGTTCGTTTAGCCAGCCCGCCGGTGTCGGCGGGCGGCGGGCCTGACCCTTCCTCCTGCGCGATCTCCCACCGGCGGGCTGCGGCGAAGCCGCGCGTCCGTAGACTCGCCTAGCCGCCCGTGAGGGCCGGCGCCGCCGTGAGGGAGTGCCCGTACGCCATGAGCTACCGCAACGATCCGTACGACCCGAAGCAGGTCGCCCTGCTCGACCCGGACGCCCTGGCCGCGGCCGTGGCCGACGCCGAGAAGGCGTTCGCCGCCGCCGCCGAACCGGACGCGCTGACCGCGCTGCGCCCCGCGCACCTCGGGGACCGGTCCCCGGTGTCGCTGGCGCGCCGGGAGATCGGCGCGCTGCCGCCGGCCGCGAAGTCCGACGCCGGCAAGCGGGTCAACGAGGCCCGCCGCGCCATCGAGACCGCGTACGCGGCCCGGCAGGAGATCCTGGAGCGCGAGCAGGCCGAGCGGGTGCTGGTCGAGGAGCGGGTCGACGTGACCCTGCCCTACGACCGGCGTCCGCGCGGCGCCCGCCACCCGCTGAGCACCCTCATGGAGCAGATCAGCGACCTGTTCGTGGGGATGGGCTACGAGGTGGCCGAGGGCCCCGAGGTCGAGCTGGAGTGGACCAACTTCGACGCGCTGAACATCCCGGCCGACCACCCGGCGCGCGGCCTCATGGACACCTTCCACATCGCACCGCAGGCCGGCGCGGACAGCTCGGGCCTGGTGCTGCGTACCCACACCTCGCCGGTGCAGGCGCGCACCATGCTGACCCGCAAGCCGCCCATCTACGTGGTGGTGCCCGGGCGGGTCTACCGCACCGACGAACTGGACGCCACCCACGCCCCGGTCTTCCACCAGGTCGAGGGCCTCGTCGTCGACAAGGGCATCACCATGGCGCACCTGCGCGGCACGCTGGACCACTTCGCCCGGGCCATGTTCGGCGAGGGCGCGAAGACCCGGTTCCGGCCGCACTACTTCCCGTTCACCGAGCCGTCCGCCGAGTTCGACGTCTGGTTCCCGGAGCACCGGGACGGTCCGCAGTGGGTCGAGTGGGGCGGCTGCGGCATGGTGAACCCGCGGGTGCTGCGCGCCTGCGGCATCGACCCGGAGGTCTACTCCGGATTCGCCTTCGGCATGGGCATCGACCGGACCGTGATGTTCCGGCACGGGGTCAGCGACATGCGGGACATGGCCGAGGGCGACGTGCGGTTCACCCGCGCGTTCGGGGTCTGACGGTGCGGGCACGAGTTACGGAGACGGTGGTTTAACAGTCATGCGAGTTTCTGTCAGTTGGCTGCGGGAGTACGTCGACCTCCCGGCCGACCTGCCCACCGGCGACCTGGAGCAGGCGCTGGTCGACCTCGGCATCGAGGTCGACTCCGTGGTGGACCTGCGGGAGACCGTCACCGGCCCGCTGGTGGTCGGCGAGGTGCTGGAGATCGAGGAGCTGACCGGCTTCAAGAAGCCGATCCGCTACTGCAAGGTGGACGTCGGCGCCGCCAACGGCACCGGCGAGCCGCAGGAGATCGTCTGCGGGGCGCGCAACTTCGCCCCGGGCGACCGGGTCGTGGTGATCCTCCCCGGCGGCGTGCTGCCCGGCGACTTCCACATCGGTGCGCGCAAGACCTACGGGCGCACCTCCGCCGGCATGATCACCTCCGCGAAGGAGCTGGGCCTGGGCGACGACCACTCGGGCATCATCGTGCTGCCCGAGGACACCAAGGCCTTGCCCGGCGACGACGCCCGCCCGGTGGTCGGCCTCGACGACGTCGTGGTCGAGCTGGAGATCACCCCGGACCGCGGGTACGCGCTCAGCGTCCGGGGTCTCGCCCGCGAGCTGTCGCACGCCCTCGGGGTGCCGTTCCGCGACCCGGCCGACATCCCCGCCCCGGGCGGGACCGCCGAGCCGGCGTACCCGGTCGACGTGCGGGACACCGTCGGCTGCGACCGGTTCGCCGCCCGGATGGTCCGCGGCGTCGACCCGACCGCGCAGACGCCGGCCTGGATGTCCCGGCGGCTCGGCGTGGCCGGCGTCCGCAGCATCTCCCTGCCGGTCGACATCACCAACTACCTGATGCTCGAACTCGGCCAGCCGATGCACGCGTTCGACGCCGACCGGATCAGCGGCCCGCTGGTGGTCCGCCGGGCCGAGCCGGGGGAGAAGCTGACCACGCTGGACGGTGTCACCCGCACGCTGGTCGCCGAGGACATGGTGATCTGCGACGACACCGGGCCGATCTCGCTCGCGGCCGTGATGGGGGGCGAGACCAGCGAGGTCGTCGCCTCCACCACGGACGTGCTCTTCGAGGCGGCGCACTGGAACCCGGCCATGGTCGGGCGCACCGCGCGGCGGCACAAGCTGTTCAGCGAGGCGGCCAAGCGCTGGGAGCGGGGCGTCGACCCGGCGCTGCCGTTGGTCGCGCTGGAGAAGGCCGTCCGGCTGCTCACCGAGCACGCCGGCGGCACCGTCGGCGCCGAGATCCTCGACCTCGACCACGTCCCGCCGCGTACCCCGGTGGCCCTGCCGGTGGACCTGCCGTCGCGCCGGATCGGCGTGGCGTACCCGCCGGAGCGGGTGGTGGAGCTGCTGGAGCAGGTCGGCTGCGCGGTCACCCGCGGCGCCGACCGGCTCGGCGACGACCCGGGCGAGACCGGCGTCGCCGCCGCGGGCGGCGGTGCCGTGCTGAGCGTCACCCCGCCGAGCTGGCGGCCCGACCTCACCGACCCGGCCGACCTGGTCGAGGAGGTGGTCCGCCTCGACGGCTACGACCGGGTGCCGTCGGTGCTGCCCACCGCGCCCCCCGGCCGTGGCCTCACCGCGGCGCAGCAGCGCCGCCGGGCCGTCGCCCGGTCGCTCGCCGAGCGCGGCTACGTCGAGGTCCTGGCGCACCCGTTCGTCGCCCCGGAGCTGGCCGACCAGCTCGGCATGCCGGCCGACGACCCGCGCCGCCCCGCCGTGCGGCTGGCCAACCCGCTGTCCGAGGAGGAGCCGCTGCTGCGCACCACGCTGCTCGGCCCGCTGCTCGGCATCCTGAAGCGCAACATCGGCCGGGGCCAGCGGGACGTGGCGATCTACGAGATGGGTACGGTGTTCCACCCGCGTCCCGGCGCCGGCGCCCCGCCGGCCATGGGCGTGGACCGGCGCCCGACCGACGAGGAGTTCGCCCGCGCCGACGCGGTGGTCCCGGATCAGCCGCGGCACGTCGCGGTGGCCCTCACCGGAGAGATGGAGCCGGGCGGCTGGTGGGGCGCGGGCCGCCCGGCCGGCTGGGCGGACGCCGTGGAGGCCGGCCGGACGGTGCTCGCGGCGGCCGGCATCCCGGCCGACCGGGTCGCCGTCCGGGCCGCCGAGCGCGCGCCCTGGCACCCCGGCCGCTGCGCCGAACTGCTGGTCGACGGCACGGTGGTCGGTTACGCCGGTGAGCTGCACCCGAACGTGGTGGCGACCCTGGAGCTGCCCCGGCGCACCAGCGCCATGGAGCTGAACCTGGACGCGCTGCCCGCCGCGCCGGTGGTGTCCGGCCCGGCCGTCTCCACCTTCCCGCCCGCCCTCATCGACGTGGCGCTCGTGGTGGACGAGTCGGTCCCGGCCGCCGAGGTGGAGCGGGCCCTCGTCGAGGGGGCCGGCCCGCTGCTGGAGGACGTCCGGCTCTTCGACGTCTACGCGTCCGCGCAGCTCGGCGCGGGCCGCCGGTCGCTGGCGTACAAGCTGACGTTCCGGGCCCCGGACCGCACCCTCGCGGGCGAGGAGGCGGTGGCCGCGCGGGACGCGGCGGTGGCCGAGGCGGCCCGCCGCTTCGGCGCCACCCTGCGCGGCGCCTGACGGCGGACCGGACGGGCCCACCCACCACGGGTGGGCCCGTCCGCGTGCTCAGCCGATGTACGGCAGCACGATCCGGGAGGAGGCGCCGACGCCCAGCGTGGTCGGGGTGCCGCCGATGGCGTTCCACACCTCGACCCGCACCGTGCCGCCGGTCAGGTCGCCGAGGGCGCCGGTGGCCGAGCGCAGCCCCTGGGTCTGCCGGTAGTGCTCCCAGCCGGGCACCGGGTCGGTGGCGAAGTAGGCGTACGTCTCCACCCGGTCCCAGCCGCCGTCACCGGTCCGGTCGTACGAGATCCGCACCTGGACCCCGTCGCCCACCGCCGTGCCGGCGTCGACGGAGAGGTCGAAGGCGGTGAACCCGCCGGTCCACCGGCCGGTGAGGCCACGGGCCGTGAAGACCTGCGGGTTGGTGGGCGTGCCGTCGTGGTTGCCCCCGGCCGCGGCCACGGTCACGGTGCCGGGCGCGCCGGTGCCCGGGTCGAGCGCGCCGCCGGCCCGCATGTAGCGGGTGGCGTCGAACGGGCCCGGGGTGGCCGTGGTGGACGGGCTGGGGGAGGGGCTGGGGCCGCCGCCGGGGCCGAACGGGCTGAGCGTGATGCCGGCTGCCCGCGGGTCACCGTCGTGCACCAGCGACTCCTGGTTCAGCACGTCGTCGAATGCGAACCCGTACGCCTTCCCGTCGGCCATGTTGCCGTGCACGATCCGCGAGTAGTGGTTGGTCAGCGCGCCCCGGTAGAAGTCGGCCGGGCCGCCGGAGGGCTGCAGGTCCAGGGTGCCCAGCGTGTTGCGGTGCAGCGCGGCGCAGAGGGTCCGGGCGATCGGGCCGACCACCTGGTCGTTCGGGGCGGCAAGCGCGCCGTCGCAGCCCCACACGTCCGCGCTGGACGGCCGGCGGAACGTGGCCACCTGCCGGCCGCCGCCGTCGGTGAAGGCCATCACGTCCCCGCTGGTCCGCCCGTAGTAGCGGACGGCCGGCTGGTCGGTGAAGGGCGCCACGGTCAGCGTCCGCGTCGCGTACGCCTGCCAGGCCGACGCGATGTAGGGGTCGAGGTAGGTGCGGCTGAACAGCCCGGCGTCGGCGGCCTTGCCGGGGGCGAGCACCCGCAGCACCGTGCCGTCGGAACGGGTCTGCACGGCCCCGCTCCAGCCCGCCTGGGCGCGGATCGCCGCGATCACCCGGTTGCGCCCGTCGTCGACCGGCTGGCCGGTCCGCCGGGTGGTCCCGGTGGCGCCGGTGACGCTCACCGCGTGCGGCACGGCGAACATGTCCACCTGGGAGCTGTTGAGCCAGAGCCCGGCGTCGTTGTAGGTGAACTCGGACCAGTCGAACAGCAGGTCCCGGTTGGGGTCGCCGGCCGCCCAGGGCGCGGGCTGGACCAGGCCGTCCGGGGTGAGGAAGAGCTTCAGCTTGGCACCGAAGGAGAAGTAGACCCGGCCGGAGAGGTTGCGGGGCAGCCGCAGCACGGTGCTCGCCCCGGTGGCCGGGCCGGGCACGGCGACGTCCGGTGCGGGGGTGGGTGGCAGGCCGCCGGCCGGCCAGGGGGTGAAGGCGCCGCCGGCGGTGACGTAGCCGAGCCGGCCGGTGGCCAGGTCGGTGCCGAGGACGTACAGCCAGGTGGGCTCGGTGCGACCGGTGGCGTTGGTGACGGTCAGCGGGAGCAGGGCGGGGCCGGTGGCGCGGGCCAGCGAGGCGGCCGCCACCGCGCCGGTGGTGGCCAGCGCGAGCGCGAGCAGGGCGCGCAGCAGTGTCCTGGGGGTGGGCACGGGAGGCTCCTTCCACCCGCCGCGGCCTGCGGCGGGCGCGGGGTGGTGGGCGGTGTGGTGGTGCGCGTACGCGGGCGGGACCACCCGTGAGAGCGCTCTCTCAGGATCTGCCACACATGGGTGGCTGTCAATGCGAGGCGCGTTGGTGCAGTTTCATGCGCCACACCGTATGAACTTGCAGGGGCGGATCATCGCTGCTACCGTTCAGTGCATAGTCATGCGGAGGTGAGTATGGGCATCCGGGTCGCGGTCGCCGGCGCGAGCGGCTACGCCGGCGGCGAGCTGCTTCGGCTGCTCGCCGGGCACCCCGAGTTCGAGCTGGTCACCGCCACCGCGCACGCCTCGGCCGGCCGGCCCGTCGCCGCCGTGCACCCGCAGCTCGCCGGGCTGGACCTGGTCCTCGGAGCGACCGACCCGGCCACCCTGGCCGACGCCGACCTGGTCTTCCTGGCCCTGCCGCACGGCCAGTCGGCGGCCCTCGCCGCGGCTCTGCCCGCCGCCGTCAAGGTGGTCGACCTCGGCGCGGACCACCGGCTGCGCGACGCCGACGCCTGGGCCCGCTACTACGGCGGCGACCACGCGGGCGCCTGGACCTACGGCCTTCCCGAGCTGCCCGGCCAGCGGGCGGCCATCGCGGCGGCCGACCGGGTCGCGAGCACCGGCTGCTACGCGGTCGCCACCACCCTGGCCCTCGCCCCGCTGATCGCCGCCGGCGCCGTCCTCCCCACCGACGTGGTGGTGGTGGCCGCCTCCGGCACCTCCGGCGCCGGCCGGGCCGCGAAGCCGCACCTGCTGGGCAGCGAGGTGATGGGCGACCTGTCGCCCTACAAGGTCGGCGCCCACCAGCACGTGCCGGAGATCAAGCAGGCCACCGGGGCGACCAGCCTCTCCTTCACCCCGGTCCTGGCCCCCATGCCGCGGGGCATCCTGGCCACCGTCACGGCCGTCCCGACCGGTGCGGCCGACCCGCGCGAGGTGCTCGCAGCGGCGTACGCCGACGCGCCCTTCGTGCACCTGCTGCCCGAGGGGACGTGGCCGCACACCGCCGCCACCGCCGGCGGCAACTCCTGCCACCTCCAGGCCACGGTCGACGCCGACTCCGGCCGCGTGATCGTGGTGAGCGCCATCGACAACCTGGGCAAGGGCGCGGCCGGCCAGGCCGTGCAGAACGCCAACCTGATGGTCGGCCTCCCCGAGACCACCGGACTGCCCGTGTTTGGAGTAGCCCCATGAGCGTCACCACCCCCCGGGGCTTCCGCGCCGCCGGCGTGGCCGCCGGCCTCAAGGCCAGCGGTGCCGGCGACGTCGCCCTCGTCGTCAACGACGGCCCCGACGCCGGTGTCGCCGGCGTCTTCACGGCCAACCGGGTCAAGGCCGCCCCGGTGCTCTGGACCCAGCAGGTCGTCCGCGGCGGCGTGGTCCGCGCCGTGGTCCTCAACTCCGGCGGGGCCAACGCCTGCACCGGCCCGGCCGGCTTCCAGGACACCCACGCCACCGCCGAGCACACCGCCGCCGCGCTCACCGCCAGCAGCCCCCGGCTCATGGTCGGCGCCGGCGAGGTGGCGGTCTGCTCCACCGGCCTGATCGGCGAGCGCCTGCCCATGCAGAAGCTCCTCCCGGGCGTCCGCGGGGCGGTGCGCGGCCTGTCCCGCGAGGGCGGCCGGCCGGCCGCCGAGGCGATCATGACCACCGACACCCGCCCCAAGACCACCGTGGCCCGGGGCAGCGGCTGGACGGTCGGCGGCATGGCCAAGGGCGCCGGGATGCTCGCCCCGGCCATGGCCACCATGCTCTGCGTGCTCACCACCGACGCGGTGGCCGGGCCGGAGACCCTGGACGCCGCGCTGCGGGCGGCCACCCGGGTCACCTTCGACCGGGTCGACTCCGACGCCTGCATGTCCACCAACGACACGGTGCTGCTGCTGGCCAGCGGCGCCGCCGGCATCGAGCCCACCGCCGCCGAGCTGACCGCCGCGGTGACCGCCGCCTGCCACGACCTGGCCCAGCAGCTGATCGCCGACGCCGAGGGCGCCACCAAGCAGATCGCCATCGAGGTGGCCGGCGCCGCCGACGAGGACGACGCGGTCGAGGTGGGCCGCTCGGTGGCCCGGAACAACCTGGTCAAGACCGCGCTGTTCGGCAACGACCCGAACTGGGGGCGGATCCTCGCCGCCGTGGGCACCACCGCCGCCGCCTTCGAGCCGGACGGCGTGGACGTCGCCGTCAACGGGATCTGGGTGTGCCGGGGCGGCGCCGCCGCCGAGGACCGGGCCAAGGTCGACCTCACCGGCCGCGACGTGACCATCCGGATCGACCTGCACGCGGGTGACGCGGAGGCGACGATCTGGACCACCGACCTGTCGCACGCGTACGTGCACGAGAACTCGGCGTACTCGTCATGAGCCTCACCGCCGACCTCACCCGGGCCCAGGCCAAGGCCGCGACGCTGATCGAGGCCCTGCCGTGGCTGGCCCGGCTCTCCGGCGCCACCGTCGTGGTCAAGTACGGCGGCAACGCCATGGTCGACCCCGAGCTGCAGCGGGCGTTCGCCGCGGACATGGTCTTCCTCCGGTACGCCGGCCTCAAGCCGGTCGTCGTGCACGGCGGCGGCCCGCAGATCTCCGCCATGCTCGGCCGGCTCGGCATCGCCAGCGAGTTCAAGGGCGGCCTTCGGGTCACCACCCCCGAGGCCATGGACGTCGTCCGGATGGTCCTCGTGGGGCAGGTCGGCCGCGAGCTGGTCGGCCTGATCAACGCACACGGCCCGTTCGCGGTCGGCCTCTCCGGCGAGGACGCCGGCCTGTTCACCGCGGTGCGCCGCCCGGCGTACGTGGACGGGGAGCCGGTCGACGTGGGGCAGGTCGGCGACGTGGAGTCGGTGGACGTCTCGGCCGTGGCCGACCTCATCGCGGCCGGCCGGATCCCGGTCATCTCCACGGTCGCGCCGGACGCCGACGGGGTGCTGCACAACCTCAACGCCGACACGGCCGCCGCCGCGCTCGCCGTCGCCCTGGACGCGCGCAAGCTGGTCGTCCTCACCGACGTGCCCGGCCTCTACGCCGACTGGCCCGACACGGCCAGCCTGGTCAGCGAGATCACCACCGACGACCTGGCGAAGCTGCTGCCGTCCCTGGAGTCCGGGATGGTCCCGAAGATGGAGGCCTGCCTGCGGGCGGTGCGCGGGGGAGTGCCCGCCGCGCACGTCGTCGACGGCCGGGTCGCCCACTCGACGCTGCTGGAAGTGTTCACGTCGGAAGGATTCGGCACGATGGTGATCTCCTCATGAGCACGCTGGTCGAACGCTGGGGCCAGGCCATGATGGACAACTACGGCACCCCGCCGCTGGCGCTCGTCTCCGGCTCCGGCGCCGTCGTGGTCGACGAGGCCGGCCGGGAGTACGTCGACCTGCTCGGCGGCATCGCGGTCAACGCCCTCGGGCACGCCCACCCCGCCGTGGTGGCCGCCGTGTCCCGGCAGGTCGCCACCCTCGGGCACGTGTCGAACCTGTTCGTCGCCGAGCCGCCGGTGGCCCTGGCGGAGCTGCTGCTGGCGCTGGCCGGCCGCCCCGGCCGCGTGTTCCTCGCCAACTCGGGCGCCGAGGCCAACGAGGCCGCGTTCAAGCTCTCCCGGCTCACCGGCCGCACCCACGTGGTGGCCACGCACGGCGGCTTCCACGGCCGGACCATGGGGGCGCTGGCGCTGACCGGCCAGCCGGCCAAGGCCGACCCGTTCCGCCCGCTGCCCGGCGAGGTCACCCACGTCCCGTACGGCGACGCCGCGGCCCTGGCCGAGGCGGTCACCGACGCCACCGCCATGGTGATCGTCGAGCCGATCCAGGGGGAGAACGGCGTCGTCGTCCCGCCGCCCGGCTACCTGGCCGAGGCCCGCCGGATCACCGCCGCGCACGGCGCGCTGCTGGTGCTCGACGAGGTGCAGACCGGGGTCGGCCGCACCGGGCACTGGTTCGCCCACCAGGCCGAGGGTGTCGAGCCGGACGTCGTCACCCTGGCCAAGGGGCTCGGCGGCGGGCTGCCGCTCGGCGCCTGCCTGGCGTTCGGGCAGGCCGCCGACCTGCTCACGCCCGGCTCGCACGGCACCACGTTCGGGGGAAACCCGGTCAGTTGCGCCGCCGCGCTCGCGGTGGTCGCCACCATTGCCAACGAGGGGCTGCTCGACCACGTGAAGCGGGTCGGCGAGCGGCTGCGGCGCGGCGTCGAGGGGCTCGGGCACTCGCTCGTCGCCGAGGTCCGCGGCGCCGGCCTGCTGCTCGGCATCGTGCTCGCCGCGCCGGTCTCCGGCGCGGTGACCGGCGCGCTGCGCGAGGCCGGGTTCCTGGTCAACCCGGTGCAGCCGGGCGTGGTCCGGCTCGCTCCTCCGCTGATCCTCACGGCAGAGCAGGTCGACGCCTTCCTCGCCGCGCTGCCCGCCGCCCTCGACGCCGCCGCCCCCGCACCCGCCGCCACGGAGGTCCCCGCATGATTCGCCACTTCCTGCGGGACGACGACCTCGCGCCCGCCGAGCAGGCCGCCGTGCTCGACCTCGCCGCCCGGATGAAGGCCGACCGGTTCGCCCACAAGCCCCTGGCCGGCCCGCGGTCGGTGGCGGTGCTGTTCGACAAGCAGAGCCTGCGCACCCGGATCTCGTTCGACGCGGGCATCGCCGAGCTGGGCGGGCACCCGCTCGTGGTGGATACCCAGGTCACCCACTTCGGCCGGGGCGAGACCCTCGCCGACGCCGGCCGGGTGCTGTCCCGCTACGTCGCCGCGATCGTGCTGCGCACCCACGGCGACGACCGGATCGCCGAGGTCGCCAGCCACGCCACCGTGCCGGTGGTCAACGCGCTCACCGACACCTACCACCCCTGCCAGCTCCTCGCCGACCTGCTCACCGTCCGGGAACGCTGCGGCGGCACCGCCGGGCGCACCCTGGCGTACGTCGGGGACGCCGCCAACAACATGGCGCACTCCTACCTGCTGGCCGGGGCGACCGCCGGGATGCACGTGCGGATCGCCGGCCCGGCCGGCTTCCAGCCGGACGCCGAGATCGTCGCGCGGGCCGAGAAGATCGCCGCCGGCACCGGCGGTTCGGTCCGGGTGCTCACCGACCCGGTCGAGGCGGTCCGCGCCGCCGACGTCGTCGCCACCGACACCTGGACCTCGATGGGCCAGGAGTCCGACGGCCAGGACCGCGTCACGCCGTTCCGGCCGTACCGGGTCGACGACACGCTGCTCGGCCACGCCGCGGCCGAGGTGATCGTGCTGCACTGCCTGCCCGCCCATCGGGGCGAGGAGATCACCGACGAGGTGCTCGACGGGCCGCACAGCGCCGTCTTCGACCAGGCGGAGAATCGCCTGCACGCCCAGAAGGCGCTGCTGACGTTTCTCCTGGAGGCATCCGGGAGCGCGAGGAGTGACCTTGCGAGCCCCGCAGTCGCGACCAAGGAGGCTCAGTGACCGCCCCGCTGACCCGTGCCGCGCGGCACGGCCGCATCGTCGAGCTGATCCGCGACAAGGCCATCCACTCGCAGACCGAGCTGGCCGACCTGCTCGCCGGTGACGGCATCCAGGTCACCCAGGCCACCCTCTCCCGGGACCTCAAGGAACTGGGGGCGGTCACCGCGCGCGGCGGCGACGGGCGGGGCGTCTACCTGATCCCGGAGGACGGCCACCGGCCGCTGCGCGACGCCGAGGCGGCGCCGGCCCGCCTCGTCCGGCTGCTGCGCGAGCTGCTCAACGGGGTCGACTCCAGCGGCAACATCGCCGTGCTGCGCACCCCGCCGGGCGCAGCCCAGTACCTGGCCAGCGCGTTGGACCGAGCGGGCCTGTCCGAGATCGTCGGCACCATCGCCGGCGACGACACCATCCTCGTCGTGGCCCGCGAGGCCGACGGCGGCGCCGCGTTGGGCGACAAGCTCGCCGCCTGGGCCCGCCGGGAAGAGAACGTTGAAGGGAGCACCACACCATGACCGAGCGGGTCGTCCTGGCGTACTCCGGGGGTCTCGACACCTCCGTCGCCATTCCCTACCTGGCCGAGCAGACCGGCGCCGAGGTGATCGCGGTGGCGGTCGACGTCGGCCAGGGCGGCGAGGACCTGAACGCCATCCGGCAGCGCGCGCTGGACTGCGGCGCCGTCGAGTCCGAGGTGGTCGACGCGTGCGACGAGTTCGCCGCCGAGTACTGCCTGCCGGCCATTCGGGCCAACGCCCTCTACATGGACCGCTACCCGCTGGTCTCCGCGCTGTCCCGGCCGCTGATCGTCAAGCACCTGGTGGCCGCGGCGCGCAAGCACGGCGGCACCATCGTGTCGCACGGCTGCACCGGCAAGGGCAACGACCAGGTCCGCTTCGAGGTCGGCCTGTCCGCGCTCGCCCCCGAGCTGAAGATCATCGCGCCGGCCCGCGACTTCGCCTGGACCCGGGACAAGGCGATCGCCTTCGCCGAGGAGAAGGGCCTGCCGATCGACGTGTCGGCGAAGTCGCCGTACTCCATCGACCAGAACCTGTGGGGACGCGCGGTGGAGACCGGCTTCCTGGAGGACATCTGGAACGGCCCGATCGAGGACCTCTACTCCTACACGGCCGACCCGGCGCAGGAGCGGGACGCCGACGAGGTGGTCATCACCTTCGACGCCGGCGTGCCGGTCGCCGTCGACGGCGAGACCGTCACCCCGTACCAGGCGATCCTGGAGCTGAACCGGCGCGCCGGCGCCCAGGGCGTCGGCCGGCTCGACATGGTCGAAGACCGCCTCGTCGGCATCAAGAGCCGCGAGGTCTACGAGGCCCCGGGCGCGATCGCGCTGATCGCCGCCCATCAGGAGCTCGAGGCGGTCACCGTCGAGCGGGACCTGGCCCGGTTCAAGCGCGGCGTCGACCAGCGCTGGGGCGAGCTGGTCTACGACGGCCTCTGGTTCTCACCGCTCAAGCGGTCGCTCGACGCGTTCATCGACGACGCCCAGCAGCACGTCTCCGGCGAGGTGCGGCTCACCCTGCACGGCGGCCGGGCCACCGTCACGGGCCGGCGCTCCGAGGCCAGCCTCTACGACTTCGGCATGGCCACCTACGACACCGGCGACACCTTCGACCAGTCCCTGGCCAAGGGTTTCGTGCAGCTCTGGGGTCTGCCCAGCAAGATGGCCGCCGCCCGGGACGCCCGGCTCGGCGGCGCGTGATCGTGACCAGCACAATGGGTGGGGTGGACGACAAGAGCCTGACCGAGAACAGCGCCCCCGCCAACCGGACGAGCCTCTGGGGAGGCCGGTTCGCCGGCGGACCCGCCGAGGCGCTCGCGCGGCTGTCGGTGAGCGTCCAGTTCGACTGGCGCCTCGCCCCGTACGACATCGCCGGCTCCCGGGCGCACGCCCGGGTCCTGGCCGGCGCGGGCCTGCTCGACCCCGAGGAGCTGGGGAGGATCCTGGCCGCGCTGGACGACCTGGAGGCCGCCTGCGCCGCCGGGACGTTCCGGCCCACGATCGACGACGAGGACGTGCACACCGCGCTGGAGCGCGGCCTGCTGGAGCGGCTCGGGAGCCTCGGCGGCAAGCTGCGGGCCGGCCGCTCCCGCAACGACCAGGTCGCCACCGACCTGCGGCTCTACCTGCGCGACCACGCCCGCGGCGTGGCCGCCCGGCTGGTCGAGCTGGCCGAGGCCCTGGTGGAGCAGGCGGAGCGGCACGTGGAGACCGCCGCGCCCGGCATGACCCACCTCCAGCACGCCCAGCCGGTCACCTTCGGCCACTGGCTGCTCGCCCACGTGCAGCCGCTCCTGCGGGACCTGGAACGGCTGCGCGACTGGGACCACCGGTGCGCCGTCAGCCCGCTGGGCGCGGGCGCGCTCGCCGGCTCCGGCCTGCCGCTGGACCCGGCGGCCGTCGCCAAGGAACTGGGCTTCCGCACGTCCTTCGCCAACTCGATGGACGCGGTGGCCGACCGGGACTTCGTGGCCGAGTTCCTCTTCGTCACCGCGATGATCGGCGTGCACCTGTCCCGCCTCGGCGAGGAGGTGGTGCTCTGGACCTCGCAGGAGTTCGGCTGGGTCGAGCTGGACGACGCGTTCGCCACCGGGTCGTCGATCATGCCGCAGAAGAAGAACGCGGACATCGCCGAGCTGGCCCGGGGCAAGTCCGGGCGCCTGGTCGGCGGCCTCATGAGCGTGCTCACCATGCTCAAGGGCCTGCCGATGACCTACGACCGGGACATGCAGGAGGACAAGGAGCCGGCCTTCGACGCGGTCGACACCCTGGAGCTGCTGCTCCCCGCCCTCGCCGGGATGATCTCCACGATGACGGTCCGGGTCGACCGCCTGGTGGCCGCCGCGCCGGTGGGCTTCTCGCTCGCCACCGAGGTGGCCGACTGGCTGGTCCGCCAGAACGTGCCGTTCCGCGACGCGCACGAGATCACCGGCCGGCTGGTGGCGCTCTGCGTGGCCCGCGACTGTGCCCTGGACGAGGTCTCCGACTCCGACCTGGCCGCGGTCAGCGAGCACCTCGACCCCTCGGTGCGGAACGTGCTCTCGGTGCGCTCCGCCCTGGCCGCCCGGATCACCCCCGGCTCCACCGGCCCCGCTCCGGTGGCCGATCAGCTCGCCGCCGCCGCGGACAAGCTGGCCGGCTGGCGGGACTGGACCGCCGAGCGGGTCGTGCCCCGCTGAGCGTGCGATCCCGCGCGGTGGCCCGGCCGCCGCGCGGGATCAGGCCGTCGGCCGCTCGCGCTTGGGCAGCTTCGCCACCACCGCGTCGTACGACCCGTCGACCGCCTCGATCAGCTCCTCGTCGGGGATGCGCCCGCCGAGCCGCAGGGTGTTCCAGCCCGAGCGGCCGATGTAGGGGGAGGAGCGGGCGTCCTCGGGGAACCGGTGCAGCCACTCGTCGGCCACCTCCCGGGACGGGCCGCACTTGACCCCCACCCGGGCCTCGCCTTCGGGCGCGCCGAGGAACGCGAAGATCCGGCTGCCGACCTTCACCACCTCGTCGCCCTCCCACGGCCGGTCCAGCCAGGCGCCCGGCTTGGCCAGGCAGTAGGACAGCATCTCCTCGCGCGTCATCGCATCCCTCCCGTGCCGGTCACCGGCACAGTCTCACCCGCCGCTGTGACAGTCGCCGGGCGCCGCCACGTCGCCGAGCCCTGCCGCACCGGGGTCAGTCGCCGGTGCCGGTGCGCAGGGTGAGCCGCTCGTAGCGCTGCCGGGCCGCCTGCGCGCTGCCCAGCCCCAGCCCGAACGCGATCGCCTGCCACGTCAGACCCCGGCCGCGGGCCACCTGCAGCAGGCCCGCCTCCAGGGCGTCGACCTCGGCGCGCACGTGGGGGATCAGGGTCAGCGCGGCCATGAGGTCGGCCTGGTCGACCGGCTCCTCGCCCTCGGCCAGCTCCGCCCCGCCCGCGAGCGCCATGACCAGCGTCGCCGCCTCGTAGGCGTCGGGGACGTCGGGGTGCGCGTAGCGCCGGCGGCGGGCGTCGCTGCCGGCGTGCCGCTCGGCGATCCGCAGCAGCGCCGCGTAGTTGCGGTGCGCCCGGGCCTGGGCAGCATCCGGAGCGGTGAACGGGTCGTTGTCCATCGTGACCATGTCGTCGATTCCACACCCTTGAACGACATTTTGTCAACAGTTCGTTGAAAGCAATTCGTGCCTCCCGCGCGGATCCCGCTAGGGTTTCCCGGTGACCACCACCGACCTCTCCGCCCTCTCCGACCTGCTCGCCGGCCCGGTGGTTCCCGCCGCCCGGGGACTGCTCGGCTGTCGGCTCACCGGGCACGGGGTCACCGTCCGGATCACCGAGGTCGAGGCGTACGCCGGCACCGCCGGCGACCCGGCCTCGCACGCCCACCGGGGCCGCACGCCGCGCAACGCGGTGATGTTCGGCCCGGCCGGGCACGCCTACGTCTACTTCACCTACGGCATGCACTGGTGCGTGAACGTGGTGACCGGACCGGACGGCGAGGCCTCGGCCGTGCTGCTGCGCGCCGGCGAGGTGGTCGACGGCGTCGACGTCGCGCGGGAGCGGCGTCCCGCCGTACGCCGGGACACCGATCTCGCCCGCGGGCCGGCCCGGCTCTGCGCGGCGCTCGGCATCGACCGGTCCGTCTACGGCGCCGACCTGCTCGGCGACGGTCCGGTGCGGCTGCGGCCCCCGCTCGCGCCGGTGCCCGAGGCGGCGGTCTCCGTCGGCCCCCGGGTCGGCGTCACCGGCGCCCACGACGTGCCCTGGCGCTTCTGGCTCACGGGCGAGGAGACGGTGAGCGCGTACCGCCGGCACGTGCCCCGGACCCGGCGCTGACCGGGAGCCCGGCGCGCCGGGGCTGAATCCTGTCGGTGGGTGTGGCGATAATCACCGCACCCGTCGATGAGGGAGGACCGGCATGACGACGCTGCTCGCGATCGGCACCGGCAAGGGACTCTTCCTGGCCACCAGCTCCGACCGGCGCGACTGGGCGGTGAGCGGCCCGCACTTCCCGATGACCGGGGTCTACGCGGTCACCGTCGACAAGCGCCCCGGCCGGCCCCGGCTGCTGGCCGGCATGACCAGCTCGCACTTCGGCCCCAGCGTGGCCACCAGCGACGACCTGGGCGGCTCCTGGCAGGAGCCGGAGCAGGCGCCGGTCGCGTTCCCGGCCGACACCGGCGCCAGCCTGGGGCGGGTCTGGCAGCTCACCCCGGCCGGCCCGGACCAGCCCGACGTGGTCTGGGCGGGCGCCGAGCCGTCCGCGCTGTTCCGCTCCGAGGACGGCGGGCGCAGCTTCAGCCTGGTCCGGGCGCTCTGGGACCACCCCCACCGGGAGCAGTGGGGCGCCGGCTTCGGCGGCCAGGCCGTGCACAGCGTGCTCCCGCACCCGGGCGACCCGGGCCGGATGGCGGTGGCCATGTCCACCGGCGGGGTCTACCGCACCGAGGACGCGGGGGCGAGCTGGGCGCCGGGCAACACCGGGATCCGGGCCTACTTCCTGCCTGACGAGTGGCCCGAGTTCGGCCAGTGCGTCCACAAGATCGCCCGGGACGCCGGCGACCCCGAGCGGCTGTACGCGCAGAACCACCACGGGGTCTACCGCTCCGACGACGACGGGCGCAGCTGGACCTCGATCGCCGCGGGCCTGCCCAGCGACTTCGGCTTCCCGATCGTCGCCCACCCGTCCCGCCCGGGCACCGTCTACGCCTTCCCGCTGACCGCCGACGGCGAGCGGTTCCCCACCGACCGGCGCTGCCGGGTCTACCGCTCGGCCGACGCGGGCGCGAGTTGGGAGCCACTGACCGCCGGCCTGCCCGACGGCCCGTTCTATCCGGCGGTGCTGCGCGACGCCATGTGCGCCGACGACCACGACCCGGCCGGCGTCTACTTCGGCACCCGCTCCGGCGAGGTCTACGCCAGCGCCGACGAGGGCGACTCCTGGTCGCTGGTCGCCGCGCACCTGCCGGACGTGCTCTGCGTCCGGGCCGCGGAGGTCTGAGTGGTCACCGTGCTGCTGCCCGGTCCGCTGCGCGCCGAGACGGGCGGTGAGGGCCGCCTCGCGGTGGCCGCCGCCGGCACGCTGCGCGCGGTCCTCGACGAACTGGCCACCACGTGGCCGCGGCTGGCCCGCCGGATCCGCGACGAGCGCGGCGACCTGCGCCGCTACGTCAACGTCTACGTCGACGGCGAGGACTGCCGCCACACCGGCGCCCTCGACACCAGGGTCCCCGAGGGCGCCGAGATCCAGATCCTCCCCTCGGTAGCAGGCGGCTGACCCACCCCACCGACCCCCCGGACCGCCGGGGGCAGCGTCGTTGATCAAGAAGTTTGCGCCGGGATCGGGCTCGTCGGTGACGCAAACTTCTTGGTCAACTGGGCCGTGGGATTAGGGTGAGGCCGCCCACCCGGGGGTGGGGCCCGGGTGGAATAGTTGCTTCGTCAAATATGTTGTGCGGAGCGATTCCGGGCCGGGGCGGTCCGGACCCACCCGAGGAGCTGGTCATGCAGTTCGGAGTCTTCACCGTCGGCGACGTCACGGTCGACCCGACCACCGGGCGGCTGCCGTCCGAGCATGAGCGGATCAAGGCCATGGTGGCCATCGCGCTCAAGGCCGAGGAGGTCGGGCTCGACGTGTTCGCCACCGGCGAGCACCACAACCCGCCGTTCGTGCCGTCGTCGCCCACCACCATCCTCGGCCACATCGCGGCCCGCACCGAGCGGCTGCTGCTGTCCACCTCGACCACGCTGATCACCACCAACGACCCGGTGAAGATCGCCGAGGACTACGCGATGCTCCAGCACCTGGCCGACGGCCGGGTCGACCTCATGATGGGCCGCGGCAACACCGGCCCCGTCTACCCCTGGTTCGGGCAGGACATCCGCAACGGCATCCCGCTCGCCATCGAGCACTACGACCTGCTGCACCGGCTGTGGCGGGAGGACGTGGTCGACTGGAAGGGCCGGTTCCGCACCCCGTTGCAGTCGTTCACCTCGACGCCGCGCCCGCTCGACGGCGTGCCGCCGTTCGTCTGGCACGGCTCGATCCGCAGCCCCGAGATCGCCGAGCAGGCCGCGTACTACGGCGACGGCTTCTTCGCCAACCACATCTTCTGGCCCAAGGAGCACACCCAGCGGATGGTCGCCCTCTACCGGCAGCGCTACGCGCACTACGGCCACGGCACCGCCGACCAGGCCATCGTCGGCCTCGGCGGCCAGGTCTTCATGCGCAGGAACTCGCAGGACGCGGTCCGCGAATTCCGGCCGTACTTCGACAACGCCCCGGTCTACGGGCACGGGCCGTCGCTGGAGGAGTTCACCCGGGAGACCCCGCTGACCGTGGGCAGCCCGCAGCAGGTCATCGACCGCACGCTGAGCTTCCGGGAGTACGTCGGCGACTACCAGCGCCAGCTCTTCCTCATGGACCACGCCGGGCTGCCGCTGAAGACCGTCCTGGAGCAGCTCGACCTCCTCGGCGAGGAGGTCGTCCCGGTGCTGCGCAAGGAGTTCGACTCGCTGCGCCCCGCGCACGTGCCCGAGGCGCCGACCCACGCGTCGCTGCTGGCCGCGGCCGGTGGCGCCAAGGACAGCACGGTCCACGCCGTCGACGACGTGACCGGCAGGGCGCCGGAGGAGGCCCGATGACCCGCCGCACCCTGGCCGTGGTCTCGGCCGGCCTCAGCCAGCCCTCGTCGACCCGCCTGCTCGCCGACCAGCTCGCCGCGGCCGCCCGCGACGAGCTGGTCCGGCGCGGCGCCGAGGTGGAGATCAACACGGTGGACCTGCGCGAGCACGCCCACGACGTCGTAAACCACCTGCTCACCGGCTTCCCGCCGGCCGCCCTGCGGGCGGCGCTGGACACCGTCGCGGGCGCGGACGGCCTGATCGCGGTCACCCCGATCTTCAACGCGTCCTACAGCGGGCTGTTCAAGTCGTTCTTCGACGTCGTCGAGAAGGAGGCGCTGGCCGACCGGCCGGTGCTCATCGGGGCCACCGGTGGCACCGCCCGGCACTCGCTCGCCCTGGAGCACGCGGTCCGGCCGATGTTCACGTACCTGCGGGCGGTCGTGCTGCCCACGGCGGTGTTCGCCGCCCCGGAGGACTGGGCCGGCGACGGCGCCGACCGTGCGCTGCGCTCCCGGATCCGCCGGGCCGGCATCGAGCTGGCCGAGCAGGTCGACCGCCGCCCGGCGGCGACCGGGCCGGCCGACCCGTTCGCACTCACCACCAGCTTCGAGGACCTGCTCGCCGGCCGCGACCCGGCCTGAAAACCGGGCCGCGACCCGACGGCCGGTCAGCCCGGGCCGCGACCCGACGGCCGGCCGGCGGCCTCAGTCGCCGTCCGGCTCGTACGGGTGCGCGACCAGCACCGGGCAGTGGGCGTGCTGCACCAGCGCCTGGCTGACCGAGCCGAGCAGCAGCCCGGCGAAGCCACCCCGGCCCCGGGAGCCGACGACCACCAGCGCCGCCTCCCCGCTCGCCTCGATCAGCGCCTGCTCCGGGGACGTGCCCCGCACGGGTCGCTCGGCCACGCTCAGCACCGGATGGTCCGTGCGGATCCGGGCAGCCGCCCCGGCCAGCAGCTCCGCCGACTCAGCCTGCGCGGCGGCGGTGGCCTCCGCCGCGGCGTCCGGCGCCACCGCGCCCCGCTCCGGCGTGCGGACGTGCACGAGCACCAGATCGGCGTCCCGGCGGACCGCCTCGTCGGCGGCGATCCGGACGGCGTACGCGGCCGACTCGGACCCGTCCACCCCGACCAGCACCGGCCCCCGCACCGGGATGGGCTGCTCCGCCGGGCGGACCACCAGCACGGGGCAGTGCCCGTGCTGCGCCACCTGGTTGCTCACCGAGCCGAGCAGCAGCCCGGCGAAGCCGCCCACACCCCGGCTGCCCACCACCACGAGCTCCGCCCGGCGGGACTCCTCGATCAGGGCGGCGCCCGGGCCACCGGCCACCTGGCGCACCTCCACCCGCAGGCCCGGATGCCGGTCGACCAGCTCGGTGGCCACCTGCTCCAACATCTTCTGCGCCTCCTCGGTGGGCGCCGGCACCCCGAGGTCGTACGGGTTGAGCGGCACCCCGTAGCCGAGCGGGTGCAGGTAGCCGTGCACCACGTGCAGCGGCCGGGACCGCGCCACGGCGGCCCGGGCGGCGTGTTCGGCGGCGGTGAGGCTGGTCGACGATCCGTCGACACCCACCACGACAGGTCGGTTCATCGGCATCCCTCCGGTCGGCTCCGCCCATTGTCGACGACGACCCCGCCCGCCGAGCCCGAACGCGGCCGTCCGCGCCGGCCGAGGGGGGAAGGGGCCGGCGCGGACGGGGGACGGTCAGCCCGCGGCGGGGCCCCGGCGGTGTCGGACGATGGCCAGCGGGCTGCGGGCGTGGTGCAGCACCGCGTGGCTGACCGAGCCGAGCAGCAGCCCGCCCAGGCTGCCCCGGCCGTGCGCGCCGACGACGACGAGCTGGGCGTCGGCGGACTCCGCCACCAGCGCCGCCGCCGGGGCGGCGGCGACCAGCTTGCGCCGTACCCGCACCTCGGGGTGGCGCGCGGCCCAGCCGGCGACCGCCTCGGCGAGCACCCGCTCCTCCTCCGCGCGCAGCGCCTCGAGGTCGTACGCCAGCGGCACCATGTCGCCGGGGCCGACCGGGGCCGGGTAGAGCCAGGCGTGCACCGCCACCAGGTCGGTGCCGCGCCGGGCCGCCTCGGCGAACGCGAAGCCGATGGCCTCGGTGGACAGCGCCGAGCCGTCCACCCCGACCACGACCGGGCCGTCGGCGCGCGGCTCGCCCCGCACCACCAGCACCGGGCAGTCCGCCCGGGCGGAGAGCCCGACGGCCGCCGAGCCGACCAGCAGCTCGGCGAACCCGCCGAGCCCGCGGTGGCCGAGGACCAGCAGCGCGGCGTCCCGGCTCTCGTCCAGCAGCACCGGGACGGCGGCGCCGTCGCGTACCGCGCCGGTCACCGGCAGCTCGGCTTCGACCTTGCGGGCCTCGTCGAGCGCCTCGGCGACCACCTTCTCCGCCTCCTGCCGCAGCTCCTCGTGCGGGAGGGCGGCCGCCACCGGGCCGAGCGGGGTGCCGAGCAGCGGCCACTGGAACGCGTGCACCACCCGCAGCGGCCGGTGCCGGGTGGCCGCCGTCCGCGCGGCCACCCGGACCGCGTCCAGAGCGGTGGGGGAACCGTCCACGCCCACGACGACGGGAGCGCCGGATCTGTCGGTCATCACGTCCTCCTTCGTTCACCTCCAGGGTTCTCCGGTCGGCGTCCCGCCGGCAGAGGCCTTGCACCCGGCCGGTTCGGGACCAACGGCCCTGACGGTCCGGGCCGGACCGGAGTCCGATGGAGTCGGGACGATCCGCCCGTGCCGCGTGCGCACCCTGACCCGGTGGGCGGCCGGGGTCCCCCGTCCGACCCTGGGAGGCGAGCGACCGATGACCCCGCTGGAGATGCTCCGTGTACACCCCTTCCTCGCCGGGCTGCCGGAGGAGTGGCTGCCCCCGCTGACCGGCTACGCCCGGCCGGTGGTCTGGCACCCCGGGCACCGGCTGTTCCGCGCGGGACAGCCGGCCGAGCGGTTCTGGCTGGTCCGCGGCGGCCAGGTGGCGCTGGACTTCCCGGTGCCCGGCCGCGGCGACGTGGGGATCGAGACGATCGGCCCGGGCGGGGTGCTCGGCTGGTCGTGGCTGTTCCCGCCCTACCGCTGGCAGTTCGGCGCGGTCGCCGTCCAGCGCAGCACCGCGGTCGAGTTCAGCGCCGCGGGGGTGCGCCGGCTGATGGAGTCCGACGACGCCGTCGGCCGGCAGCTCACCACCCGCTTCATGAGCGTCGTGGTGGACCGGCTGCAGGCGTCCCGGGTGCGACTGCTGGACCTGTACGGCTACCCGACGGCGCTTCCGCCGACCGGCTGACCTGCCGCGTGCCGGTGGACGACCAGCTCGTCCACCTCCAGCCGGCCGATCCGCAGCTCCCGGATCACCGCCCGGCGGACGGCCAGGCGCGCGATCATCAGCCGGCCGATCGCCACGGCCCCGATCGCCGCCGCGGCGAGCGCCAGGGGCGCGGCCGCCGTCGGGCCCAGGGCACGCGGGCCGGCCGCCGTGGGGCCGACGACGGAAGGTCGGACGGTACGCATCGGGAACGCCCGGCGCCGCGGGCGGTGCAGCATCCTGTTCATCCGTGGATCCTCTGCTCCCACCCGGTCCGTCCGGCACCGACTTCGGCGCCGGTCCATCGCCCGGGTGATGCGACGCCCGCCGGCCGTTCCTCCGGCGCCGACACGAGCGGGCGGCCCGAACCCCCGGTTCCGTCGGTGGGTCCGCGTATCCTCCGGCGATGACCAGTGAGGTGCGGCTCCGCCCGGTACGCGACGAGGACCTGCCGGCGTTCTTCGCCCACGAGCAGGATCCGCAGGCCAACTGGATGGCCGCGTTCGGCCCGAAGGACCCGGCCGACCGGGCCGCCTTCGACGCCCACTGGGCCCGCATCCGGGCCGACCCGCGCATCGTGAACCGCACGGTGACGGTCGACGGCGCGGTGGTCGGGCGCGTGGCCGCCTTCCCGGTGGGGGAGCGCACCGAGGTCAGCTACTGGATCGACCCCGCCCGCTGGGGTCGGGGCCACGCCACCGCGGCGCTCGCCGCGCTGCTGCGCGAGCTGCCGCAGCGGCCGGTGCACGCCCGCGCCGCCAAGGACAACGCCGCCTCCCTGGCGGTGCTGCGCAAGTGCGGCTTCGTCGTGGTCGGCGAGGACTCGGGGTACGCGGAGAGCCGCGGCGCCGAGGTCGAGGAACACCTGCTGGAGCTGCCCGCCGCGCCGGCTGACCTGGGTGACCACTAGTCTCCCCGGGGTGAACTGGCTGGAACTCGTCGGCTGGGCCGGCTCCGCGCTGCTGGTCTGGTCGCTGCTGCAGACCCGCATCCTGCGGCTTCGCGCGCTCAACCTGGTCGGCTGCCTCATCCTGATCGGCTACAACGCCGCCGTGCACGTGTGGCCCATGGTCGGGCTCAACGTGGTGCTCGCCGTGATCAACGTCTGGTACCTGCGGACGATGCTCGCCACCCGCCACGACGCGCAGACCTACGAGGTGGTCGAGGTGGGCACCGGCGACGCCTTCCTGGCCCACACCCTGCGGGTGCACGCCGCCGACATCGCCCGGTTCAACCCCGACTTCCGCTGGGACCCGGCCGCGGCCGACCGCTCGGCGTTCCTGGTGGTCCGCGCCGACGAGGTGGTCGGTGTGGTGGTCTCGCACGCCGAGGCCGGCGGGGTGGCGCAGATCGACCTCGACTACGTGACCCCGCCGTTCCGCGACTTCACCCCCGGCGAGTTCGTCTACCGGCGCAGCCGGTTGTTCACCGACCGCGGCTTTCGCCGGGTCGTCAGCCCGCGCGGCATGGTCGCCCCCTACTACCACCGGCTGGGCTTCCGGCCGGAGGGCGACGCGTACGTGCTGGACCTGCCCGCGCCCGCCTGACCCGCGACCGGAGGATTGCGCGGCCCGCCCGCGGGGCACAGAGGGGCGACGCCGCCCGGGCCACGGTCGGCGACGGGTCGGCCACGGCGGCCGGCCCGGGTCGGGTCGAGGGAGAGAACCGCGCGTGCAGAGCTACTGGAGCCAGCTGGCCCTGGTCGCAGTTCTGGTGATCGTCAACGCGGCCTTCGCCGGCAGCGAGATGGCCCTGGTGTCGCTGCGCGACAGCCAGCTCCAGCGGCTGGAACGCGCGAGCCGGGCCGGGCGCACCCTGGCCCGGCTGGCCAAGGACCCCAACCGGTTCCTGGCCACCATCCAGATCGGGATCACCCTGGCCGGCTTCCTGGCCTCCGCCGCCGCGGCGGTGTCCCTCGCGAAGCCCCTCGTCCCGCTGCTCGGGGCGTTCGGTGACGCCGCCGAGACGGTCGCCATCGTCGGGGTCACCCTGGCGCTGACGTTCGTGACCCTGGTCTTCGGCGAGCTGGCCCCGAAGCGGATCGCCATGCAGTCCGCCGAGCGGTGGGCCCTCGTCGTGGCCCGCCCGCTCGACCTGCTGGCCAGCGTGACCCGACCGGCGGTCTGGGCGCTCGGCGCCACCAGCGACCTGGTGGTCCGCCTGTTCGGGCTCAACCCGAAACACGAGCCGGACGAGATCGGCCCCGACGAACTGCGTGACATCGTGGCCGGCAACCACGGCTTCACCAAGGAGCAGCGGACCATCATCGCCGGCGCCGTGGAGATCGCCGACCGGCAGTTGCGCGCGGTGCTCGTACCCCGATTGCAGGTCTTCACCCTGGACAGCGGGACGACCGCGGAGGCCGCCCGGCTGGTCCTCGCCGCGACCGGCCACTCCCGGGCGCCGGTGGTCCGGCACGGCGGCCTGGACGACGCGGTCGGAGTGATCCACCTGCGCGACCTGGTCGGCGTCCCCGACGACCGGCCGGTCGACGAGATCGCGCGACCCCCCATGCTGCTGCCCGACTCGCTGCCGGTGGTCGACGCCCTGCGCCAGTTCAAGGCGGAACGCCAGCACATCGCGCTGGTGGTCGACGAGCGTGGCGCCGTCGACGGCATCGTCACCCTGGAGGACATCCTCGAGGAGATCGTCGGCGAGATCTACGACGAGACCGACCGGGACCTCGGCTCGGTCCGCACGGAGGAGGACGGCACGCTGGTGCTGCCCGGCACCTTCCCGGTGCACGACCTCACCGACCTGGGCGTCGAGCTGCCCAACCGGCCGCCGGGGGACTACACCACGATCGCCGGGCTCGTGCTCATCTGCCTCGGGCACATCCCCACCGTGGCCGGGGAGCGGGTCCGGGTCGACGGCTGGGACCTGGCCGTGGGCGGCGTCGACCACCACGCCATCACCGAGGTCCGGATCCGCCGGCACACCCGCCGCGACCACGTCGAGGACGCCGAGCGTGCCGACGGCCACGGCACGCCGGTCCTCGACGAGGCCCGGGGCTGACCTCAGCGGCGCCCGGCCGGCGGGCCGAACGGGAAGCCGGACACCGGTGGGAGCAGCTGCACCGAGTCGGCGGGCACCTGGAGGGTGCTGCGCCCCAGCACCCGGGCGATCGCGCGGAGCAGCCACGGCCCCGACGGATGCCGCTCCGGCCCGATCAGCCGGCTCGTGACCCGGGTCCACCAGTGGCCGGCGACGATCACGTCGGTGATCCGCAGCCGCTCCGGTGGCCAGCCGCCCCGCACCACCACGTCGACGACCCGGCCCAACCGCCGCCCGTGCAGGTCGTACGCGGTCCGGCCGAGCAGCTCACCCGCTCGCACGGCCCGCTCCGGGAATCCGGTCGATCAGGTGCCGGCGCAGCCAGGACTCCACCGGCGAGGGCGGCAGGTCCGCCGCCGGGCAGCGCAGCCACACCACGCTGTCGACCCGGTCGACCTGGGTGAGCGCGACCCGCAGCGGAGGCACCGGCGGGTCGTCGGTGAACCGGTCGGCGACGGCCACCAGCAGCCGCCCGATCCGGCCCCCGATCCGCTGCCCGAGCGCCTCCTGCCCGGTGAGCAGGCAGTCCACGTACGGGTAGCCGTCCTCGTCGACGGCGAACGCGATGTCGTCGACCCGCCCGACCAACCGGCCGTCGACGTCGACGATCTGCCGGTCGAGCAACTGCTTGGCGAGCTGGATCCTCATCGCCCCATCCTCGTGATGATCGCCAACGGGAGCGCCGCCACCGAGGCGGCGACGATGAGCAGCAGGAACAGCGCCCCGAGCAGGTTCGTCCACCACCCGTTGACCCGGTCACCGAGGTAGTTGCGGTCGTTCGCCACCACCAGGATCGGCAGGTACGTCAGCGGCAGCACCACGGCGCTGAGCACCAGCATGTACTCGGTGAGCCGGATCGGGTCCACGCTGGTCATCAGCAGCAGCACCCCGAGCAGCAGCCCGACCAGCAGCACGCTGTGGAACCGGGCCGCCTCCCGGGGGCTGACCCGCTTCCCCCACTGCCAGCCGAAGTACTGCGACGCCGCGTACGCGGCGGACAGGCCGGTCTCCAGGGCCGCCCCGAAGGTCACCGCGAAGAACGCCAGCACCGCGGCGGCCAGGCCGGCCCCGCCCAGCGCGGTCACCACCGGCCGGGCCACCTGGTCGAGGGTGTCCAGCGACGCCCCGGACGGGTGGTACGCCACCGTCGCCACGGCGATCAGCGACAGCGCCAGGAAGCCCCCGACGGGAAACCCGATCAGCACGTTCGACCGGGCGTGCGCCAGGTCGGCGGCGCTCCACCGCTCCTCGACCCCGCCGGAGGAGAAGAAGAACACCTCGTACGGGCTGACCGTCGACGCGAACAGCGCCACCGCCACGAACCAGTACACCGACCAGCTCTCGCCGGCGGAGCTGACGCGCAAGGCGCCGTGCCCCAGCTCCGCCCAGTCCGTGGGCAGCGCGAACAGCGCGACCGCGAAGACCAGCAGCGCCAGCCCGGCCAGACCGAAGACCCGCTCCATCAGTTCGAAACGCATCCGCCACAACACCAGCCAGACCGCCACGGCGGCCACCGGCACCCAGAGCAGGTGGCTCCACCCGGTCGCGAGCTGCAACGCCAGCGCCACCCCACCCAGCTCGGCGGCCAGGGTGATCACCGTGACCAGCCAGGAGGCGACCAGGTTGAGCAGCGCCACCCGCGGCCCCAGCCGCTCCCGGACCAGGTCGAACACGGCCCGGCCGCTCACCGCCGCGATCCGGCCGGCCATCTCCGCGTACGCGCAGATGCCCACCACCCCGACAAGCAGCACCCAGGCGTGGGCCATCCCGAAGCGGGCGCCGGCTTGGCTCGCCGCCACCAGGTCGCCGATGTCGACGAAGCCGCCGACGGCGGACAGCACGCCGAGCGTGGCCGCGAAGAGTTTCCTCACGTCGGGTCGGGAGTGGCCGGGCTCATCGACGCGACGATATCGGCGTCAGATCCCCGATCTGGGGCGAATCGATCAGCCCGCGATCAGGCGGAGGTGAGGTTCTGCAGCCGCACCTGGCCGCGCGACACCAGCCGGCCGCCCTCGTCGGTGATCTCCACGAGCCAGAGCTGCTGGCTGCGGCCACGATGGATCGGGGTCCCGACCGCGGTCAGCTCCCCGTCGCGGACCGCGCGCAGGAAGTCGGTCTGGTTGGACACCCCGACGACCTTGCCCTTGTCGCCCAGCCACAGGGCGCCGCCGATGCTGGCCGCCGTCTCCACGACCGAGCAGTAGACCCCGCCGTGCTGGATCCCGTACGGCTGGTGCAGCTCCGGACGGACCTGCCAGCGGATGACCACCCGGTCCCCGCTCACCTCGTCGAACTTCAGGCCCAGCAGGGCGACGAAGCCCCCGGTCAGATCCGGCTCCTCCACAGCGATCCCTCCCTCTCGCGCGACGGCGTCGCCAGCCTAGTCGGCACCGATGTCGCCAAACCCGGTACGGGTCCGGGCCCGCGATGGGGGAGAATCGGTGACCGTGACCGACAGCAACCACCCGCAGGGGCGGGACTCCCTGACCGAAGACCTGCTGTGGCGGGGCCTCATCCAGGACTCGACCGGCCTCGACGAGCTGCGCGCGCTGCTCGACGGCGGGAGCACCACCTTCTATGTGGGCTTCGACCCGACGGCGCCCAGCCTGCACGTCGGCAACCTCATGCAGGTCGTCATGGCGCGCCGGCTCCAGCTCGCCGGGCACCGGCCGCTGCTGCTGGTCGGCGGCGCCACCGGTCAGATCGGCGACCCGAAGGAGAGCGCCGAGCGCACCCTGAACCCGCCCGAGGTCATCGCCGGCTGGGTCCAGCGCATCCGCGACCAGCTCGCGCCCTTCGTGACGTACGAGGGGGAGAACGCGGCCCAGCTGGTCAACAACCTGGACTGGACCGGCGAGATGTCGGTGGTGGAGTTCCTCCGGGACGTGGGGAAGCACTTCCCGGTGAACAAGATGCTGGCCCGGGAGGTGGTCAAGGCCCGGCTGGAGACCGGGATCAGCTACACCGAGTTCAGCTACCAGCTGCTCCAGGCCAACGACTTCTTCGAGCTGCACCGGCGGCACGGCTGCCAGCTCCAGTACGGCGGCTCGGACCAGTGGGGCAACATCACCGCCGGGGTGGACTACATCCGGCGCCGTGGCGCCGGACCGGTGGAGGCCTTCACCACCCCGCTGGTCACCAAGTCGGACGGCACCAAGTTCGGCAAGAGCGAGACCGGCGCGGTCTGGCTCGACCCGGAGATGACCAGCCCCTACGCCTTCTACCAGTTCTGGGTCAACGCCGACGACCGGGACGTCACCCGCTACCTGCGGTACTTCAGCTTCCGCTCCCGGCAGGAGCTGGAGGAGCTGGAGAAGGCCACGGCGGAACGCCCGCAGGCGCGGCTCGCCCAGCGGGCCCTCGCCGAGGAGCTGACCGCCCTGGTGCACGGCGAGCGGGAGATGGCCCAGGCGGTCGCGGCGAGCCAGGCGCTCTTCGGTCGCGGCGCGCTCGACGAACTGGCTCCGGAGACCCTGCGCGCCGCGCTCACCGAGGCCGGCCTGGTGCACCTCGACGAGCTGCCCGACGTCGCGGGCCTGCTCAAGGAGTCGGGTCTCGTGCCGAGCATGAAGGAGGCCCGCCGGGTCATCGCCGAGGGCGGCGCGTACGTCAACAACGTGCGCATCGCCGAGGTGGACGCGACGGTGTCGCCGGCGGACCTGCTGCACGGCCGCTACCTGGTGCTGCGCCGGGGCAAGCGCAACTTCGCCGGCGTCGAGCTGGGCAGATAGCCGTCCGTCGACGGTGTGACGCGGGACGCGCCCGGCGGATTTGACGATCAATCCGCCGGGCGCGTAGCTTTCTCTCTGCCAGCGCGGAACGGACGAAACAGGCGAAAGACCTGGAGGCCGGAGCGCGGGAATGACGACCGGGTGAGGATGGTTGACTCCATCGGACCCTGGACCGGGCGGTGCCCCGATTCGCCGGGAGGCGGATTTGGTGAGGCGGAACCGACCGGGTAAGGTTGTCGACCGGCAGGGACACGGACGAGCGAGCGGGAAACCGCGGCGGCCGTCCTGCCGAAACCCACGAAGCGCCCGGCGCCAGCCGGTCGATTGGTGGTGCCCGGTTAATAGGGTGGAAGCATGACAAACCGCGAAACACCGGTTTGACACGGCAGAAACCAGCGGGTAACGTAGTAAAAGTGCCCGGCGCGAGAGCGGCGGGTGCGGTTGAACGAAATGCCCCGGACGGGGGCCTCACGGTGTGGGGTTTTCGGATGGTGTGTGGTTGTTCTTTGAGAACTCAACAGGGTGCTTGATAAGCCAGTGCCAAATTGATTTATACCCCGGACTGGCAGGTCTTCTTTTGGAGGCTTTGCTGGTTGGGATTCCTTTGGCAACACTTTTGTTGTCAGGATGATTGTTCAACAAAGATTTTTGTTGGAGAGTTTGATCCTGGCTCAGGACGAACGCTGGCGGCGTGCTTAACACATGCAAGTCGAGCGGAAAGGCCCTTCGGGGTACTCGAGCGGCGAACGGGTGAGTAACACGTGAGCAACCTGCCCTAGGCTTTGGGATAACCCCGGGAAACCGGGGCTAATACCGAATATGACCCTTCCTCGCATGAGGGAAGGTGGAAAGTTTTTCGGCCTGGGATGGGCTCGCGGCCTATCAGCTTGTTGGTGGGGTGATGGCCTACCAAGGCGACGACGGGTAGCCGGCCTGAGAGGGCGACCGGCCACACTGGGACTGAGACACGGCCCAGACTCCTACGGGAGGCAGCAGTGGGGAATATTGCACAATGGGCGGAAGCCTGATGCAGCGACGCCGCGTGAGGGATGACGGCCTTCGGGTTGTAAACCTCTTTCAGCAGGGACGAAGCGTAAGTGACGGTACCTGCAGAAGAAGCGCCGGCCAACTACGTGCCAGCAGCCGCGGTAAGACGTAGGGCGCGAGCGTTGTCCGGATTTATTGGGCGTAAAGAGCTCGTAGGCGGCTTGTCGCGTCGACTGTGAAAACCCGCAGCTCAACTGCGGGCCTGCAGTCGATACGGGCAGGCTAGAGTTCGGTAGGGGAGACTGGAATTCCTGGTGTAGCGGTGAAATGCGCAGATATCAGGAGGAACACCGGTGGCGAAGGCGGGTCTCTGGGCCGATACTGACGCTGAGGAGCGAAAGCGTGGGGAGCGAACAGGATTAGATACCCTGGTAGTCCACGCTGTAAACGTTGGGCGCTAGGTGTGGGGGGCCTCTCCGGTTCCCTGTGCCGCAGCTAACGCATTAAGCGCCCCGCCTGGGGAGTACGGCCGCAAGGCTAAAACTCAAAGGAATTGACGGGGGCCCGCACAAGCGGCGGAGCATGCGGATTAATTCGATGCAACGCGAAGAACCTTACCTGGGTTTGACATGGCCGCAAAACTCGCAGAGATGTGAGGTCCTTCGGGGGCGGTCACAGGTGGTGCATGGCTGTCGTCAGCTCGTGTCGTGAGATGTTGGGTTAAGTCCCGCAACGAGCGCAACCCTCGTTCGATGTTGCCAGCGCGTTATGGCGGGGACTCATCGAAGACTGCCGGGGTCAACTCGGAGGAAGGTGGGGATGACGTCAAGTCATCATGCCCCTTATGTCCAGGGCTTCACGCATGCTACAATGGCCGGTACAATGGGCTGCGATACCGCGAGGTGGAGCGAATCCCAAAAAGCCGGTCTCAGTTCGGATCGGGGTCTGCAACTCGACCCCGTGAAGTCGGAGTCGCTAGTAATCGCAGATCAGCAACGCTGCGGTGAATACGTTCCCGGGCCTTGTACACACCGCCCGTCACGTCACGAAAGTCGGCAACACCCGAAGCCGGTGGCCCAACCCTTGTGGAGGGAGCCGTCGAAGGTGGGGCTGGCGATTGGGACGAAGTCGTAACAAGGTAGCCGTACCGGAAGGTGCGGCTGGATCACCTCCTTTCTAAGGAGCACCTTCACCCGAAAGGGTGCAAGGAGCCCGCGGCCCGCGAATGTCGGGTCGGGGTGCTCAATGGCGGAGACACTGGCGAGCTCGGTGCCGGCAACGGCCAGGTTCCTTCTAGTACGGCCACTTCGGTGGTGTGGAACGGGGTCCTGGTGCGGCTGGCGGCGAGTGCAAAGCACCCTGTTGGGTCCTGAAGGAACAACCTCGGTTGTCTTTCAGAGCCGTGAGCGGAACCGAGAGTTCCGCCGGCGCCAGGCATGACCTGGCCTCGCATACCGGATCCCTGGTTAGGGGTTGCTGGTGTGGGGCGGATCGGGTTGTGGGTTGGTCGTTTGTTGAGAATTGCACAGTGGACGCGAGCATCTTTGTGGTCAAGTTGTCAAGGGCGAACGGTGGATGCCTTGGCACCAGGAGCCGATGAAGGACGTGGGAGGCCGCGATAGGCCTGGGGGAGCTGTCAACCAAGCTGTGATCCCAGGGTGTCCGAATGGGGAAACCCGGCACCAGTCATGTGGTGTCACCCGCACCTGAACACATAGGGTGTGTGGGGGGAACGCGGGGAAGTGAAACATCTCAGTACCCGTAGGAAGAGAAAACAACGAGTGATTCCGTGAGTAGTGGCGAGCGAAAGCGGATTGAGGCTAAACCGGCTGCGTGTGATACCTGTCAGGGGTTGCGTGGTCGGGGTTGTGGGACCCTGCTGAACAAGCTGACACTTGTTCGAGAAGTTACAAAGTCAGTGGCTAGTCGAACAGTCTGGAAAGGCTGACCGTAGACGGTGATAGTCCGGTAGGTGAAAGTTGCTGACCTTCTGTGGGTGTTCCCGAGTAGCGGCGGACCCCTGAAATCTGCCGTGAATCTGCCAGGACCACCTGGTAAGCCTAAATACTTCCTGGTGACCGATAGCGGACGAGTACCGTGAGGGAATGGTGAAAAGTACCCCGGGAGGGGAGTGAAATAGTACCTGAAACCGTTCGCCTACAATCCGTCGGAGCCTTGCGGGGTGACGGCGTGCCTTTTGAAGAATGAGCCTGCGAGTTAGTGGCATGTGGCGAGGTTAACCCGTGTGGGGGAGCCGTAGCGAAAGCGAGTCTGAATAGGGCGCTCTTTAGTCGCATGCTCTAGACCCGAAGCGGAGTGATCTAGCCATGGGCAGGCTGAAGCGCGGGTAAGACCGCGTGGAGGGCCGAACCCACCAACGTTGAAAAGTTGGGGGATGACCTGTGGTTAGGGGTGAAAGGCCAATCAAACTCCGTGATAGCTGGTTCTCCCCGAAATGCATTTAGGTGCAGCGTCGCGTGTTTCTTGCCGGAGGTAGAGCACTGGATGGTCTAGGGGGCCCACAAGCTTACCGAAATCAGCCAAACTCCGAATGCCGGTAAGTGAGAGCGCGGCAGTGAGACTGCGGGGGATAAGCTTCGTAGTCGAGAGGGAAACAGCCCAGATCACCAGCTAAGGCCCCTAAGCGTGTGCTAAGTGGAAAAGGATGTGGGGTCGCATAGACAACCAGGAGGTTGGCTTAGAAGCAGCCACCCTTTAAAGAGTGCGTAATAGCTCACTGGTCAAGTGGTTCCGCGCCGACAATGTAGCGGGGCTCAAGCACACCGCCGAAGCTGTGGCATTCACATTTTAACCTCGCTTGGACTTGATTCCTTGTGCAGGTGTGTGGATGGGTAGGGGAGCGTCGTGCCGCGAGTGAAGCAACGGGGTGACCCAGTTGTGGACGCGGCACGAGTGAGAATGCAGGCATGAGTAGCGAAAGAAGGGTGAGAAACCCTTCCGCCGGATGACCAAGGGTTCCAGGGCCAGGCTAATCCGCCCTGGGTGAGTCGGGACCTAAGGCGAGGCCGAGAGGCGTAGTCGATGGACAACGGGTTGATATTCCCGTACCCGCGAAAGAGCGACCCTGACGAACCTCGTTGTGCTAACCACCCGAACCGCCGGCGACCTTCGGGTCAATGGTGGGGAGCGTGGGAACCTGGCGGGTAGTAGTCAAGCGATGGGGTGACGCAGGAAGGTAGCTGAGCCCGGCCGGTGGTTGTGCCGGGGTAAGCGTGTAGGCCGTGCCGTAGGCAAATCCGCGGCGCATTAAGGCTGAGACGTGATGCCGAGCCGATTCAGGTGAAGTCAGTGATCCTATGCTGCCGAGAAAAGCCTCTAGCGAGTTCTTAGCGGCCCGTACCCCAAACCGACACAGGTGGTCAGGTAGAGAATACCGAGGCGATCGGGCGAACTGTGGTTAAGGAACTCGGCAAATTGCCCCCGTAACTTAGGGAGAAGGGGGGCCGGAGACGTGAAGCCCCGCGCGGGTGGAGCGTTGTATGGCCGCAGAGAGCAGGGGGAAGCGACTGTTTACTAAAAACACAGGTCCATGCGAAGAAGTAATTCGATGTATATGGACTGACGCCTGCCCGGTGCTGGAACGTTAAGGGGACCTGTTAGCTCTTCGGGGCGAAGCGGAGAACTTAAGCGCCAGTAAACGGCGGTGGTAACTATAACCATCCTAAGGTAGCGAAATTCCTTGTCGGGTAAGTTCCGACCTGCACGAATGGCGTAACGACTTCCCCACTGTCTCAACCACAGGCCCGGCGAAATTGCACTACGAGTAAAGATGCTCGTTACGCGCGGCAGGACGGAAAGACCCCGGGACCTTTACTATAGCTTGACATTGGTACTTGAGTTAGCTTGTGTAGGATAGGTGGGAGCCGGTGAAGTCCATACGCCAGTATGGGTGGAGGCAATCTTGAAATACCACTCTGGTTGATTTGGGTATCTAACTTCGGACCGTTATCCGGTTCAGGGACAGTGTCTGGTGGGTAGTTTAACTGGGGCGGTTGCCTCCTAAAGGGTAACGGAGGCGCCCAAAGGTTCCCTCAGCCTGGTTGGCAATCAGGTGTTGAGTGCAAGTGCACAAGGGAGCTTGACTGTGAGACTGACAGGTCGAGCAGGGACGAAAGTCGGGACTAGTGATCCGGCACTGGCATGTGGAAGCGGTGTCGCTCAACGGATAAAAGGTACCCCGGGGATAACAGGCTGATCTTCCCCAAGAGTCCATATCGACGGGATGGTTTGGCACCTCGATGTCGGCTCGTCGCATCCTGGGGCTGTAGCAGGTCCCAAGGGTTGGGCTGTTCGCCCATTAAAGCGGTACGCGAGCTGGGTTTAGAACGTCGTGAGACAGTTCGGTCCCTATCCGCCGTGCGCGTAGGATACTTGAGAAGGGCTGTCCCTAGTACGAGAGGACCGGGACGGACGAACCTCTGGTGTGCCAGTTGTCCCGCCAGGGCACGGCTGGTTAGCTACGTTCGGAAGGGATAACCGCTGAAAGCATCTAAGCGGAAGCTCGCTTCAAGATGAGATTTC